>NZ_NVPT01000078.1 GCF_002802985.1 Geodermatophilus chilensis | reverse complement strand
GCGCGGTCGCCGCTCCGGGCGCTGGCCGGTGCGGCGACCGCGCTGGCCCTCTCCCTGACCCTGCCGGCGACGGCGGGGGGCGGGGGTGTTCCGGTGGGGGCGCATCCCCCCTGTCCTCGGCAGCCCGCGCGCGCGTCGACACCGGACGCCGGAGATCCAGTCGAACCCGCCGTCACATACGGCCCAGGCGCCTCACCGGCCCCGTCCCGGGCCGGCCCCGTCCGGAGGCTCGCCGCGAGCCTGCGAGCGGTGAGGAGGACGGGGTCCTTCAGGCCAGTGCGTCGGCCCCCATCAGCCGCCGCCCGGCCTCGGTGATCGAGCCGGACAGCGACGGGTAGATCGCGAAGGTCTGTGCGAGGTCGCTGACCGTCAGTCCCTTGGTGACCGCGAGTGCGATCGGCAGGATCAGCTCCGAGGCCCCCGGGGCGACGACGACCCCGCCGACGACGACGCCGGTCGCCTGCCGGGCGAACAGCTTCACGAACCCGTCGTGCAGGTCGGCCATCTTGGCCCGCGCGTTGGTGGCCAGCGGCAGCCGGACGACGTCGATGTCGGCGCCCTCGGGCAGCGTCTTCTCCTGCACGCCGACCGTGGCGATCTCCGGATGGGTGAAGACGTTCGCCGCGACGGTCTTGAGCCGGATCGGGGTGACCGCCTCGCCGAGCGCGTGCCACATGGCGATCCGGCCCTGCATCGCCGCGACCGACGCCAGCTGGAAGACCCCGGTGACGTCGCCGGCGGCGTAGATGCCCGGCACGCTGGTGCGGGAGACGCGGTCGACGACGACGTGCCCGGACGGCGCGAGCTCGACCCCGGCCCCCTCCAGGTTCAGCCCGGCGGTGTTGGGCACGGTACCGACGGTCATCAGCGCGTGCGAGCCCTCGACGACGCGCCCGTCGGTGAGCTCGACGACGACCCCCTTCTCGGTGCGCCGCACCCCGGCGGCCCGGCCGCGCTCGAGCCGGCCGCCGCGGGACTGGAAGACCTCCTCGAGCACCTCGGCGGCGTCGGAGTCCTCGCCGGGCAGCACCCGGTCGCGCGAGGAGACCAGCGTGACCGCGACGCCGGCCTCCAGGTAGCCGGAGGCGAACTCGGCGCCGGTCACGCCGGAGCCGACGACGACCAGGTGCTCGGGCATGTCCTGGAGGTCGTAGACGTCGCGCCAGTCGAGGATCCGCTCGTGGTCGGGCTCGGCGCCGGGGATCACCCGCGGGTCGGCGCCGGTCGCCACGAGGACGACGTCGCACTCCAGCGTCTCGGTGACCACGCCCTCGCCGTCCAGCACCTCCACCCGGTGCTCGACCAGACCGCGGCGCTCGTCGGAGAGCCGGCCCTGCCCGGCGACGACCTGCACGCCCTCGCCGACGAGCCGGACCTTGATGTCGGCCGACTGCGCCACGGCCAGGCCCTTGACCCGCTGGTTGACCGCGGCGAGGCCGAGGCCGACGGTGGCCAGCTCGGTGCCCTGCACGCCCAGCGCGGCCGAGTCGCGGACGGTGCTCATCACCCCGGCCGAGGCGATGAAGGTCTTGGAGGGGACGCAGTCGGTGAGCACGCTCGCCCCACCGACGCCGTCGCGCTCGACCACGGTGACCTGCGCACCGAGGGATGCGGCGACCAGCGCGGCCTCGTAGCCGGCGGGTCCGCCGCCGATGATCACGATGCGGGTCATGGGAGTCCTTCTCGCTGGGCTGTGGACACGTGCCGCCCCCCATTCTCCCCGTTCCGGGTGACGTGGTGGCCCATCTCCCACCGAGGGCCGCGCCACACGGTCGTAGGCTGCCGGTGATGGGCCTCTACGCCGCCTACGGGTCGAACATGGACCCCGCACAGATGCTCCGGCGCTGTCCCTCCTCCCCGCACACCGGTACCGGCTGGATCAAGGGCTGGCGGCTGACCTTCGGGGCCGAGGAGTACGGCTGGGAGGGGGCGCTGGCCACCCTCGTCCCCGACGACACCGCGCCCACCGAGTCGCTCTCCCCCGGCGTCTTCGTCGCCCTCTACGACCTCACCGAGGCCGACGGGAAGGCCCTCGACGCGTGGGAGGGCGCCGACCAGGGCCTCTACCGCAAGCTGAACCTGCGGGTGCACACGCTCACCGGTGACCAGGTGGCCTGGGTGTACGTGCTCGACGCCTTCGAGGGCGGGCTGCCCTCGGCGCGGTACCTGGGCGCGCTCGCCGACGCCGCCGAGGCCGCCGGCGCCCCGGACGACTACCTCGCCGACCTGCGCGCCCGGGAGTGCCGCTCCACCGGCGTCTGACCGCCGCCTCCTCCCCCTCCCTCTCCCCTTTCCCGATGATCATGAAGTCGCGGTGGGGACACGCCGTCTCCCGTGGGCGTGTCCCCACCGCGACTTCATGATCGTCTCGGGGTGGAGATGCCCAGGTGTCGGGCGACGATGTGCACCATGCGCTCGTACCGCCGGTAGACGTCGACGGCCGTGAAGTGCAGCAGGGTCCAGCGCCGTTCGGTGAGCCAGTTGTGCCGGTCCCGGTCGGCGGTGAGCTGCTGCCGGCTCATGTGCGCCTCCAGGCCGTCGAACTCGGCACCCACCCGAGCGTCGCGCCAGCCGGTGTCCAGGTAGTGGCTGCGCCCGTCCCCGATCACCCCCACCTGCACCTCCGGCGCCGGCAGACCGCCGTCGATGAAGCGCCACCGCATCCGCGACTCCATGGGCGACTCCGCTCCCGCCGACGCGTGCGGCACCAGCTCCCTCAGGCGCACGACGCCACGCAATCCGGCCTGCTCCGCTGCGGCGGCAGCCAGGTGCTCCGGCGTGCACCGCGCGGAGCGCAACGCCGCGTCGAGGGTGGCCAGCCCGTCGATCGGTGCGGCCAGGCGCACGACGTCGCAGGCCGTCCGGGCCGCCGAGGTGCACCAGAGACCGTCGACCAGCACGGCGTCGTCCGTGCCGAGGCTCGACGGGTGCACCTGGACGCCGGGGAGCCGCCGGTTGACCAGCTGCGGTGGCCCGAGGAAGTGCAGCACGTCTGATCCCAGGACGTCGAAGCCCCAGAGCAGTGCGGCGGTCGAGTGGCACGCGACGAGATCCGGACCGACCGCCAGCGCGGCCGCTCGCACCTGTACCACCGGCGAGTCGGGCAGTTCTGCGTCCACCAGCACGCCGCGCCACCGGGTCCGGCGCCACCGCCCGGCCTGCACCAGCCGGCGGATCTCCCAGTCGCTGTAGCGGTCCCGGGCCTGAGCGGTGGTGAAGACGCCGCCCTGGCGCGCGATCGTCCGGTAGAGCGCGAAGTCCATGCCCCGACGCTCGGACCGGGGCGCTCTCCCGTGCGGGCCCGCGGCCGATCTGTGGACGGCCCTGCACGCTGTGGATCTCGATGATCATGATGCCCCGGGGGCGACACGCGGCGGGCGACCGGCGAGTCCCCACCGGGACTTCATGATCATCGCGGAAGAGCCGTCGCGGAGGAGCCGCCGCGCCGGCGCCGCCCCGCCTGGCCCGGCCCGGCCCGGACCCGGCCCGGGGTCAGGCCGGCGTCTCCAGCAGCTTGCGCAGCGCGTCGTCGACCTGCTCCAGGTAGGACGGCGAGAGCCCGAACAGCGAGGCGTGACCGTGCACGTCCTCGATCACCCGGAGGTCGCTGCCGGGGATGAGCTCCTGCTCGGCGGCGCAGTCCTCGGGCGGGAAGAACTTGTCGGTGCTGATCGGCATGACCACCGTCTTCGCCTGGATCCGGCCCAGCGCGGCGGCGAGGTCGCCGTCGGTGTGCCGGCTGACGTCACCGTGCTACCACTTCCACGCCTGGGTCAGCAGGTCCCCGGCGTCCATCGGCTGGAAGTAGGCCTCGAGGAAGCCGACGACGAAGTCCTCCGGCGAGCTGAAGCCCAGCCCCCGCCAGTGCTCGCCGGTCCAGAACTCGTTGGACAGCACGTGCAGCGCGAACAGTCCGGCATGCCGCTGCAGGCCGCCGCGGACGTCGGCGGGGTCGCGGTACCAGCCCCCGACGTACCCGGGATCGGAGGTGAGCGCGTCGACCAGCGTCTGCGCCCAGATGACGTAGTGCTGGTAGATCCGCGAGGTGCCGGCCAGCGGCGCGGCCCGCTTGACCCGGTCGGGGAACCGGACCGCCCACTCGTAGGTCTGCTGGGCGCCCATCGACCCGCCGAAGACCAGCGCCAGCTCCTCGATACCGAGCACCTCGCGCAGCAGCCGCTCCTGGGCGACCACGTCGTCCCCGATGCGCACCCGCGGGAAGCGGGCCCGCCCGTAGGGCCCGGCCACGTTGTGCGGCGAGGTGCCCAGTCCGCTGCCGATCTGGTTGACCATGACGACGAAGTGCTCGTCGGGGTCGATCGCCCGGCCCGCTCCGACGTAGGTGTCCCGCATCACCGAGTGGTTGCCGGAGTACCAGGTCGGGATCAGCACCGCGTTGTCCTTCGCCGCGTTGAGCGTGCCCAGGGTCTGGTAGGCCAGCTGGCAGCCGCGGAGGGTGGCGCCCTCCTCGAGCACGAGGTCGCCGATGTCGGCGAGCTCGAAGTCGCCGTGGACCGCAGCGGAGTAGTACGGGTTGTCGATCGGCATGGCTCGGCCTCGTCTCGGCAGCGGGGACGGACCGCAGGCGCGGCCCCGTCCGGCCGCTAGCGGTCCGTGATCCGGCTCACACATCGGGTCAGGAGTCGTGGAGGAAGGTCTCCAGGAGCTGCTGGGCGGCCAGCGCCGGGGTCAGCTCGCCGGCGAGCACCGCCTTCTCCAGCTCCGGCGCGGCCGCCCGGACGCCGGGGTGCGCGCGCAGCCGGTGCTCGAGGCCGTCGCGCACCAGCTGCCGGGTCCAGCGCACCTGCTGCGACCGGCGCCGCTCCTCGAACGCCCCGGACGCCGCGCGCCGCTCCTGGTGCTCGACCAGCTTGGCCCACACCTCGTCCAGGCCCTCGCCGGTCAGCCCGGCGCAGGTGAGCACGGGCACCTGCCACTCCTCGTCGTGCCCGCGCAGCATCCGGATCGCCCCGGCCAGCTCGCGGGCGGCCTTGCGGGCGTCGGCGGCGCCCGGCCCGTCGGCCTTGTTCACCGCGATCACGTCGGCGATCTCGAGGATGCCGCGCTTGATCCCCTGCAGCTGGTCGCCGGTACGGGCCAGCGTCAGGAACAGGAACGAGTCGACCATCTCGGCGACGGTGATCTCCGACTGCCCGACGCCGACGGTCTCCACCAGGACGACGTCGTAGCCGGCCGCCTCGACGACGACCATCGACTCCCGCGTGGCCTGCGCGACCCCGCCGAGGGTGCCCGACGTCGGCGAGGGCCGGATGAACGCGTTCGGGTCCACCGACAGCCGCGCCATCCGGGTCTTGTCCCCGAGGATCGACCCGCCGGACCGGGCGGACGACGGGTCGACGGCGAGCACCGCCACCCTCGACCCGGCCGCCGTCAGCGTCACACCGAGGGAATCGATGAACGTCGACTTCCCCACCCCGGGGACGCCGCTGATCCCGACCCGCCGGGCCGACCCCGCGTGCGGCAGCAGCTCGACCAGCAGCTCCTGCGCCCGCTCCCGGTGGTCGGCGCGGTGCGACTCGACGAGCGTGATCGCCCGCGCCACCGCCCGCCGGTCCCCCGCGAGCACGCCCTCGACGAGCGCCGGGACGTCGACCGGCCGAGCCGCCATCAGTGCCCGAGGCGCGAGGACAGCGTCCGCAGCAGCCCCTGCGCCGCCTCGGCGACCACCGTGCCGGGCAGGAACACCTCGGCCGCGCCCATCTCCTTCAGCGTCGGCACGTCGTCGGGCGGGATGACCCCGCCGACCACGATGACGACGTCCTCCGCCCCGAGGTCCGCCAGCGCCTGCTTGAGCGCCGGCACCAGCGTCAGGTGCCCGGCGGCCAGCGACGAGACGCCGACGACGTGCACGTCGGCCTCCACCGCTTGCCGGGCGACCTCCTCGGGCGTCTGGAACAGCGGGCCCACGTCGACGTCGAAGCCGAGGTCGGCGAAGGCGGTCGCGATGACCTTCTGGCCGCGGTCGTGGCCGTCCTGGCCCATCTTGGCGACCAGGATGCGGGGACGGCGTCCCTCGGCCTCCTCGAACGCCTCGGCCAGGCGGCGGGTCTCCTCCACGGGGTTGTCCTCTCCCGCCCGGCCCGCTGCGAGCGCCTCGTCGCGGTACACACCGGAGATGGTGCGCACCTGGCCGGCGTGCCGCCCGTAGACCTCCTCCAGCGCGTCGGAGATCTCCCCGACGGTGGCCTTGGCCCGGGCCGCGTCGACGGCGAGCTTGAGCAGGTTGGCGTCCAGCTCGCGGCCGCGCCGTCCCTCGGCCGCCGCGCGGGCGGCGTCGGTCAGCCGGGAGAGCGCCTCGTGCACCGCGCCGTCGTCCCGGGAGGCGCGCAGCTCCACCAGCTTGGCCTTCTGCTGGGCGAGCACGTCGGCGTTGTCCACCCGCAGCACCTCGATCACCTCGTCCGCGTCGACCCGGTACTTGTTGACGCCGATCACCGGCTGCCGGCCCGAGTCGATGCGCGCCTGGGTGCGGGCGGCGGCCTCCTCGATGCGCAGCTTCGGGATGCCGTCGTCGATCGCCTGGGCCATGCCGCCGTGCTCGGCGACCTCCTCGATGTGCGCCCAGGCGCGGCGGGCCAGGTCGTAGGTCAGCCGCTCGACGTAGGCCGCGCCGCCCCACGGGTCGATGACCCGCGTCGTCCCCGACTCCTGCTGCAGCAGCAGCTGGGTGTTGCGGGCGATCCGCGCGGAGAAGTCGGTGGGCAGCGCCAGCGCCTCGTCGAGGGCGTTGGTGTGCAGCGACTGGGTGTGCCCCTGGGTGGCGGCCATCGCCTCCAGACAGGTGCGGACGACGTTGTTGTAGACGTCCTGCGCGGTCAGCGACCAGCCCGAGGTCTGCGAGTGGGTGCGCAGCGACAGCGACTTGTCCTTCTGCGCGCCGGCCTCCTTGACCAGCCGCGCCCACAGCAGCCGCCCGGCCCGCAGCTTGGCGACCTCCATGAAGAAGTTCATGCCGATCGCCCAGAAGAAGCTCAGTCGCGGCGCGAACGCGTCGACGTCCAGCCCGGCGTCCTTGCCCGCCCCCAGGTACTCCACGCCGTCGGCCAGCGTGTAGGCCAGCTCCAGGTCGGCCGTCGCCCCGGCCTCCTGGATGTGGTAGCCGGAGATGGAGATCGAGTTGAACCGCGGCATCTCCTGCGAGGTGAACGCGAAGATGTCGCTGATGATCTGCATCGACGGCTTGGGCGGGTAGATGTAGGTGTTGCGGACCATGAACTCCTTGAGGATGTCGTTCTGGATGGTCCCGGTCAGCTGAGCCGGCGCCACCCCCTGCTCCTCGGCGGCGACGATGTAGAGCGCCAGCACCGGCAGCACGGCGCCGTTCATGGTCATCGAGACGCTCATTCGGTCCAGCGGGATGCCGTCGAAGAGCTGCCGCATGTCCAGGATCGAGTCCACGGCCACCCCGGCCATGCCGACGTCGCCGACCACGCGCGGGTGGTCGGAGTCGTAGCCGCGGTGGGTCGGCAGGTCGAACGCGATCGACAGGCCCTTCTGCCCGGCAGCGAGGTTGCGCCGGTAGAACGCGTTGGACTCCGTCGCGGTGGAGAAGCCCGCGTACTGGCGGACCGTCCACGGCTGCGTCGTGTACATCGTCGGGTAGGGCCCGCGCAGGTACGGCGCGATGCCGGGGTAGGTGTCCAGGAAGTCCAGGCCCTGCAGGTCCGCGGGGGTGGACAGCGGCGGGACGGCGATGCCCTCCGGGGTCTCCCAGGTCGCCTCCTCCACGCCACGGCCGGTGGTCTCCTTGAACCGCTTGGCCCAGTCGTCCGCCGTCGCGGCCGCCGCAGGGCGACCCAGCTCGACGGAACCGAAGTCGGGGATCCCGCTCATGGCCGCTCCTCCTCGCCGTCCATCCGGCGATTTCCGCGGAAATCGCCGGAGACTCCCAGCTCCTCGTGGACCCGCTGCAGGACGTCGAGCGCGTCGCACCCGGCGTACACGTACCCGTCGACGCCCTCGATCGCGAGCGACGGCTTGCCGGCCAGCCACACCGCGGTGGCCCCGGCGGCGCGCAGCTCCGCGGCGAGTGTCGCTGCGGACTCCGCGTAGTCCTTGTCGGTCCCGCAGATGCAGGCCACCGTCGTCCCCGCCTCGGCGAGGCCGGAGGCCCCGTCCCCGGACGGCGTCGCCACTCCCCCGGCCTGGAACAGGTTGCCGGCGAAGGTGGCGCGCGCGGTGTGCCGGGCGATCGGGCCGAGGGTGGCGAGGTAGACCGTGGGCCGCCGCTCGGCGGCGTCGGCGCGGTCGCGCAGCTCCTCGAACGCCTGGGCCGCCCGGACCCGCGGCAGCCCCCCGGTCGGGTGCAGGTCCGCGGCGGGCTGCCGCTCGGGCAGCTTCTCGGTGAGGTTGGGGAACTCGCTGACGCCGGTGATCGCGTCGGTGCGGTGCGCCAGCCGCTCGGCGCGGGCGTCCCACGCGGCGGCGATCCGGTCGCGGACCAGGCCCGAGCCGAGCGCGGCGGCCAGCCCGCCGGCCCGCTCGATCTCGGTGAACCAGCTCCAGGCGGCCTCGGCGAGGGCGTCGGTGAGCGACTCGACGTACCAGGAGCCGCCGGCCGGGTCGAGCACGCGGGCGAGGTGTCCCTCCTCGACCAGCAGGTTCTGGGTGTTGCGGGCGATCCGCCGGGAGAAGGCGTCGGGCAGGCCGAGGGCGGCGTCGAAGGGCTGCACGGTGACGACGTCGGCCCCGCCCACGCCGGCGGCGAAGCAGGCGACCGTCGTCCGCAGCATGTTGACCCACGGGTCGCGCCGGGTCGTCATCACCGAGGAGGTGACGGCGTGCTGCCGCTGACCGCGGGCGTCGGGCGAGGCGCCGCTGACCTCGCCGACCCGGTCCCACAGCCGGCGGGCGGCGCGCAGCGCGGCGATCGTCGTGAACTGGTCGGCGCTGGCCGCGTAGCGGAACTCCAGCGCGGCGAAGGCCTCGTCGGTCGAGAGCCCGCCGTCGGTGAGCGCCCGCAGGTAGGCCACGCCGGCGGCCAGCGAGCAGCCCAGCTCCTCGACGGCCGAGGCGCCGGCGTCGTGGAAGACCGTGGCGTCGACGACGACGGTGCGCCAGCCGGCGGGCGCCCGGCGGGCGACGCCGGCCAGCCCGGTGAGGTCCTGCTCCTCGCCGGAGGCGGCCTGCACGCCGAGCGGGTCCAGGCCCAGCGAGCCGCCGGGCGCCAGGTCGGTGCGGCCGGCGACGTGGGCGAGCAGGGCCTCGGCGGTCGACAGCCCGCCGGAGACCGACACCGGCGCGAGGTCGAGGTACACGTCGGCCAGGACGTCGCCGAGCGCGTCGACCGGGACCGCCCCCTCGCCGAGCTCGAGCCACAGCGAGGTGACGCCGTTCTCCAGGTCGGCGGCGATCGCCTCCCTCGTCAGCGCGACGTCGGGGTGGGCGTGCCGCTGGCGGACGTCCCAGCCGCCGGGCACGTCGCCGCCGGCCGACCCGGGCCAGGAGCCGCGGACGAAGGGGGCCAGGCCCGGGACGCCGACCGCGGCGGGCAGGTCGCCGGCGTCCTCGGCGGTGTAGAGCGGGGCGACGCTGACGCCGGTGGCCACCGGCACCCGCAGCGCGTCCTCGACCGGGTCGGGCAGGTCCTCGCGTCCGGCCTTGCGCAGCACCCCCGCGACCAGCTCACGCCAGGCCTCCCGGGTGGCGGCCGGGAACCCGGCGGCGAGCCGGAGGTCGTCGGGGACCTCGTGCTCGGCCGGCACCTCGGCGTCGGCCGGTGCTGCGGCCTGCTGATCGCTGGAACTCATCTTTGGGCTCCCTCCGGTGGATCAGCGTCAGTGTCTACCGTCGCGCGCCTGGGGTGGAACGGCCGGGGTGCGGCGGGGATCCCGGCAGCGGGCCGCCCGCGTCGGCGGCCAGCGCGTGCAGCGCGGTGCGGGCCAGCAGCCGCACGCCGACGCCGATCGCCCGCTCGTCGACGTCGAAGGTGCCCCGGTGCAGGTCCAGCGGCGCGCCGCCACCGTGGGTGCCCAGCCGGGCCAGCGCGATGGGCAGGACGTCGGCGAACCAGCCGAAGTCCTCCCCGCCCATGCTCTGCGGGGACAGCCGCAGCCCGTCGCTGCCGACCGTCTCCAGCGCCGCCGAGCGCAGCAGCGCCACCGCCCGCGGGTCGTTGACCACCGGCGGGACACCGCGGACGTAGTCGACCTCCACGTCGGCGCCGGTGGTGGCGGCGACCCGCTCGACCAGCGAGCGCAGCAGCGTCTCGGCGTCGGTCCAGGCGTCGCGGTCCAGCACCCGCACCGTGCCGCGCAGATGGCCGCGCTGCGGAATGGCGTTGGGCGCGCACCCGGCGTTGACCGCGCCCCACACCAGCGACATGCCGGCGCGCGGGTCGACCTGCCGGGACAGCAGCGCCGGCAGGTCGGTGATCAGCCGGCCGAGGGCGTCGACCAGGTCGACGGTCAGCTGCGGGCGGGCGGTGTGCCCGCCCGGGCCGGTGAGGGTGACGTCCATCCGGTCGCAGGCGGCGGTGATGGCGCCGGTGCGCAGGCCGACGCTGCCGGCCGGGATGGAGGGGTCGCAGTGCAGGGCGAAGGCGCGGGAGGCGCCCTCGAGCACCCCGGCCGCGACGACCTCGGTGGCGCCGCCGGGCACCGTCTCCTCGGCGGGCTGGAAGACGCAGCGCACGGTGCCGGGCAGCTCGTCGAGGGCGGCGAGGGCCAGCGCCGCCCCGAGGACGACGGTCGTGTGCACGTCGTGCCCGCAGGCGTGGCACAGGCCCTCGCGGGTGGAGGCGTACGGGGCGTCCTTGAGGTCGGCCAGCGGCAGCGCGTCGATGTCGGCGCGCAGCACCACGACCGGGTCCCCCGAGCCCACCTCGACGACCAGCCCCGTGCCGGAGGGCAGCCGCCTGGGGTCCAGACCGGCGTTGCGCAGCCGCTGCTCGAGGAAGGACGTCGTCTCGAACTCGGCGTAGGCCAGCTCGGGGTGGGCGTGCAGGTGCCGGCGCACGGCGACCAGCTGCTGGTGCCTCTCGGCGACCCACTCGTCGACCGCCGTCCCCAGCTTCTCCGGGAACGCCGTCATGCGGCCGTGCCCCTCATGCTGCGGTGCCCCTCATGCTGCATGACCCCCGGCGCAGTCGGCGGGGCCGGGCACCGGTCCCGGCGGCCGGTCGGGGCCGGCGGTGGGCAGGCCGTGCCGCAGCTCGGCCAGCAGGCTGTCGACGACGGCGGTCAGGTCGCCGTCGTGCGCCGCGGCGACCGCGCGCTGCCGCTGGTAGGAGGCGCCCACGGCCAGGACGCGCTCGACGTCGACCAGCTCGGCCTCGCAGCCCAGCCGGCGGGCGGTGGGCGTGAGCTCCTCGACCAGGTCGGTGATCGCCTGCCGCACCGGCCGGACGGTGCCCTTGTCGTCGACGACGATGTCGGCGTCCAGCCCGTAGCGGGCCGCCCGCCACTTGTTCTCCCGCAGCACCCACGACGCCGGCACCGGCAGGGTGTAGCCGCGGTCGAGCTGGGTGTCGAACTGCTCGACCAGGCACTGCGACAGCGCCGCGACCGCGCCGACCTCGTCGAGGGTGGGCAGCCCGTCGCAGATGCGCAGCTCGACGGTGCCGAAGTCGGGGTGCGGGCGGATGTCCCACCACACCTCGCGGACGCTCTCGATGGCATGCGTGGAGATCAGCGTCTCCATGTACTCCTCGAAGCGGTCCCAGCCCGACAGCTGGTAGGGCAGGCCGGCGGTCGGCATCCCCTCGAAGACCTTGGAGCGGGCCGAGGCCAGCCCGGTGTCGCAGCCGACCCAGAACGGGGAGGACGCCGACAGGGCCAGGAAGTGCGGCACGTACTGGGTGAGCGCGTTGACGATCGGGATCGCCTTCTCCGGCGCGCGGACGCCGACGTGCACGTGGACGCCGAAGATCTGCAGCCGGCGGGCCAGCCACTGCATCTTCTCGACCAGCTGCAGGTAGCGCTCCTTGGGCGAGATCTGCTGCGTCTGCCAGTCGGTGATCGGGTGGGTGCCGGCGCACATCAGGCCCAGCCCGTGGCGTCCGGCGGCGGCCCGCACCTCGGCGAGGGTGCCGGCGAGGTCGGCCTTGGCCTCGGCGACGGTCGTGCAGATGCCCGTGATGATCTCCACGGTCGACTGCAGCAGCTCGTGCTTGGCCTTGGGGTGCTCGTCGAGGCCCTCGGGCCGGATCTCCTCGAGGATCTCGACGGCTCCCGCGGTCAGCTGCCGGGTCTGCAGGTCGACGAGCTGCAGCTCCCACTCGACGCCGAGGCTGGCTCGCTCGGAGGACCGGAACGGGATCTGCACCCTGGGGAGTCTAGGGACGACCCGCCGTCCCGGCCGCCGGGGAAGCGGCCCCGACCAGGTCGTCCCCCGCGGTCCTCGGACGCGGCAGCCAGCGGGCGGTGGGCACCCGCGCCTGCACGGCCGCGACCGCCCGCCGTCCGAACCGCTCCTCGTCCACGACGGCGCTGCACAGGTTGCGCCCGACGACGAAGACGGCCCGGCCGTCCTGGGTCGGCAGGGCGGCCTCGACCAGCTCCCACGGGATGCTGTGGACGTCGCCGTCGCTGTCGCGGTGGGCCAGCTCGCGCTCGCCGACGACGAGGGCGACCCGGCTGTTCTCCCGGGAGAAGAGCCGGGCCAGCGCCGAGGGCCGGAAGGTCTCCCCCACCGGCAGCCGGGCCTGCAGGTTGCACACGAACCGGCGCTCGACGGGCCCGCCCGGACCGGCGTAGTCGGTCTCCTCGGGCACGTAGAGGATCGCCGTCGGGGAGGTGCCGCGCAGCGCCGCCGCCACCCGCTCGGCGGGCGTCGTCCGCCAGGCCTCCAGCACGTCCTGCACCGGGCGGAACGGCAGGCCGCTCACCGCGCAGTAGGCGGCGTCGGCGAGCTCGGACTCCACGACGGCGCGCTCGTCGGCGTCCAGCTCCTCCTCGAAGCCGGCCACCGCGTGCGCCAGCTCGGCGGTGGTCGGACCCGACGCGCACAGCTCCGTGTAGGCCTGCCAGAGCAGGCCGGCGACGGCCGCCTCCTGCCCCTCCCGCGCGTCGAGGACGACGGCCACCTCCCGCCGGTCGGCCGTGACGTCGAGGGCCATGGAGTCGACGGAGTAGCTCAGCCCGCGGGCGAGGCGGGCGGTGTCGCGCAGCCGCTCCTTGAGCACCTCGACGCCCATGGTCAGCGCGGGGTCGCCCGCGCGGCCGGCGGACAGCAGCAGGCCGACGCCGGCGCCGTGCCCCTTGGTCCACACCGGCCCCGTCTGCGGCCGCGGCGCCGGGACGGTGCGCTCGGGACGCGGGCCGGCCGGCAGCGGCAGCCGCAGTCCGGCCGGCAGCGGGCCGGTGCACCACAGCGCGGCGTTGCCGCGGACGAACCAGCGGCGGGCGTGCGCCCGGACGGTCTCCTCGGTGAGGTACTCCGGGCCCGGACCGTCGGCGACGACCAGGCCGGGTCCGGTCAGGCCGAAGCGGGCGGCCCACAGCGCGCCGAGCGTGGAGTGGGCGGTGGAGCAGTTCTCCGCCTGCAGGACGCCGACCTCGAGCTCCATCCGCTCGGTCGGCAGGTCGGCCAGCGCCCGGCAGATGCCCTCGAGGAACGCGCCCACGGCCTCCGGACGGCCGGTCGCGTGGAAGGTCGTGGTGTCGACGTCGGTGACCGCGTTGCACCGCAGGTGGGACTTGGGCAGCGCACCCATCGCGAGGTGCTCGACGAGGTGGGTCACCTCGATGGTCGCGAACGTCTCGTCGCGGAGCCCGACCCCGAAGACGAGGGCGGCGGTGGTCCGTGCCGGGCCGTCGGCGGTGAAGACGGGGACGCCGTCGATGTCGGTGCGCTGCACCCCGACACAGTCGGCCTCCCGCTCCGCCGCCTCCAGCGGACACGCCCACGGCGGGACGCCTGGGGTCCGTGTGGCTCCTCACCCTCGCGGCCCCCGGGCCGGCGTCCGGGCTCCGGGCTAGCGTCCCGTGTGTGAGTGCACCTCCTCCTCCCGACCCCGCTGACCTGGCCGCCCGCGCGGCCGACGAGCTGACCGGCGCGCTCGGCACCGGCCACGAGGTGGCCGTCGTCATGGGGTCGGGCTGGGCGCCGGCCGCCGACGCCTTCGGCGCCGTCGAGGGCAGCGTCGCCATCGGGGAGCTCCCCGGTTTCGCCGCCCCGACCGCGGTGGGCCACGGCGGCGAGGTCCGCTCGGTGCGGGTGGGCGACCGGAAGGTGCTGCTCTTCCTCGGCCGCACCCACCTGTACGAGGGCCGGGGGGTCGAGCCGGTGGTGCACGGCGTCCGGACGGCGGCCGCCGCGGGGGTGCGCACCGTCGTCCTCACCAACGCCGCCGGCGGGCTGGCACCCGAGCACCGGGTCGGCCAGGCGGTCCTGGTCAGCGACCACCTGAACCTCACCGCCCGCTCCCCGCTGGTCGGGGCCACCTTCGTCGACCTCACCGACCTGTACTCCGCGCGGCTGCGGTCGCTGGCCCGCGAGCTGGACCCGTCGCTGACCGAGGGCGTCTACGCAGCACTGCCGGGGCCGCACTACGAGACGCCGGCCGAGATCCGGATGCTGCGCACGCTGGGTGCGGACCTGGTGGGCATGTCGACGGCGTTGGAGGCGATCGCGGCGCGCGCCGCCGGGCTGGAGGTGCTGGGGCTGTCGATGGTCACCAACGCCGCGGCCGGGATCACCGGCGAGAAGCTCGACCACGAGGAGGTGCTCGCGGCGGGCAGGGCGGCGGCGGGCCGGCTGGGCGAGTTCCTGGTGCAGTTCATCGGTCGGCTGCGGTGACGGCCATTTCCGCGGAAATGGCCGGAGGGCGGGCCCGGTGAGCGGGCCGGTGCTCCTCACCGGTGCGGCAGGGCGGATCGGCACGGTGCTGCGCGGCGGGCTGCCCGAGCGCGGCTGGGCGTTGCGCTCGCTGGACGTCGTCCCGCTGACCGACACCCGCCCGGGCGAGGAGCAGGTGGTCGCCGACGTCACCGACCTGGCCGCGATGGCCGAGGCCGCGGAGGGCGCGAGCGCCGTGGTCCACCTCGGCGGGATCTCCGGGGAGTCGACGTGGGCGGCGGTCTCGCACGTCAACATCGACGGCACCCAGTGCGTGCTGGAGGCGGCGCGGCAGGCCGGCGTCCCCCGGGTGGTGCTGGCGTCGAGCAACCACGCCACCGGCTTCACCCCGCGCCCGGCCGAGGGGCTGCTGCGCGAGACCGACGGCCCGCCGCGGCCGGACACCTTCTACGGGGTGTCCAAGGTGGCGATGGAGGCGCTCGGCTCGCTCTACGCCGACCGGTACGGCCTGGACGTCGTCTGCCTGCGCATCGGCACCGCCGCCCCCGAGCCGACGACGACCCGTCACCTGTCGACGTGGCTCTCCCCCACCGACCAGGTGTCGCTGGTCGACGCCGCGCTGCAGGCACCCGCCCCCGGGTTCGCCGTGGTGTGGGGCGTCTCGGCCAACACCCGCGGCTGGTGGGACCTCACGGCCGCCCGCGCGCTGGGCTACGAGCCGGCCGACGACGCCGAGCCGTACGCGGCGGCGCTCGTGGAGGTGCACGGCGAGCCCGACCCCGCGGACCCGGTGCACGGCCGGGTCGGGGGCGAGTTCACGACGGCCGGGTTCGACGTCGAGCACATCGGGCCGCCGGCTCCGCGTGCCGACATCGCGCCGGGCAGCGGAGCCGACCGGTGAGCCTGCTCGAGACGGCGCGCGCCTGGGCCGACGCCGACCCGCACGACGGCGACCGCGCGGAGATCGAGGCGCTGATCGAGGCGGCGCCCACCGATCCCCGGGCCCACACCGAGCTGGAGCGCCGCTTCGCCGGGCCGCTGACCTTCGGCACCGCGGGCCTGCGCGGCCCGCTGCGCGCCGGGCCGGCCGGGATGAACGCCGCCGTGGTCACCCGCGCGGCCGCCGGCCTGGGTCGCTGGCTGGCCGACGCCGGGCACGCGGGCGGCGGCGTGGTGATCGGCTTCGACGCCCGGCGCCGTTCCGACGAGTTCGCCCGGGTCTCGGCGGCGGTGCTGAGCGGGGCCGGGTTCGCCGTCCAGGTGCTGCCGCGGCCGCTGCCGACGCCGGTGCTCGCCTTCGCCGTCCGGCACCTGGGGTGCGTGGCGGGGGTGATGGTCACCGCCAGCCACAACCCGCCCGAGGACAACGGCTACAAGGTCTACCTGGGCGACGGCGCGCAGCTGGTGCCGCCGGCCGACCGGGAGATCGAGGCCGCGATCGCCGCGGTCGGCCCGGCGCGCGAGGTACCGACGTCCGACGACTGGCTCACGCTCGGGGACGACGTCGAGGCCGACTACGTGTCCGCGGTCGTGCGGGCCCTGGATCCCGCCACGGTGCCGGCGATCGTGCGGCAGGGGCTGACCGTCGCCTACACCGCGATGCACGGGGTGGGCGCCGCGACGACGCGAGCGGTGTTCGCCGCGGCCGGTCTCGCGCCGCCGGTGAGCGTGCCCGAGCAGGACGAGCCCGACCCGGCGTTCCCGACGGTCACCTTTCCCAACCCGGAGGAGCCCGGCGCGGTCGACCTGTTGGTGGCGCTGGCCGCCGAGGTGGACGCCGACGTCGCGATCGCCGAGGACCCCGATGCCGACCGCTGCTCGGTGGTCTGCGACGGCCGCCAGCTCACCGGGGACGAGGTGGGCGGGCTGCTGGCCGACTGGCTGCTGCGTCGTGGTGTGCGCGGCACGTACGCGGCGTCGCTGGTCAGCGGCTCGCTGCTGCACGCCCTGGCCGGGGCGCACGGCGCCCGGTTCGCCGAGACGCCGACCGGGTTCAAGTGGATCGTCCGCGCGGGGACGGACGACGAGCCGCTGGTCTTCGGCTACGAGGAGGCGCTGGGCTACGCCGTGGCGCCCGAGGTCGTGAAGGACAAGGACGGCATCTCCGCCGCGCTCGCCGTCGCGCTGCTGGCCGCGGAGCTGAAGGCATCCGGCCGCACGCTCACCGACCGCCTCGACGAGCTGGCGGTGGAGCACGGGCTGTTCGCGACGGGGCAGCTGTCGGTGCGGGTCGAGGACCTCTCCCGGATCGGCGCGATGATGGCGCGACTGCGGTCGGCGCCGCCGTCCCGGCTGCTGGGCCGCGAGGTGACCGCCTCGGACCTGCTGGACGAGACGCCCGCGGTGGACGCCGTCCGGCTGCTCGGGGACGGGATGCGGGTGATCGTGCGGCCCAGCGGCACCGAGCCCAAGCTCAAGGCGTACCTGGAGACGGTCGTCCCGGTGCACGAGGACGCCGGGATCATCGCCGCGCGCGGCCGGGGCGCCGACGAGCTCGACCGGCTGCGCGCCGAGATGTCCGCCACGCTCGGGCTCTGAGCCCGCCCGGCCCCTTACCCTCGGAGGACCTGTCCTCTACGACGAGTCACGGTCATGTCTGTTCTGATCGACCACACCACCACGTCCGACCCTCGACGCACACGCGCCGCGCGCCGCCCGGAGATCGAGGGGCTGCGGGCCGTGGCGGTCGCCCTGGTGGTGGGCTACCACGTCACCACCGGCCAGGTGTCGGGCGGCGTCGACGTCTTCCTGGCCCTGAGCGGCTTCTTGCTCGTGCACAGCCTCCGCCGCCAGGTCGAGCGGAGCGGCGGCGTCCGCCCCCTGACGTCGATCACGCGGACCCTGTCCCGGTTGGTCCCACCGGCCGTGCTGGTCCTGGCCGGCACCGTGGCCGTCAGCTCCCTCGTCCTGCCGGAGACGCGGTGGCGGGAGCTCGCCGGGCACCTGCTCGCCTCGGCGACGTTCACCGAGAACCACCACCTGGTCGCCGAGGCGGTCGACTACGCGGCCAGCAACGCCATCGCCAGCCCGATGCAGCAGTTCTGGTCGCTGTCGATCCAGGTCCAGGTGCTCCTGGCGGCGCCCGTCGTCGTGGCCGCCGGGGCGCTGCTGTTCCGCGGCCGGCGGCGCCGGTTCGCCCGCCCGGCCGCCGTCCTGGCCGTCGCGGCGGTCACCGTGGCGTCCTTCGCGTGGTCGGTGGTGGCGACGCGGGCCGACCAGCAGGTGGCGTACTTCTCCACGTCGCCCCGGCTGTGGGAACTCGGTGCCGGCGCCCTGGTGGCCCTGGTACTCGGCAGGGTCCGGCCGGGACGGCGGACCGGCGTCCTGCTGGGCTGGGGCGCGGTCGTCGCGCTCGTCGCCTGCGGCGCGGTGCTGGACGGAGCGCACACGTTCCCCGGCTGGCAGGCCGCCTGGCCGGTGACGTGCGCGCTCATCCTGCTGCTCGTGGCGGACTCCGGCGGGCGCCGCGGCGTGCACCACCTGCTGGGCTCGCGCCCACTGCGGTGGCTGGGGGCGCGGTCCTACGCGCTCTACCTGTGGCACTGGCCGGTCCTGGTGCTGTACCTGGTGCACACCGGGCGGGATGCGCCGTCGATCAAGGGCGCGGCCGCCGTGGTCCTGCTGTCCCTCGCCCTGGCCGAGGCCACGTACCGCCTGGTCGAACAGCCCGCCGCCGAGCGGCTCCGCCCCCGGCCCCCCGTCCACGCGTTGGGTCTGGTGGCGGCCGGCATGGCTCCCCTGCTCGCCCTGGGGACGGTCACCACCGTCTGGCTCGACCGCGAGGCCGCCCGCGTCGCCGCGGCGACCGACGACCCCAGGTATCCCGGCGCGGTGGCTCTCACCTCCCCCGTCGTGGCCACTGGGGGGATCCCCGGGGTCGAGCCGATGCCGTCCCTGTCGGTGATCCGGGACGACCACCCCTTCATGCCCGGTGCGGAGTGCACCGTGGAGGACGACCCGCCCGACGCCGTGCCGACGCAGACCGAGATCTGCGTCCTCGGATCCGACGACCGCGAACGCCGGATCGTCGTCGTGGGCGACTCTCACGCCGCCCACTGGTTGTCCCCGCTGGCCGACCTCGCGGAGCGGTACTCGTGGGAGCTCGTCTCGCTCATCCGCGCCGGCTGCAGCCTCTCGACGCAGTCGGAGTTCTTCGAGGAGGGCACCCCCGGGCACGAGGGGTGCGTGGCCTGGCAGTCCCGGCTGGTGGAGCGCATCGTCGCCCGAGAGCCCGACCTCGTGGTCACGGTGGGCACCCGGACGGCCTACGGGACCGACGCGGAGATCCTGCCACCGGGGTTCCTCGAGGCCTGGCAGCAGCTCTCGGACGCGGGGCTGCCGGTGATCGCGATGCGGGACAGCCCGCGGCACCTGCACGACGTCCCCGACTGCGTGGCCGAGTGGGGCGGTGCCACCGACCGGTGCGGGACCCCACGCTCGTGGGTCTACTCGGACGGCCTGCTCGAGACGGCGGAGGCCGTCCTCCCCCCGGGGGTGAGCCTGATGGACACCAGCTCCTTGTTCTGCACCGACGACCTGTGCCCGGCGCTGGTCGGCAACATCTGGGTGTACCGGGACGACGGGCACGTCACCGGGACCTACATGCGCACGGTGCGACCGCTGATGGAGGACGAGTTCGTGGCGCGGGCGGGCTGGTGACCACCGTGGACGTCCGCGCACTGGTCTTCGACGTCTTCGGCACCGTCGTGGACTGGCGCGGCGGCCTCGCCCGCGAGGTGCGCCGCCTGCTCGGCCCGTCGGTCGACGCGGCCGCGCTGGCCGACGACTGGCGCGGGCGGTACGTGCCGTCGATGGAGCGGGTGCGCTCCGGCGAGCTGCCGTGGACGCCGCTGGACGAGCTGCACCGATCCTCGCTGGAGGACGTCCTGGTGTCTGCCGGGCTGGCCGACGTCCCGGCGGCGGTGCGCGACGAGCTGGTGCTCGCCTGGCACCGGCTGGACCCGTGGCCGGACGTGCTGCCGGGTCTCCGCCGGCTGGCCCGCTCGTACGTGCTGGCGCCGCTGTCGAACGGCAACGTGGCGCTGCAGGTGGACCTGGCGCGGCGGTCCGGTCTGCCGTGGGACTGCGTGCTGGGGGCCGAGGTGGTGCGGCACTACAAGCCCGACCCGGAGGTCTACGACTCCGCGCCGCAGCTGTTGGCGGTGCCGCCGTCCTCGGTGGTCATGGTGGCGGCGCACCTCGAGGACCTGGCCGCGGCGCGGGCGCGGGGGCTGCGGACGGCCTACGTGCACCGGCCCGACGAGTTCGGCGGCCGTGTCGTACCGCCGTCCGCCGACCCGGACGCCGACGTCTCCGTGGCCTCGTTCGAGGAGCTCGCGGCGGCGCTGGGCACCTGACCTGGCGTTCCTCGTCGCTCACCCCTTCGGGCGCGTGCCGTCCATCCGGTGTGTCGCGCGTCACCAGGGTGATACCTTTCCGCCACTCCGGGCCGTACACAACCCAGAAGGACCCACTTGATGCGACAGGGCCATTCGTACGACGCCGCCGCGCACCCGCGCCTCGGCCGCACCCGACCGTTGATCGGCCTGGCCGCCGCCACGCTGACCCTCGCCGCCTGCGGCGGTGGGGGCGGCGGGGACGATGCCGCGGCGGCCTACCCGGACGGGGACATCACGTTCGTGGTGCCGTTCTCGGCCGGCGGCCCGACGGACACGGTGACCCGGCTGATCGCGGAGCCGATGAGCGAGGAGCTCGGCCAGCCGATCGTCGTCCAGAACGTCGAGGGAGCCGGCGGCACGATCGCGGCCGGCGAGGTCGCCGCGGCCGAGCCGGACGGCTACACCGTCCTGATGCACCACATCGGCATGTCGACGGCGCCGTCGCTGTACAACAACCTGCCGTACGCGCCGCTGGAGGACTTCAAGACGGTCGGGCTGGTCACCGAGGTCCCGATGACGATCGTCGCGCGGCAGGACTTCGAGCCCCAGACGTTCGAGGAGATGGTCGAGTACGTCAAGGCGAACGCCGACACGGTCACCCTCGCCAACGCCGGCGTGGGCGCCGCCTCGCAGCTGTGCGGGCTGCTGCTGCAGGACGCCCTCGGCGTGAAGCTCACCGAGGTGCCCTACGAGGGGACCGGTCCCGCGCTGACCGACCTCGTCGCCGGGGAGGTCGACCTGATGTGCGACCAGACCACGAACACGACCGGCCAGATCCAGGCCGGCGAGATCAAGGCGTACGCGGTGACCACGGCCGAGCGGGTGGAGAGCCTGCCCGACCTGCCGACCACGGAGGAGGCCGGTCTGCCGGAGCTCCAGGTGGGCGTGTGGCACGGCCTCTACGTCCCGGCCGAGACCCCCGATGAGATCGTCCAGGAGCTGACCGGCGCCCTCCAGGTGGCCCTGCAGGACCAGAACGTGATCGACCAGCTGGCCGAGCTCGGCGCGGCACCCTCGTCCCAGGAGGAGGCGACGCCGGAGGCGCACACCGAGCGGCTGTCCAGCCAGATCGACCTCTGGCAGCCGATCATCGAAGAGGCCGGCGTCTCCGCGGACTGACCACCGACGGCGGTGGGGCGGCACTCGTCGCCCCACCGCCGTCCTCGATCCGTAGGGGATCCTCACTCGTGAACACGCACAGAGCCCGCAAGGACCTGCTCGCGGGCGCCATCTTCGTGGGCTTCGGACTGGCGTTCGCCCTCACGTCATCCACCTACGAGATCGGCAGCGCCCTGGACATGGGGCCGGGCTACTTCCCCCTGGTGCTGGGCGGGGTGCTCGTCCTGCTCGGGATCGTCATCGCCGTCAAGGGAGCCGCCGGCGAGTCGGAAGACCTCGGACCGGTCCCGTGGAAGGCGGTGGCACTGCTCGTGGGCGGCCTCCTCTTCTTCGGCTTCACCGTGCGCGGGTTGGGGCTGGTCCCCACGCTGCTCGTGACGGTCTTCCTGTCGGCGATGGCGGGCCGCCGTGCCCGCGTGATCCCCGCCCTGGTGATCGCGGCGAGCCTCACCGCGCTCAGCGTCCTGATCTTCGTGGTCGCCCTGCAGCTCCGGCTGCCGTACTTCGGCCCCTGGCTGCAGGGGTAGCCGGCCGATGGACGTCTGGGACAACCTCGCGCTCGGGCTCGAGACGGCGCTGACGCCGACGAACCTCCTGTTCGCCCTCATCGGTGTCGCCCTGGGCACCGCGGTGGGCGTGCTGCCCGGCATCGGGCCGACCGCCACCATGGCCATGCTCCTGCCGATCACCTTCGGCTTCGAGGCGGTCACCTCGCTGATCATGCTGGCCGGCATCTACTACGGGGCCCAGTACGGCGGGTCGACCACCGCCATCCTGATCAACCTCCCCGGCGAGTCGTCGGCGGCTGTGACGGCGATCGACGGTCACGAGATGGCCAAGAACGGCCGTGCCGGTCCGGCGCTCGCCACGGCGGCGCTCGGCTCGTTCTTCGCCGGCACGGTCGGCACGATCGTTCTGGCCCTGGGCGCCGTGCCGATCTCCCGCCTCGCGCTGGAGTTCGGCCCGGCGGAGTACTTCTCGCTGGTCGTGCTGGGCCTGATCGCCTCCATCACGCTGGCCAGCGGCTCGACGGTCAAGGCGCTCGCCATGATCGTCCTCGGGCTGCTGCTCGGCACGGTGGGCCAGGACATCGCCACGGGCACCCCGCGCTTCACCTTCGGTCAGCGCGAGCTCTTCGGCGGGCTCAACTTCGTCTCCCTGGCCGTCGGCATGTTCGGCGTCGCCGAGATCCTCCGCAACCTGGAGGGCACCATGACGCGGTCGGTCGTGGTGGAGAAGGTCAAGAACCTGTGGCTCACCAAGACTGACTTCCGCCGGATCACCGGTCCGGTGCTGCGCGGTACGGGACTGGGGTCGGCCCTCGGCATCCTCCCCGGCGCCGGGCACGTCCTCGCCTCGTTCGTGTCCTACTCCGTGGAGAAGCGCGTCTCGAAGCGGCCCGAGGAGTTCGGGAAGGGCGCGATCGAGGGGGTCGCGGCTCCGGAGTCGGCCAACAACGCCGCCGCCCAGACCTCCTTCATCCCGCTGCTCACCCTCGGCCTGCCGGCGAACTCGATCATGGCGCTCCTCATCGGCGCCTTCATCATCCAGGGGATCACCCCCGGGCCCAACGTCATCACCGACGAACCGGCGCTGGTCTGGGGCCTCATCGTCTCGATGTGGATCGGCAACTTCTTCCTGGTCCTGCTCAACCTGCCGCTCATCGGCCTGTGGGTGAAGATGCTGACCATCCCCTACGGGGTCCTCTTCCCCGCCATCATCGCCTTCGCGTCGATCGGCACCTACTCCATCAGCCTGAACGCCTACCACGTGTACGCGATCGCGTTCTTCGGGATCCTCGGGTACGTCCTGATCAAACTGGGCTGCGAGCCGGCGCCGCTGCTGCTGGGCTTCGTGCTCGGGCCGCTGCTGGAGCGGTACCTGCGCCGGGCCCTCACCATCTCGCAGGGGGACGCGACCGTCTTCCTGACCCGGCCGCTGTCCCTGGCCCTGCTGCTCCTGGCGGCCGCGGCGTTCGTCATCGCGGTGCTGCCGGCGGTCCGGCGCAAGCGCGAGGTCGTGTTCGAGGAGGAGTAGTAGAAGGACCACCCTTCTCCCCACGCCTCGCCCGCTCGGCGCGGGTCCCTGAAGGGTGGCCGCTCCAGTACGTCACCGGGCTCGTGGCGGGACCCTGCGGGGCCGGGGCTACGCCAGGACGTCCTCCAGGACGGGAGCGAGCGAGGACTTCTGCTCGAGGCCGATGCCGGGCGCGTCCGGGAGTCGCACGTAGCCGTCCTCGATCGGGAGGCCGTCCGCGAAGCCCCCGAAGGGCGCGAAGATGCCGGGGTAGGACTCGCAGCCGCGCAGGTGGAACGCCGACGCGATGGACAGGTTGAACTGGTGACCGCCGTGCGGGACGCAGCGGTCGGGGTTCCAGCCGGAGTCGAACAGCATCGCCACGGTCCGCCGGAACTCGGTGAGCCCGTAGCTCAGCGCCGGGTCCATCTGCAGGACGTCGCGATCGGGGCGCAGCCCCCCGTAGCGGATGAGGTTGCGGGCCTCCTGGAAGGAGAGCAGGTTCTCCCCCGTCGCCAGCGGGCCCTCGTACCGCTCGGCCAGCCGGTGCAGCGCCTCGTGGTCCAGTGGGTCGCCGGCCTCCTCGTACCAGTGCAGGGGGTAGGCGCTGAGCGCGTCGGCGTAGGCCAGGGCCTCGTCGAGCTCGAAGCGCCCGTTCGCGTCCACGGCGAGGTCGCAGCCCTCGGGCAGGACGTCGAGGACGGCCTCGATGCGCCGCAGGTCCTTCTCCAGCGGAGCTCCGCCGATCTTCATCTTCACCGTGCGGTAGCCCATGTCCAGGTAGGAGCGCATCTCGGCCTGCAGTGCCTCGATCCCGCGGCCCGGGTAGTAGTAGCCGCCGGCGGCGTAGACCCAGACCCGCTCGGCCGGTGTCGCCGGCGTGCGCGGGTCACGGGCGCGGTCGCTGAGCAGTTGGTACAGCGGGACGCCGGCCAGCTTGGCGGCGAGGTCCCAGGACGCCATGTCCAGGACCCCCATCGCCACCGCCCGGTCGCCGTGGCCGCCTGGCTTCTCGTCCCGCATGGCAGCACGCCAGATGAGCTCGGGATCCAGGTCGCCGTGCTCGCCGATCAGGCTCTCGGGGTCGGCCTCGCGGACCCGCGGGATGATCCGTTCGCGCAACAGGCCGCCCTGCGCGTACCGCCCGTTGGAGTTGAAGCCGTACCCGACCACCGGAGCCCCGTCGCGGATCTCGTCGGTGACGATCGCGAGGACGCTGACGTTCATCTTCGAGAAGTTGATGAACGCATTGGACATGTCCGCCTCGATGGGGACGGTCTTCTCGCGGATGTCGACGATGCGCACGGACGGCGACCTCTCCTGGGAACGGGGCCGCGCGCCACCGGGCCGATGCCGCGCACGAACCGGTTCCGGGAGACCCACGGCCGTCGGGGACCTCGACCTGGGAGTAGACCAGGGAGGCGGTGTGGCCGCGACCGCCGTGCCGCGCCGCGCGGGCCACTCCCCGACCCGGCCGCACGCGCCGCCCGATCAGGCCGTGGGCCACGACGGACCTGACCACACGACTGCCCTGCTCCCCGACATGCGTTCGGGTGGTTGTCCACAGAGGTGCGTGCCCGGGGCGGCGGCGATCCGTAGTCTCCCGGCGACCGGTGATCGACACGGGGGTGGACGACGTGACACGGCGCTGGACCCTGCGACTGGTGGCGGGCCTCGCGGCCGGCGCAGTCGTGCTGAGCGGCTGCTCGGAGCGGCAGGAGGCCAACGACACCCTGCCGGAGGCGGACGCCTCGGTGAGCGCCTCCGAGCCCGAGCTGCCGCCCCTCGGCCCACCGGACCTGCCGATGCCCGCCGAGGCCCGCACCCAGGACGCCGCCGGCGCCGAGGCCTTCGTCCGGTACTACATCGACCTCATCAACCGGACGTCGACCGTCATGGACGCCGCTCCCCTGCGCGAGTTCAGCGACGCTTGTGCTGACTGCAACCGCATTGCCTCTCTCGTTGAAGAGGATGCCGCCGCCGGGCGCCAGTACAACGATGGGCGCATTGTTATCAAGGCGGTAGGCGCTCCTCTTATGAGAGAGGCAGCGGCCGAGATGGCAGTCCGAGCTGAGGTCGCCGCACTAACAGTTAAAGACGCCACAGGCGCCCCTTTGCCTGACCTCAGCTCCCCAGCTTACGCGGACCTCAATGGCGGAGTTGCCATCAAGTGGAATGCCATCAAGCAAACCTGGATTATGACTGTCTTGACGCTCGAATGAGGCGGGCATTGGTCAGCTTGGTGGCACTAATTATCTGGGCCCAAGGAACCGTTGTTGCCAGCGCCGCCAGTGATTGCGATCGCCGATTCTGCCCCGCAGTAAAAACGGCCTCAGGCGCCCTCACTGCAAGTTTCGCCACGCAGCTTTCAGGCAGCCAGTGGGTTGCCAGTAACGAAGCTCCACTCGCGCACCCCTACACCTACCGACTCCTAACGCCCTGCCAGGTGGATACGGAAGCCGGCGGAACTTGCCGCCCCGATGATGATGCCATTTGCCCGTCTCCGCCGGACCGTGTCGTTCAGATCAGAGTTGTGCAGCAGCAGCGACTCGTCCTTCCCGACGGCACCACGGTGGATGGGTTCGATGCGGCCGGTAGCCCGCCCGGCACTCCGGTCGGTCCCTGGACCCCACTCGGTCGCGGGTGCGTCGACATCACGGCGCTGAACCCGCCGCCGTCCCCGGCTGAGGTCTACCGCTATTTCCAGACCCTGCCACTGCCGGACCTGCCCACCCAGCAGCAGCCTCCGGGCAACGCGCTGGCCGGCCTGCCCGTCGTCTTCTACACCGACGGCCCGACGACCCAGACCTTCACCGTCGACATCCGCGGCTTCACCGTCGACATCGTCGCCACGGCCACCGGCTTCACCTGGGACACCGGCGACGGCACCGTCCTGCAGACCACCGACCCCGGTGCGCCCTACCCCGACCACACGATCAGCCACGACTACCCCAGCGGCACCTACACCGCCGCGCTGACCACCACCTGGAGCGGCACCTTCAGCGTGAACGGCGGCGCGACGGCCGACGTCCCCGGCACCACGACCACCGACGGTCCGCCGGTCACCTTCACGGTCCTGCAGGCCAGCCCGGTCCTGACCAACCCCTTCGACTGACCCGCCCTCGCGCGGTTCCACCCGGGTTCGCGCCGTTGCAACAGCGCGCAGGCGTCAGGGACAGCGCGACAGTGCGGCCATTGCCGGCGTTGTTCGTGGATTGCCGGTGCTGCAGCGGCGGCAACCCGCGAGGAACGCCGGCAATGCGCCGCCCGCGCGACTCACCAGGTCGGTGGGAGCGGGTGCCACCAGGTCGTCCGATCGATCCGACCCCGCCGCACGTACCACTCGCCCAGACCCACGCCCGCCCCGTCCCGGCCCCGCCCTAGGAGCCTGCTGAACAAGTAGGGCGGGCAGGCTGCCATCAATGACCGTCGAGCGGCAGATCGGTCACAACCCTGGGGTTGGACAACGAGGTCGGCCT
>NZ_NVPT01000077.1 GCF_002802985.1 Geodermatophilus chilensis | reverse complement strand
CCCGGTGGTCGCCCGGCCGTAGCCGCGGCCGGTGGCGGTCCCGCGGCCGGCCGTACCCAGGCCGCCCATCCCGCGGCCCGTCCGGCGGCCGCCCGTCACACCCGCCGTCCCCCGTGCGGTGGTGCGACCCCCGCGGGCCGCGGTGCGCGCAGTGTTCTCTGCCGTGCCCATCAGTCGTCCGAGGATGCTCATGATCAGGGGGTACCCCGCCCGGCGCCGGTCGATGCGCGAACCGCCCGGTCAGGACCGGGACGACGCCGGGGTCTCCCCGCCCTCGAGGTCGCCCTCCGTGTCGAGGTAGGCCTGCTGGAGCTCGGCCAGCAGCGCCGGGTCGGGTGAGGCCCACATCTGCCGGTCGACGGCCTCCAGCAGCCGCTCGGCGATGCCGTGCAGCGCCCACGGGTTCGACCGCTCCAGGAACTCGCGGTTCTCCGGGTCGAGCACGTAGGTCTGCGCGAGCTTCTCGTACATCCAGTCGGCGACCACGCCGGTCGTGGCGTCGTAGCCGAACAGGTAGTCGACGGTCGCGGCCAGCTCGAAGGCGCCCTTGTAGCCGTGCCGGCGCATCGCCTGCAGCCACTTCGGGTTGACCACGCGGGCGCGGAACACCCGGGCGGTCTCCTCGGTCAGCGACCGGGTGCGCACCGACTCCGGCCGGGTCGAGTCGCCGATGTAGGCCCGCGGCGACGACCCGGTCAGCGCGCGGACGGTCGCGACCATCCCGCCGTGGTACTGGAAGTAGTCGTCGGAGTCGGCGATGTCGTGCTCGCGGGTGTCGACGTTCTTCGCCGCCACCGCGATCCGCCGGTAGGCCGCCTCCATGTCCGGACGGGCCTGCACGCCGTCCAGCCCGCGGCCGTAGGCGTAGCCGCCCCAGACGGCGTAGACCTCGGCCAGGTCGGCGTCCCCTCGCCAGTCCCGGGAGTCGATCAGCGGCAGCAGCCCGGCCCCGTAGGCGCCCGGCTTGGACCCGAACACGCGGGTGGTCGCCCGGCGGCGGTCGCCGTGGCCGGCGACGTCGGCGTCGACATGGGCGCGCACGAGGTTCTGCTCGGCCGGCTCGTCCAGACCCGCCACCAGGGTCACCGCGTCGTCGAGCATGGTCACCACGTGCGGGAAGGCGTCCCGGAAGAAGCCGGAGATGCGCACGGTGACGTCGATCCGCGGGCGGCCGAGCTCCTCGAGCGGGATCGGCTCCAGGCCGGTCACCCGCCGCGACGCGTCGTCCCACACCGGGCGGACGCCGAGCAGCGCGAGCACCTCGCCGACGTCGTCCCCCGAGGTGCGCATCGCCGAGGTGCCCCACACCGACAGCCCGACCGAGGCCGGGTACTCCCCGGTGTCGGCGAGGTAGCGCTCGACCAGGGAGTCGGCCATCGCCTGGCCGGTCTCCCAGGCCAGCCGCGACGGGATCGCCCGCGGGTCGACCGAGTAGAAGTTGCGACCGGTCGGCAGCACGTTGACCAGCCCGCGCAGCGGCGAGCCCGACGGCCCGGCCGGCACGTAGCCGCCCTCGAGGGCGTGCAGCGTCGCGTCCATCTCGTCGGTGGTGCGCTCCAGCCGCGGCACCACCTCGTCGACGGCGAACCGCAGCACCGCCTCGACGCGGTCGTCGGGACGCCCCAGGACCTCCTGGACCACGGCAGCCACGGCGTCCGCCGTCCAGCCGGCCGCCTCCATGGCGCTCACCAGCGCTGCGGCGGAGGCCTCGGCCGCGTCGGTCTCGGTGCGCGAGGCCCCCTCGGCCAGCCCGAGCGCCTCCCGCAGCCCGGGCAGCGCCACCGAGCCGCCCCAGATCTGCCGGGCCCGCAGCATCGCCAGCACCAGGTCGACGCGGTCCTGGCCGGACGGCGGCGTGCCGAGCACGTGCAGGCCGTCGCGGATCTGCGAGTCCTTGATCTCGCAGAGCCAGCCGTCGACGTGCAGGATCATCTCGTCGAAGTGGTCGTCCTCCGGCCGCTCGGCCAGCCCCAGGTCGTGGTCGAGCTTGGCCGCCTGCAGCAGCGTCCAGATCTGCGCCCGGACGGCGGGCAGCTTCGCCGGGTCCATCGCGGCGACGTTGGCGTGCTCGTCGAGCAGCTGCTCGAGCCGGGCGATGTCGCCGTAGGACTCGGCGCGGGCCATCGGCGGCACCATGTGGTCGACCAGCGTGGCGTGCGCGCGGCGCTTGGCCTGGCTGCCCTCGCCCGGGTCGTTGACGAGGAACGGGTAGACCAGCGGCAGGTCGCCGATCGCGGCGTCCGGCGCGCACGAGGCCGACAGGCCGACCGTCTTGCCGGGCAGCCACTCCATGTTGCCGTGCTTGCCGACGTGCACCAGCGCGTGCGCGCCGAACACCGAGCGCAGCCACCAGTAGGCGGCCAGGTAGTGGTGGGACGGCGGCAGGTCCGGGTCGTGGTAGATCGCGATCGGGTTCTCCCCGAAGCCACGCGGCGGCTGGACCATCACCACGACGTTGCCGGCCCGCAGCGCCGCGAAGACGACGTCGTCCCCGTCCACGAAGAGCGACCCGGGCGCCTCGCCCCAGTGCTGGACCATCGCCTCCCGGAGGTCGGCGGGGAGGGTGTCGAAGAAGGCGCGGTACTCGGCCGCCGGGATGCGCACCGGGTTGCCCGACAGCTGCTCCTCGGTGAGCCAGTCGGCGTCCTGCCCGCCGGCGGCGATGAGCGCGTGCACCAGCGCGTCGCCGTCGAGGTCGGCCACGCCCGGCAGCGCGTCGGGCCCGTCGAACGGCCCGACGTCGTACCCGGCGCCGTGCATCGCGGCCAGCAGCCGGACCACGGACGCCGGGGTGTCCAGGCCGACCGCGTTGCCGATGCGGGCGTGCTTGGTCGGGTAGGCGCTCAGCATCACGACGACGCGGCGCTCCGCCGGCCGGGTGTGCCGCAGCCGGGCGTGGGCCACCGCCGTCCCCGCCACGCGCGCCGCCCGCTCCGGGTCGGCGACGTAGCTGGTCAGCCCGTCGGCGTCGGTCTCCTTGAACGAGAACGGCACGCTGATCAGCCGGCCGTCGAACTCGGGGATCGCGACCTGGTTGCCGACGTCGAGCGGGGAGAGCCCGTCGTCGTCGGCCAGCCACTCCTCGCGCGAGCGGGTCAGGCACAGCCCCTGGAGAACCGGCACGTCGAGCGAGGCGAGCTGGCCGACGTCCCACGCGCCGTCGTCCCCACCGGCCTGCGCGGTGGCCGGGCGCGAGCCGCCCGCGGCCAGCACGGTGACCACCAGGGCGTCGGCGGTGCGCAGCACGTCGAGCAGCCCGCCCGCGACGCTGCGCAGCGAGGAGGTGAAGACCGGCAGGGCGGAGCCACCGGCGTCCTCGACCGCGCGACAGAGCTCCTCGACGAAGGCGGTGTTCCCGGCCAGGTGGTGCGCCCGGTAGTAGAGGACGGCGATCCGCGGCCCCTCCGTGCGCGCGCCGGCCCGCTCCAGCACGCCCCAGTCCGGCGCGACGACCGGCGGCTCGAAGCCCTCGCCGGTGAGCAGCACGGTGTCGGACAGGAAGCGGTGCAGCTGCACCAGGTTGTCCGGGCCGCCTTGCGCCAGGTAGCCGTGCGCCTCGGTCGCGACCCCCATCGGGACCGTCGACAGCTCCATCAGCTCGGCGTCGGGCAGCGCCTCCCCGCCGAGGACGACGACGGGCGCCGGCCCGGCCAGCAGCGGCGCGAGCAGCTCCTCGTACTGCCGCCGCACGCCGAGGATGCGGACGACGACGAGGTCCGCGCCGTCGGTGAGGGCGGCGACCCCGGCGTCGTCCAGGCGGGACGGGTTGCCCAGCCGCCAGTCGGCGCCGCTGGCGCGGGCGGAGAGCAGATCGGTGTCGCTGGTCGACAGCAGCGTGAACACGGGCGTCCTCACTCGGGGTCCGCGCCCCGGGTCGTCGGGCACGGCAGCCGCGGTGTCTGGCTCGCCCGCGAGGGCTCACAGTGGCGGGACCGCACCGGACTCGCACCGGCTTCCGCGCGCACTGCCGTGATGGGCGCTGACGCTACCGCCCGCGCCACGGACCGCTCCCGGCCCTCGACGCCCAATGCGGCGTACGCGCTCGCGCGCAGCCGCAGGTACTGGGTTGCGCAGTGGCGGGGCGGACCGGGCGGCCGCTCGACCACGCTCGGCTCCTGCACCACCTCGTCCGGCGCGAACTGCTCCCGGGTCAGGTCGACCTCGACGCCACCGGGCAGCCGGTTCCACCAGTGCCGGCCCTGCCGCGAGCCGTCGGGGTACCGCACCTCGGCCACCAGCAGGTCCCCGCCGAGCAGGTCGTGCACCGTGAGCGCGGTCGCCCCGCACTGGCCCCGGGCCGGGTTCGCCGGCGACCAGTCGGCCACGTCGGCGTCGTCACAGGTCTCCCGGCACCAGGCGGCACGCACCGCCGGTCCGACGTCGGCCAGGGTCAGCTCGGGCACCGCCGCAGGCTGCCACGGGGCACCGACACGACGGCGTCAGCAGCCCCGGCCCGGCCGGTGGGCGTCCCGAGCCGGGGAGGTGGCTCTCCCTCAGGCGGCGCCGAGGGCGTCGGCGACCCGGTGGTGCGCCACCGCCTCACCGGCCCGGCTCTGCCGCTCCAGCGTGCGGGCCAGCGCCCGCCGCGCCCAGCCGTTGGCCGGGGCCATCTCGACCAGCCGGGTCAGCGCGTCCTCCGCCCTCGCCAGCTGGGCGGAGCCGAAGTAGGCGCGGGCCAGCAGCTCGAGGGCGGCCTCGTTGGCGGGCTCGGCCTCGACGAGCGGCTCGAGCAGGCGCGCCGCCTCGATCGGCTGCCCCATCGCGAGGAAGAGGTCCGCGCGGAGGAACTCCGAGTGCAGGTCACGCGGGAGCGGCTGCGTCATGCCACACCCAACCGCCCGGCCCGCCCGGAGCTTCCCCGGGAGCACGTCGCTGTAGTGCATCCACTCAGGGCCCGGGAGGGGAAGAATGGTTCCCGTCCCCCTCTCCCGGGAGCCCCCCATGGCACTGCGACTGCACCTCCCGCACCGCACGAAGCCCGATTCCGGACCGGCCAGCGAACCACACCTCGGCGCACGGGTGTACGCCGTCCAGCGAGCCGGCGCCGTCCTGGTGGCGCTGGTCCTCCTGGTCTTCGGCCTCCTCGGCTTCGCCGGCGGTCTCGACTACTTCTCGACCGAGGGCGAGCGCATCCTCGGCCTGTCCTCCAACGGCCTGCTGTCCACCATCTCGGTGGTCGTGGCGGTCGTGCTGCTCGTCGCCGCCGCGCGCAGCCCCCGTGTCGTCTCGACGGTGATGATCGTCATCGGCACGCTCTTCCTCCTCTCCGCCCTGGTGAACCTGGCGGTGCTGAGGACCTCCTTCAACCTGCTGGCGTTCGAGTTCGAGAACGTCGTCTTCTCCGTCGTCGTCGGCCTGCTCCTGCTGACCCTCGGCGCCTACGGCCGGATCAGCGGCCACCTGCCGACGGACAGCCCGTACGCCCACCCGCGCCCGGGGGACGACGAGGACCTCGACCTGACCAGCGAGCTCCCCGCGACGCCGGCCGAGGTCGCGGCGGAGCAGGCGATGCGCGAGGCCGAGGTGGCCGTCGTCCAGCACCTGGCCACCGAGGACCAGCGCCGCCGGGTGGCGGCCATGGCCCAGGTGCACAGCCGGGCCGACCGCCGCCGGGTGTGGATGTCCTTCGACGAGGCGCGCCGGCGCGGTTGAGCCGGGCCGGCGCCGGCAGGCGCCTCCCGCTGTCCCCGCTCCGCCGGGTCGCGGGGGTGCCCGGAGCGCGGGCGACTACCGACCGGGCGGCCCCCCGCGTGCCAGCCGGCTCTCGATCCCGGCCAGGGCCAGGTCGAGAGCGACCTCCAGCGGGGTGACCGAGCGGGTGGTCTGCGCGAGCAGCAGGCCGCCCTGCACTGCGGCGAGCAAGCCGAGCGCGAGGGTGTCGGGGTCGGCGTCCCCGACCATCTCGCCACGCTCCTGCATGACCCGCAGCCCGGCGGTGAGGCGCTCCCGCCAGGTGTCGAAGCCGCCGACGAGACCGGCCCGTGCCACGGGGTCGCTCTCGGCCAGTTCACTGGCCAGCCGGCCGAGCGGGCATCCGCCGACACAGCCCACCTGCCGGTTGAGCGCGACGACGCGGTCCCGCCATCGCCGCAGCGCCGCCATGGAGTCGAGACCGTCGAGCTCGGCCTGTTGCGCCTGCAGCACCTGCTGCAGCTGCCGCTCGACGACCGCCCCGACGAGCGCGGCCTTGTCGGAGAAGTAGTGGTAGAGCTGCGACTTGCTGGTGCCGGTCACGGCGCGGACGTCGTCGAGGCTGGTACCGGCCACACCGCGTTGGTGGATGAGCGCGGCCGCTGCGGCCACGATGCGCTCACGGGTGGCGCGCCCCCGCGCGGTCAGCACCGGCTCGGCGACCGGGACGGCCTCGCCGCTCATGCGCACCATGCTAGGGGGAATTGGACTGTTTGGTCCACGGTTGACCCGGGCAGAGAGTGGACCGAACGGTCCAAGCGCTGGCGCAGGCCGTCACCGGCCAGTCCAGCCTCCGACCCCGCACACCCGACACCCCAGGAGCACCCTGCCGTGACCTCGCCCCTGTTCTCCCCCGTGACCCTCAGCCGCATCGAGCTGGCCAACCGTCTGGTCATGGCCCCGATGACCAGGAACCGCGCCCATCCCGACGGGGTGCCCACGGACTCCATGAGGACCTACTACGCCCAGCGCGCCGGCGCCGGCCTGATCGTCACCGAGGGCACCCAGCCCAGCGCGGTCGGCCAGGGCTATCCGAACACCCCGGGCATCCACACCCCGGAGCAGGCGGCCGCGTGGCGGCGCGTCACCGACGCCGTCCACGAGCGGGGCGGCCGGATCTTCCTGCAGCTCATGCACGCGGGGCGGATCTCGCACCCGTCCCTGCAGCCGGGCGGCGGCCGGCCGGTCGCGCCGTCCGCCGTCCGCCCCGCGGGCCAGGTCTTCACGACGGAGGGCCTCCAGGACTTCGTCGAGCCGCGCGCCCTGGCGACCGACGAGGTCGAGGCGATCGTGCAGGAGTACGCCGCCGCGGCCCGGCTCGCGGTGGACGAGGCCGGCTTCGACGGCGTCGAGGTCCACGGCGCGAACGGCTACCTGCCGCACCAGTTCCTGGCCGAGGGCAGCAACCAGCGCACCGACCGGTACGGCGGCTCGGCCGAGAACCGGGCCCGGTTCCTGATCGAGGTCACCGCCGCCGTGGTCGACGCCGTCGGCCCCGAGCGGGTGGGCGTGCGGCTCTCCCCCGCCAACAGCTTCAACGACATCGTCGAGCACGAGACCGAAGCGGTGTACGCCGCGGTGGTGGCGGGACTCGGGCCACTCGGCCCGGCCTACCTGCACGTCGTCGAGGGCCCGGCCGCGGTCACCGCGCAGATCCGGAAGGCCTGGCCGGGCTCGCTGATCGTCAACCCGGCCTTCAGCGTGGCCACGACGACCGAGAACCTCGAGGCCGTCCTCGCCGACCGCGGGGCCGAACTGATCGCCGTGGGCCGGGCGTTCATCGCCAACCCGGACCTGGTCCGCCGGCTGCAGCTCGGCGCCGGCCTCAACCCGGCCGACGAGTCCAGCTTCTACGGCGGCACCGACGCCGGGTACATCGACTACCCGGCGCTGGACCAGGCTGCCTGACGAGCAGGGCCGTCCCCGCGGGCCCGGCGAGGTCCCGCGGGGACGCCACGCGGTGACACCCGCCTCTGGACGTACCCTCGCCACCGCCATGACCGCCCGTGCCCCCGCCGCCCGCCTGCGGGCCGACGCGTGCCCCGGAGCGCTGCAGACCCACGCCGCCGCCGACGGTGCGCTGGCCCGGGTACGGGTGCCCGGCGGCCTGCTGACCGGCGGCCAGCTGCAGGCGCTGGCGGCCGCCGCGCGCGACCTCGGCGACGGGGCGCTGGAGCTCACCAGCCGGGGCAACGTGCAGCTGCGCGGGCTGGCCGACGGCGCGGAGGCCGAACTCGGCGACCGGCTGGCCACCGCGGCGCTGCTGCCCAGCCCCACCCACGAGCGGGTGCGCAACGTGCTGGCCAGCGCGCTCACCGGCCGGGCCGGCGGGCACGTCGACGTCCGGCCGTGGGTGCGCGCGCTGGACGCCGCGATCTGCGCCGACCCCACGCTCGCCGTGCTGCCCGGCCGGTACCTCGCCACGCTCGACGACGGCCGCCGCGACGTCGCCGGCCTCGGGGGGGACGTCGGCCTGCTCGCCCTCTCCCCCGCCGAGGTCGCCCTGACGCTGGCCGGGGTCGACAGCGGCCTGCGGACGACCCCCGAGGGCGCGGTCGCACTGGCGCTGGCGGCCACCCGCGCCTTCCTCGACGAACGCGCCGCCCAGGGCGGCACCGCCTGGCGCCTCGCCGAGCTCGACGACGGCGTGGCGGCGGTGACGATGACTCTGTCGTCCTCCGGACGACACCGCGGCCAGGTGCCGTCCCCCCGGCGCGTGGAGCCGCTGCCGTCCCTCCTCGGGGAGGCCTCCGGCCCCCTGCTCGTCGGGACCTCCGGACAGAGGGACGGGCGGGTCGCACTCGTCGGGGTCGTCCCCCTCGGACGGCTCACCGCGGAGCAGGCGGAACTGCTCGCCCGGCTGGCCGACGAGGTGCAGCTGACGCCGTGGCGCAGCGTCGTCGTCCCGGACCTGACCGAGGACGCCGTCGACGACGCGGCCGTCGCACTGCACCGGACCGGCATGGTGTTCGATGCCGACAGCCTCTGGACCCGGGTGACCGCCTGCGCGGGCCGGCCGGGGTGCGCGAAGTCGCTGGCCGACGTCCGGGCCGACGCCGCCCGGGCCGTGGCGGACGGCGCCCTGCCGGCGGGCGGCGCCCGCCAGCACTGGGCGGGGTGCGAGCGCCGCTGCGGTCGTCCGCGCGGCGAGGTCGTCGACGTCGTGGCGACCGAGACCGGATACCTCATCGGGGGGGCCTGATGTACGAGTACGAGAAGGACGGCGCGGAGATCTACCGGCGCTCGTTCGCCACCATCCGCGCCGAGACCGACCTGCGCGGCCTGCCCGAGGACGTCGCCCGTGTCGCGGTGCGGATGGTCCACGCGTGCGGGCAGGTCGACCTGGTCGAGGACCTCGCCTTCTCCCCCGACGTCGTGGCCCGGGCCCGCGAGGCGCTGGACGCCGGCGCCCCGGTGCTCTGCGACGCGGAGATGGTCGCCTCGGGCGTCACCCGCCGGCGGCTGCCCAAGGACAACGACGTCGTCTGCACGCTGAACGACCCGCGCACGCCGGCGCTGGCCGCCGCCCTCGGCACCACCCGCACCGCCGCGGCGCTGGAGCTGTGGCGCGACCGGCTGGACGGCGCGGTGGTGGCGATCGGCAACGCGCCGACGGCGCTGTTCCACCTGCTGGAGATGGTCGCCGCCGGGGCACCCCGCCCGGCCGCCGTCCTCGGGATCCCGGTCGGCTTCATCGGCGCCGTGGAGTCCAAGGACGCGCTGGCCGCCTCCGACCTCGAGCACCTGGTGGTCCGGGGCCGGCGCGGCGGCAGCGCGATCACCGCCGCCGCGGTGAACGCGATCGCGAGCGACGTGGAATGAGCGGACAGGGGCGTGAGCATCGCAGCGAGGAACGAGCGAGGAGCGGAGCGCCCCGCGGGAGCGGGGAGCATCGAATGAGCAGCGGCCGCCTGTACGGGGTCGGGCTGGGCCCCGGCGACCCCGAGCTGGTCACCGTCAAGGCGGCCCGGCTGATCGCGGCCGCCGACGTCGTCGCCTTCCACGCCGCCCAGCACGGCCGCTCGGTCGCCCGCGCGGTGGCCGCGCCGTACCTGCGCGAGGGTCAGGTGGAGGAGCTGCTGGTCTACCCGGTCACCACCGAGACCACCGACCACCCCGGCGGCTACCAGGGTGCGATCGACGAGTTCTACGAGGCGGCCGCGGCCCGGCTGGCCGCGCACCTGGACGCCGGCCGCGACGTCGTCGTCCTCGCCGAGGGGGACCCGTTCTTCTACGGCTCCTACATGCACATGCACAAGCGGCTGGCCCACCGGTACCCGACCGAGGTGGTGCCCGGCGTGACCAGCGTCAGCGGCGCCGCCGCGGCGGTCGGCCGGCCGCTGGTCGAGCGCGACGAGGTGCTCACCGTGCTGCCCGGCACGCTGCCCGCCGACGAGCTCGCCGAGTGGCTGGCCACCACGGACGCCGCCGCCGTGATGAAGCTGGGGCGCACGTTCGGCAACGTGCGCGAGGCGTTCGACGCCGCCGGGGTGCTCGACCGGGCGCTCTACGTCGAACGGGCCAGCACCGACCGGCAGCGCACGATGCCGCTGGCCGACGTCGACCCGGCGACCGTCCCCTACTTCTCCCTCGCCCTGCTGCCCAGCCCGCTCATCGGACCCACCCCCGGACCCGGCCAGCACCACGAGGGCGCCCCCCGCACCGGCGAGGTCGTCGTGGTGGGTCTCGGGCCGGGTGCCCGCTGCTGGACCACCCCGGAGGCCGCCGAGGCACTGGCCGCCGCCGACGACCTGGTCGGCTACGGCCCCTACCTGGACCGGGTGCCGGCCAACCCGCGGCAGACCCGGTACCCCAGCGACAACCGGGTCGAGGCCGAGCGCGCCGCGCACGCCCTCGACCTGGCCCGGACCGGACGGCGGGTCGCGGTCGTCTCCAGCGGCGACCCCGGCGTCTTCGCGATGGCCGCCGCGGTGCTCGAGGTCGCCGAGCGCCCGGAGTACGCCGGCGTCCCGGTGCGGGTGCTGCCCGGCCTGACCGCCGCGCAGGCCGTCGCGGCCCGGGCCGGCGCGCCGCTGGGCCACGACTTCTGCGTGGTCAGCCTCTCCGACGTCCGCAAGCCGTGGGACGTCGTCGTCGAGCGGCTGCGGCACGCCTCGGCCGCCGACCTGGTGCTCGCGCTCTACAACCCGCGGTCCAAGGCCCGGCCGCACCAGCTCGCCGAGGCCCAGCAGGTGCTGCTAGAGGGCCGCAAGCCCGACACGGTGGTCGTCGTCGGCCGCGACGTCGGCGGCCCCGAGGAGAGCATCCGGGTCACCACCCTCGGCGAGCTCGACCCGGAGACGGTCGACATGCGCTGCTGCGTGATCGTCGGCTCCTCGCAGACCCGGATCAGCGCCACCGGCGCCGTCTACAGCCCGCGCACCCACCCGGACGCCCGCGACCGAACTGCCTGACCGGAGGTCGTGACACTCAGTGCCACGCCTGGCACGATGTCCCGCGACGTGGCGCACGTCACCCTCGAGGGGGACGGCGCCGAAGGCCGGGCGATCGCGGGAGGGGCTCCCATGGCGAGCACCAAGGACTGGTTCGAGACCGTCGAGGAGGCCCAGCACCGCGCGCGGAAGCGGCTGCCGCGGTCGGTCTACCTGGCGCTGGTCGCCGGCACCGAGAAGGGGCTGACGGCCAACGACAACGTGGCCGCCTTCGACGAGGTCGCCTGGCGCCCGCACGTCGCCGACCTGCCCGCCAAGCGGGACACCGCCACCACGGTGATGGGCCAGGAGGTGTCCATGCCGGTGCTGGTCTCCCCCACCGGCGTGCAGGCGGTGCACCCCGACGGCGAGGTCGCGGTGGCCCGCGCCGCGGCCGGCGCGGACGTCGCGATGGGCCTGTCCTCCTTCGCCAGCAAGCCGGTCGAGGAGGTCGGCGCGGCCAGCCCGAAGCTGTTCTTCCAGATGTACTGGGTGGGCGACCGGGAGACGATCCTCGCCCGGGCCGAGCGGGCGCGGGCCGCGGGCGCCAAGGGCCTGATCATGACGCTGGACTGGTCGTTCGCCTCCCGGCGCGACTGGGGCAGCCCGCCCATCCCCGAGAAGATCGACCTGAAGAACGCGGTCAAGTTCGCGCCGGAGGTGCTGCGCAAGCCGCGCTGGCTGGCGACCTACCTGCGCTCGGGCGCCATCCCCGAGCTGACCGTCCCCAACCTGGCGCTCGGCGGCGAGGAGCCACCGAACTTCTTCGGCGCCTACGGCCAGTGGATGGGCACCCCGCTGCCCACCTGGGAGGACGTCGCCTGGCTGCGCGAGCAGTGGGGCGGGCCGTTCATGCTCAAGGGGATCACCCGCCCCGACGACGCCCGCCGCGCCGTCGACGCCGGCGTCACCGCCATCTCCGTCTCCACCCACGGCGGCAACAACCTCGACAGCACCCCGGGGGCGCTCCGGTCGCTGCCCGGCGTGGTCGACGCGGTCGGCGACCAGGTGGAGGTGCTCATGGACGGCGGGGTGCGCCGCGGCGGCGACGTCGTCAAGGCGATGGCCCTGGGTGCCCGGGCGGTGATGATCGGCCGCGCCTACCTGTGGGGCATGGCCGCGAACGGCCAGCGCGGCGTCGAGAACGTCCTGGCGATCCTCCGGCAGGGCATCGACGAGGCGCTGCTCGGGCTGGGCAAGGCCTCGGTGCACGACCTGACCCGCGAGGACGTCGTCCTGCCGCCGCACTTCACCCGCAGCTGACCGGCCCGCCCCGCCGGTCGGCGGGAATGCGGCCGCGGCGGGCGGGCTTGCGCTGTTGCGTGCCCGCCCGCCGCCCGTCCCGCACCGTCTCGTTCTGGACGGCCGCCGCGCTGCTCGTCCTGGTCCTCGCCGCGTCCGGCGTCCCGTCGCCGCTGTACCGCGTCTACCAGGAGCGCTTCGGCTTCTCCGCCGGCGTGCTGACGACGGTCTTCGGCATCTACGCGATCGCGCTGCTCGCCACGCTGCTGGTGGCCGGTGCGCTGTCGGACCACGTGGGACGACGGCCGGTCATCGTGGCCGGGATGCTGCTGCAGGTCGTCGCGATGGCGCTCTTCTGGGCCGCGGACTCGGTGGGCTGGCTGCTGGCCGCGCGGGTGGTGCAGGGCGTGTCGGTCGGCAGCCTGACCGGGGCTCTCGGCGCCACCCTGCTGGACCACCAGCGCAGCGAGCGACCCCTCGGCGCCCTGGTCAACAGCGCCTCGCCCGGGCTCGCCCTCGCCCTCGGCGCGGTCAGCGCCGGACTGGCCGTCGACTTCGCACCCGCGCCGACCGACTGGGTGTTCGGCACGCTGACCGTGCTGTTCGCCCTCGCCGCCGGGGTGGCCCTGCGGCTGCCGGAGTCCTCGCCGCGGACCCCGGGCGCGCTGGCCTCGCTGCGGCCGCGGGTGCACGTGCCCGCCCCGCAGCGCGCGGCCTACCTCGTCGCCGCGCCCTGCCTCGTGGCGATGTGGGCCCTGGGTGGCCTCTACCTCTCGCTGGGACCGTCGGTGGCCGCCGGCGTCTTCGGGCTGGAGGACCACCTCGTCGGCAGCCTGGTCATCGTGGCGATGCAGGGCATGGGCGCCGTCGGCGGCGTGAGCCTGCGCAACGCCGCGCCGCACACCGCGATGACCACCGGCTGCCTGGTCTTCGTCGCCGGCGTCAGCGGCACCATCGTCTCGCTGGCCACCGGCAGCGCCGCGCTGTTCTTTGCCGCCGCCGCGGTGTCCGGGTTCGGCTTCGGCGCGGCCTTCCTCGGCGCGGTGGCCACCGTGACCGCCGACGTCGCGCCCGGCGAGCGCGGGGGGCTGCTCTCCAGCGTCTTCGTCGTCGGCTACCTGGCCTTCAGCGTCCCGGCCGTCGTCGCCGGGCTGACCTCGGGTGCGGTGGGGCTGCGGCCGACCGCCGCGGTGTACGGGGTGGCCGTGATCGTCCTGGCCCTCGGCGCGGTGGCCGGGCTGCAGCGGCACCGGCGCGCGGCCGAGCGGCGTCCCGAGCCCGTCGCCGCCTGAGGGAGGACCCCGACTCCCCACGCACCAGATCGGCGGTCTCGTGGCCATCAGCGCTCCATCGCCACGAGACCGCCGATCTCGCCGCGGCGGTCAGCTGTAGGGCTGGGTCCTGAGCAGCCGGGCCAGGTGCGCGGCGTTGGCCGCCAGGGTGGCCGTCGTCGACGCCACCGCCTCGGGCGTCTCCGCCAGGTCCAGGTAGTCCGTGCCGCCCATCGCGTGGTCGTTCCAGTAGGTGCCGCCCTGCGAGGGGAGGGTGAAGCCGATGTCGTTGAGCCCCTGCATGAGGTCCGCGGTGATCTTGTGTGCGCCGTCCTCGTTGCCGACGACGGCGGTGACCGCGACCTTGCCCGCGACGAGCGGCCGGCCCGAGTCGTCGATCTCCGACAGTTCGCCGTCCAGCCGCTCGAGCACCCGCTGCGCGACGCTGCTCATGTGACCGACCCAGGTGGGGTGGCGACGACGAGGACGTCGGCGGCCATCAGCTGCTCCCGGATGGCCGGCCACTCGTCGCCCTCCCCCATGTCGACCTCGACCCCGGGCTTCACGTCGTGGTCGACGACCCGCACGACCTCACCGGTCACCCCGTGTCCGGCGAGGGCGTCGAGGACCTCCCGGGCGATCTCGTCGCTGCTGGAGGGCGCGGGCGAGGGCTTGAGGCTGCAGACGAGGGCGAGGGCACGGAGTGACGCGTTCTCGGTCATGACCTCGGTCGTGCCGACCCGGCGGTACGCGACACGGGTCGTCACGAGTTCGTCATCTGGTCGGGGGCGCAGGCGTCGGTCAGCGCAGGACGGCGTCCAGGAAGCCGTGCAGCTGCTGCTCGAGCTCGGCGGTGCGCTCGGCGGCGACCTCCTCCGGGTCGCGCTCGCGCAACCACGGCGGGATCTCGGTCCGCGCGCGGACGGCGCAGGCCAGGTCCGCGCGAACGTAGGTGCCGACCGTGTTGCCGTTGCGGCCGGCCTCGCCCGCCCGGCGCGCGGTGAACAGCGAGACGTCGCTGCCCGACTGCGCGGTCTGGCACAGCAGGCACATGGGGGGCGTGGCCGGGGACATCCGGGTGTCGGCGGCACGGACGGCGACCCGACCGGCCCGCCGTCCCGCTCGGGCACCAGGTAGCCCCGCAGCGGCGCCCGCGGATCCCGCCAGCCGAGGACGACGAGCTCCTCCCACGGCGTCTCGGCGAAGGTGTGCGGCAGCGTCATGGCCTCGGCCTCACCGCGGGAGCAGTTCACGAAGGACCGCCGCACCTGCTCCTCCGTGAGCGCGCGCACCGTGCCGTTCCTCCCCGTCGTCGCCGGACCGCCGCCGGAGATCATGCGCCACGGCGCCCGGGAGGTCAGCCGGACACCCGGTCCAGCGCCGTCCGCACCTCGGCGGGTGTCGCGACCACCACCGCGGCACCGGCGTCCGCCAGCTCGCCCGGCGGTGCCGGACCCCAGCCGGCGCCGATGCAGGGCAGCCCGTGCGCCGCCGCGCCCAGCACGTCGTGCGCCCGGTCACCGACCAGCACCGGCCGCTCGCCGTCCGGGTGCGCGGCCAGCGCCGCGGCCACCACCTGGTCCTTGTGCCGCACGGTGCCGTCGAAGGTCGCGCCGTGCACGGAGGCGAAGGACGGCAGCAGCCCGGTGTGCGCCAGCAGCCGGACGGCGAAGGGCTCCGGCTTGCTGGTCGCGACGGCGAGGATGGCCCCGGCACCGGCCAGCGCGGCCAGCAGTTCGGGAATCCCGGGGTACACGGTGGCGTCGAGCAGCGCGCCGGCCGAGTAGTGCGCGCGGTAGGCGGCGACCGCCCGCGGCACGTCGTCGGCCGGGACGCCGAGGACGAGGGCGAACCCGTCCTGCAGCGGCGGGCCCACCATCCCGCGCAGCTGCTGCGGCGTCGGCTCGGGCCGACCCAGTGCGGCGACCGCGGCGCGGACCGAGGCCCAGATGCCCGGCGTGGAGTCGACGAGCGTGCCGTCGAGGTCGAACAGCACCAGGCGACGGGCCAGCGCCTGGTGCGGACCGCGCTCAGCTGCTTCGCTCTTCAAGCACCGCTCCCTGCCGTCCGACCCGGAGGCCCGCATGACCCGGACCCGCGACACCACCGTGGCGGCCCCCGTCTCGACGCTGCGGCCGGTGCAGGCAGCCGCCGTGCTGTCGGTGCTGGTGCTGTTCTGGCAGTTCCTCTCCGCCGGCCGGATGCTCGTCGGCGAGGAGGCGACCGGCGGCCACGGCGCCGGGGCGATAGCCCTGCACGTGACCACCGGGCTGCTGCTGGCCGCGACGGTGCTGCACGGGCGGCGCACGCGGGTGTGGTGGCCGGCCGCGCTGGCCGCGGCGGTCTTCGTGCTCACCTTCGTCCAGGCGGCGCTGGGCAGCTCGGGCTCGCTCACGACGCACGTGCCGCTGGCCCTCGTGCTCACCGTGGGCGTGGTGTGGCTGGCGGCCTGGTCGTTCCGGACCACCTGAGGGCCCAGACCGCGGCCTCCTCGACGGTCGCGGCCACCGGCACGCCCTCGGGCAGCGGCGGCCGGCGGACCAGCACCACCGGCACCCCGAGCTGCCGGGCCGCGGTCAGCTTGGCCGCGGTCATCGGCCCGCCGCTGTCCTTGGTGACGACGACGTCGACGCCGTGCGCGGTCATCAGCGCCCGCTCGTCCTCGACGGTGAACGGGCCGCGGGCGAGGACCACCGTGGCCCGGGCCGGCAGCGGCGGCTCGGGCGGGTCCACCGAGCGGACGACGCAGTGCGCGGCGAGCCGGGCGAAGGCCGCGAGCCCCTGCCGGCCGGTGGTCAGCAGCACCGAGCGGTGACCGGCCACCGCGGTCGCCGCCTCGTCCAGCGAGTCCACCCAGCGCCAGTCGTCGCCGGGCTGCGCCGTCCACCCGGGGCGCTGCAGCCGCAGCAGCGGGGTGCCGGTGACCGCGGCGGCGGCCGCCGCGTGCGCGGTCATGGTGGCGGCGAACGGGTGGGTGGCGTCGACCAGCGCGGCCACGCCGTCGAGCGCCGCCGCCAGCCCCGCCGTCCCGCCGAACCCACCGACCCGCACCTCCCCGGGCGGCAGCACCGGGTCGGCGACGCGGCCGGCCAGCGAGCTCAGCACATCGACCCCCTCGGCCACGAGCCGCCCGGCCAGCCGCCGGGCCTCCGCCGTCCCGCCCAGGACCAGCACCCGGCCGGTGCTCGGTCCTCTGCGCGACCTCGCGAGCTCGGTCACGTGCGCCGTCCGTGCATGCTGACCGGGTGACGGCGGCGGGGCGCGAGGGCAGCACGGGGCTGCGCTACGGCTGGACGACGGGCGCCTGCGCGACCGCCGCCACCACCGCCGCGTACACCGCGCTGCTGACCGGCGAGTTCCCCGACCCGGTGGGCATCGACCTGCCGAACGACAGGCACCCGACGTTCGCACTCGCCCGCGAGCTGCTGGCCGACGGCGCCGCCACCGTCGGCATCGTCAAGGACGCCGGCGACGACCCCGACGTCACCCACGGCGCGCTGGTGTCGGTGCGGGTGACCCACGGCCAGCCCGGCAGCGGGGTCGTCTTCCGGGCCGGCGAGGGCGTCGGGACGGTGACCAAGCCCGGGCTGCCGCTCCCGGTGGGCGAGCCGGCGATCAACCCGATGCCGCGGCAGTTCATCCGCGCGCACGTGGCCGCCGTCGCCGCCCGGCACGGCGGCACCGGCGACGTCGTCGTCGAGGTGTCGGTCGAGAACGGCGAGGAGCTGGCGCGGAAGACGTGGAACCCGCGGCTGGGCATCCTCGGCGGGCTGTCGATCCTGGGGACGACGGGCGTCGTCGTCCCCTACTCCTGCTCGTCGTGGATCGACTCGATCCGCCGCGGCATCGACGTCGCGCGGGCTGCGGGCCACCAGCACGTCGCCGGGTGCACCGGCTCGACCAGCGAGCGGGTGGTCACCGAGCTGTACGGGCTGCCCGAGGATGCGCTGCTCGACATGGGCGACTTCGCCGGCGCGGTGCTGAAGTACCTGCGCCGCCACCCGGTGCCGCGGCTGACGGTCGCCGGCGGGATCGGCAAGCTGGCCAAGCTCGCCGACGGCCACCTCGACCTGCACTCGGGCCGCTCGCAGGTGTCGACGGAGTCGCTGGCCGCGATGGTGCGCGACGCCGGTGGAGCACCGGAGCTGGTCGAGGGCGTGCGCGGCGCCAACACCGCGCTCGACGCGCTGCAGCAGTGCCGGGCCGCCGGGCTGCCGCTGGGCGACCTGGTGGCCGCGGGTGCCCGGGAGACCGCGCTCGGCGTGCTGCGCGGCGCGCCGGTCGAGGTCGACGTCGTGGTGATCGACCGCGCCGGCACCGTGGTCGGCCGCGCCTAGCGGCATCGGGTCGTCGAGTAGAGGTGGCTGTCGGGGAACTCCGCCGCCGCCAGCACCGGGCCCACGATCACCACCGCCGTCCGCCGCACCCCGGCCGCCTCGACCTGTCCGGCGATGTCGGCGAGCGTGCCCCGCAGCACCAGCTCGTCGTCCCGGCTGGCGCGGGCCACCACGGCGACCGGGCCGTCGTCCCCGTAGTGCTCGGCCAGCTCGGGAGCGAGCTCGGCGATCCGCTGGACGGCGAGGTGCAGCACCAGCGTCGCGCCGGTGGCCGCGTAGGCGGCGAGCTCCTCGCCGGGCGGCATCGGCGTGGACCGGGCGCTGGTCCGGGTGAGGACGACGGTCTGCCCGACCCCCGGCACGGTCAGCTCCCGCTTGAGCGCGGCGGCCGCGGCGGCGAACGCCGGGACGCCGGGCACGACCTCGTAGGGCACCCCGGCGGCGTCCAGCCGGCGCATCTGCTCGGCCATGGCGCTCCAGATCGACGGGTCGCCGGAGTGCAGCCGGGCCACGTCGTGCCCGGCCTCGTGGGCGGCGACCAGCTCGGCGGTGATCTGGTCGAGGTCGAGGTCGGCGGTGTCGACCAGCCGGGCGCCGGGCGGGGCGGTGTCGAGCAGCTCGCGGGGCACCAGCGCACCGGCGTAGAGGCAGACCGGCGCCGAGGCGATCAGCCGCGCCGCCCGTAGCGTGACCAGGTCCGCCGCGCCCGGCCCCGCGCCGATGAAGTGGACGGTCACGCGGCACCCCCGGCCTTTTCCGCGGAAACTGCCGGCTTCCCGGCGCTCCAGATGGTCACGGGCATGGCGGGTCGCCAGCCGGTGTAGCCGCCGACCGGTGCCGCCTGCGCGACTGACAGCCGGATCAGCTCGCCACCGACCCGAGCCCGCCACGCGGCCAGCACCGCCTCGCCCTCGACGGTCACCGCGTTGGCCACCAGCCGGCCGCCCAGGTGCAGCGCCGCCCAGCAGGTCTCCAGCAACCCCTCGCTGGTCAGCCCGCCGCCGACGAAGACCGCGTCCGGGGCGGGCAGCCCGTCGAGCGCGGCCGGGGCGCGGCCCTCGACCACCTGCAGCCCGGGGACGCCGAGCCGCGCGGCGTTGTCCGCGACCCGCCGGGCGCGGGCGCCGTCGGACTCCACCGCGACCGCCCGGCAGGAGGGGTGCACCCGCATCCACTCGATGCCGATGGAGCCCGCGCCGGCGCCGACGTCCCACAACAGCTGTCCGGGCAGCGGGGCCAGCCGCGCCAGGGTGACCGCGCGGACGTCGCGCTTGGTCAGCTGGCCGTCGTGCGCGTAGGCGTCGTCGGGCAGGCCGGGCACGGTCGGCAGCGGCACCGTGCCGGGGTCGGCGGCCACCTCGACGGCGGTGACGACGAGCGGGTCGGTCTCGGCGTGCGGCCAGTCGCCGGCGGTGCCGGTGAACCGCCGCTCGACCGGCCCGCCCAGCTGCGCCAGCGCGGTCAGCCGGCTGGCGCCGTAGCCGTGCCCGGCCAGCAGCCGGGCGACCTGCGCGGGAGTGCCGCCGTCCGAGCCCAGCACCAGCAGCCGCCGGCCGGGGGTGGCGTGCGGCAGGAGGAGCTCGACCGGCCGGCCGACGACGGTCACCACCTGCGTCTCCTCGACCGCCCAGCCCAGTCGCGCGCAGGCCAGCGTCACCGACGACGGGTGCGGGAGGACCTCGACCGCGCCCGCGCCGTGCAGCCGGACCAGCGAAGTGCCGACGCCGGAGAGCATCGGGTCGCCGCTGGCCAGGACGACGACCCGGCGGCCCGGGTGGTCGGTCCCGAGCGAGGCCAGCGCCGGGGCCATCGGCGAGGGCCAGGGCACCCGCTCGACGGGGACGTCGTCCGGCACGAGGGCCAGCTGGCGGGCGCTGCCGCGCAGCACGTCGGCGTCCTCGACCGCCCGCCGGGCCCGCGGCGAGAGGCCGTCCCAGCCGTCCGCGCCGATGCCGACGACCATCACCGGCGTCCTCACGCGGGCAGCTCCCCCGCCGGCCCCGCAGCCTCGGCCAGCAGCCGCTCGCGCAGCTCCTCCGGCAGCCGGTCGACGTAGACGACCCCGTCCAGGTGGTCGACCTCGTGCTGCAGGCAGCGGGCGGCCATCCCGGTCGCCTCGATCGACACGGGGACGCCGTCGGCGTCGACGCCGTCCACCCTGGCGCGGAAGGCCCGCGGCAGCTCGGCGTAGGGGCCCGGCACCGACAGGCAGCCCTCCTCGGTGGTCTCCTCGGCCGGCTCCCCCTCGCGCGGCTCCAGGACGGTCAGCTCCGGGTTCACGACGTAGCCGACGACGTCCTCGCCGTCGGCGTCCGGGCAGTCGATGACGAAGACGCGCGCGTCGACGCCGATCTGGTTGGCCGCCAGGCCCACGCCGTCGGCGGCCTCCATCGAGGCGAACATGTCCAGGACCAGCCGGCGGAGGTCCTTGCCGAACTCCGTCACCGGCGCGCACGGCCGGTGCAGGACCGGTTCGCTGCCGTAGGTGACGATCGGCCGGGCGACGCCGCTGTAACGGCCGGGCAGGCGCATGACCGTCGATCCTAGGGACGGCGGGGGTTGGCACCATGTGCCGCGTGCTGCCCCCGCGCGACCTGTCCACCGCCGCGGGGCTCGCCCTCGGCGCCGCCGCCGACCTGCTGCTGGCCGATCCGCGCCGGTGGCACCCGGTGGCCGGGTTCGGCCGGGCCGCCGCGGCCCTGGAACGCCCGCTCTGGCGGGACTCCCGCGCCGCAGGGGTCGCGTACGCCGGGGCGCTGACCGGCGCGGCAACCGGCCTGGGCGTCGTCCTCGACCGCGCGTCCCGCGGCCGGCCCGCCGTCCGCACGCTGGTCACCGCGGCCGCCACCTGGGCGGTGCTGGGCGGCACCTCCCTGGGCCGCGCCGGGACGGCGATGGCGCGCACGCTCGACGCCGGGGACCTGGCCGCGGCCCGGGCCCTGCTGCCCACCCTGGCCGGCCGGGACCCCTCGGCGCTCGACGTCCCGCAGCTGGCCCGCGCCACGGTCGAGTCGGTCGCGGAGAACACCTCCGACGCCGCCGTCGCCCCGCTGGTGTGGGGTGCGGTCGCCGGGCTGCCCGGGCTCCTGGGGTATCGCGCGGTCAACACCCTCGACGCGATGGTGGGCCACCGCTCCGCGCGGTACGCCCGCTTCGGCTGGGCGGCCGCACGCACCGACGACGTCGCCAACTGGCTGCCCGCGCGGCTGACCGCCGGGCTTACCGTGGCGACCGCGCCCCTGGCCGGGGGCTCGGCGCGCGGCGCGTGGACCGTGTGGCGGCGCGACGGCGCGGCCCACCCCTCGCCCAACGCCGGCCGGTGCGAGGCGGCCCTGGCCGGCGCCCTCGACCTGCGGCTGGGCGGTCGCAACGTCTACGGCAGCCGGGTGGAGGACCGTCCGGCGCTCGGCGACGGCCGGGCGCCCGCGGCCCCGGACGTCCCGCGCGCCGTGCGGCTCTCCCGCACGGTGTGGACCACGGCCGCCGCGATCGCCGCCGCGGCCCGGGCGCTGCCCCGCCGTTGACGGAGAGGAACTGATCGACCACGGTTCGCGACCCCACGGCAGGGCACGCGGGGACACGCCCGGTCACCCGCCGGACCAGGACCGACGCACGTGCGCGTCGCTCCCGGAGGTCGTACGGTCGTCACCGGCGTACCGCGCAGGTCGAACACACGGCCGCGGCCCCTGGTCGGGGCCGACCTCGGCGGAACACCCGTGGAGTCGACATGACAGCGACCCCTTCCCCCACCCTGGCCCGCAGCACCGCCTCCTCCGACCGTCCGGCAGCGCAGCCGGCACGCCCCCTCGCCACCGCGCGGCGCCTGGCCGGGCGGTACCGCTACGACCGGCGCGCCGGCGCGTGGACCTGGTCCCCGGAGATGGCCGTGCTGCTGAACCTCGCGCGCAACGGCGCGCACCCGTGCACCGAGCTGCTGGTCCGCTCGCTGCACCCCGGCGACCGGCCCCGCGTCCTGGACGCCATCGCCGCCGCCTGCACCACCGGGCTGCCCTTCGCCCTGCGGGTCCGCCTGGGCAGCCGGGGCGGGGGCGAGCGCCCCGTCCTCCTCGTCGGCGAACCGGTCGTCGACGCGGCCGGGACCGTCGAGGGGCTCGAGGGCCTGCTCGTCGAGGTCCCCCCGGAGCCGCAGTCGCCGGCACCCCGGCCCGAGGCGGAGGGCACCGGGGACGACCGGGTGCACGCCCTGGAGACCGAGGTCGCGCAGCTGCGCACCGCGATGAGCAGCCGGGCGGCGATCGAGCAGGCCAAGGGCATCCTCATGCTGCTCACCAGCTGCGGCGAGCACGTGGCCTTCGACCTGCTCGCGCACATCTCGAGCAACTCGCACCGCAAGGTGCGCGACGTCGCGGTGGCCATCGTCGAGTCCGCCGCCGGACACGCCGGGCTGCCCGAGGACATCCAGGCGCTCGTCCGGGACGTCTGCCCGCCCCGCCCGCACCACTGAGGACCCGCCGTGTGCCCCGGGAGCCGGATGCGCCCGGGCCACACGGGAGAATGCCGCTGACGCCGGTGCTCGCCGGCGGTCCCCGAGCCGAGAGGGGAACGCGGCGTGCTCTACCTGGTCGTCCGGTTCCTGCTGCGCCCGTTGTTCCACGTCATGCTGCGCATGCACGTGACGGGGCGGGAGAACGTGCCGACCACCGGCCCGGTGATCCTGGCCAGCAACCACCTGTCCTTCATCGACAGCATGGTCATCCCGCTGTCGGCGCCGCGCCGCGTGCACTACCTGGCCAAGGCCGAGTACTTCACCGGCACGGGGGTCGGCGGCTGGCTGACCCGGACGCTGTTCACGGCGCTCGGGGCCATGCCGGTGGAGCGGCAGACGCACCGGGCCGCGCAGGAGGCGCTGGACACCGCGCTCCGGGTGCTGCGCCGCGGTGAGGGCTTCGGCATCTACCCGGAGGGCACCCGCTCGCGCGACGGCCAGCTGGCCCGCGGCAAGACCGGCGTCGCCTGGCTGGCGCTGACCGCCGACTGCCCCGTCGTCCCCGTGGCCGTGCACGGCACGGACCGGGTGCAGCCGGTCGACTCCCGCTGGCCGCGGCCGCACAAGGTGTCGGTCACCTTCGGGGAGCCGCTGACCTTCCCCGAGCAGCGCGGGATGGCCGGCAACGGCCGGGCCCGCCGGGTGGTCACCGACCGCATCATGGAGGCCATCGCCGAGCTCTCCGGTCAGGAGAAGGCCGGCTGGGGGCAGCCGGCGGCATGAGCGGCACCCACCCTCGCCGTGAACATCGGCATCCGGCTGTCTGCCTGCGGCGAGTCGCCCGCCACTCGCCGATGATCACGGCGGCGGTCGGCCGGTGAGCGGCGCGCTGCTCGTCGCCGGGACGACGTCGGACGCCGGCAAGTCGGTGGTGACCGCCGGCATCTGCCGCTGGCTGGTGCGCCAGGGGGTGTCGGTCGCCCCGTTCAAGGCGCAGAACATGAGCAACAACTCGATGGTCACCCCGGACGGCGCGGAGATCGGCCGGGCCCAGGTCATGCAGGCCGCCGCCGCCTGCGTGGAGCCCGAGGCGGCGATGAACCCGGTGCTGCTCAAGCCCGGCGGTGAGGACTCCAGCCAGGTCGTCGTCCTCGGCCGGGCGGTCGCGGACGTGACCGCGCTGTCCTACCGGCCGATGAAGGCCGCGCTGCTGGAGCAGGTGCTCAGCTGCCTCGAGGACCTGCGCGCCCGCTTCGACGTCGTCGTCTGCGAGGGCGCGGGTTCGCCCACCGAGATCAACCTGCGCGCCGACGACATCGCGAACATGGGGCTGGCCACCCCCGCCGGGCTGCCCGTGGTCGTGGTCGGCGACATCGACCGGGGCGGGGTCTTCCCGGCCCTCTACGGCACGGTCGCGCTCATGCCGCCGGCCGACCAGCGACTCGTCGCCGGTTTCCTGGTCAACAAGTTCCGCGGTGACGTCCGGCTGCTCGCGCCCGGCCTCGAGCAGCTCACCGCGCTCACCGGCCGGCCGACCCTCGGCGTGCTGCCCTGGCTGCCCGGCGCGGCGGTGGACGTGGAGGACTCCCTCGGCGTCCCGACCGGCGTCTCCTCGGCCGGCCCGCCCCACGGCGAGGACGTGCTGCGGGTCGCCGTCGCCCGGCTGCCGCGGCTGTCCAACTTCACCGACCTCGACGCGCTGGCCGCCGAGCCCGGGGTGCTGGTCCGCTACGCGACCACGCCCGAGGAGCTGGCCGACGCCGACCTGGTGGTGCTGCCCGGCACCCGCGCCACGGTCACCGACCTGGGCTGGCTGCGCGCCACCGGCCTGGCCGACGCCGTCGTCCGGCACGCCGCCGCCGGCCGGGCGGTGCTCGGTGTCTGCGGCGGCCACCAGATGCTGGCCCGGACGATCACCGACGACGTCGAGTCGCGGGCCGGCACCGTGCCCGGGCTCGGGCTGCTGCCGGCCGACGTCCGGTTCGCGCCGGAGAAGACCCTCGGCCGGCCGGTGGGGACGGCGTTGGGGCAGCCGGTGCGCGGCTACGAGATCCACCACGGGGTGGTCACCGTGGACGGCGACGCCGAGCCCTTCCTCGACGGCGCCCGCGCCGGGTCGGTGTTCGGCACCACCTGGCACGGGGCGCTGGAGGACGACGGCTTCCGACGGGCGTTCCTCGCCGAGGTCGCCCGGGTGGCCGGACGGCGGTTCGTGGCCGCGCCGGACACCGACTTCGCCGCGGTCCGCGAGCGGCGGCTGGACGCCCTGGGAGACCTGGTCGCCGAGCACGCCGACACCGACGCGCTGTGGCGGCTGGTCGAGGACGGCGTCCCGGACGGCCTGCCGGTGCTCCCGCCCGGGGACGCGCTCAGCCCTCGGTGAGCCGGGCGCGCACGTCGTCCGGCCAGGGCGTGGCCACGCCGCCCGACACGCACACGTAGGTGGTGCGGACGACGCAGCAGACCCGCTCCCCCACGCGGACCGTGTACCGCACGGTCACGCTGCTGCGGCCGACCTTCTCGGTCTCGGCGTCCACGGTGGCGGTGTCGCCCCAGCGGGCCGACGACGTCCACTCCAGCGAGCTGGCCTTGACCAGCGGGTCGATGCCGCGGGCGACCAGCTCCTCCCACGGCAGACCGTGGGAGGCCCACCAGGAGTTGGAGGCCTCGTCGGTCCAGGTCAGGTAGTGGGCGTTGAAGACGACGCCCTGCTGGTCGCACTCGACGTACCGGACCGGGGAGCTCCACTGCGCGGGCACGGCAGGCCACGCTAGCCGGGCTACCGTGCCCCCGTGGACACCGCTCCCGACGTCCTGGCGGGGTACCGCCCGCCCTCGCAGCTGGTGCAGGACAAGGTCGTCGACCACCTGGACCGGCACTGCCGGGCCTTCATCGCGCTGTCGCCGTTCGCCACGCTGGCCACGGCTGCTCCCGACGGCTGGCCGGAGGTCTCCCCGCGGGGCGGTGACCCGGGGTTCGCGAGGGTGCTCGACGAGCGGACGCTCGCCGTCCCGGACCGGCAGGGCAACAACCGGGTGGACAGCCTGCGCAACACCGTGGGCAACCCGCGCGCCGCCCTGCTGTTCTTCGTGCCCGGGTTCGAGGAGACCCTCAAGGTGTTCGGGACGACGACCCTGGTGGCACCGGACGACCTCGGCGTGGACCTGACCGAGTTCGGCCGCCCGCCGCGGTCGGTGCTGCTGCTGACCGTCGAGCGGGCGTACTTCCAGTGCGGCGAGGCCGTCATGCGCTGGGGGCTGTGGAACGCCGATCGGCAGGTCGAGCGCTCGACCTTCCCGTCGCTGGGCGAGGTGCTGCGCGACCACTGCGGGCTGAGCACGCCCCTGCCCGGACCGGAGGCCATGCGCGCGGAGCTGGCCACCGAACTCTGAGGACCGGCCGAGCCGGCTCAGGGGCTCTGAGTCCCGCGTGTCGGTGGGGTGCCCTAGCGTCCGCGCATGGCCACCGACGTCCAGATCGTGATCGACTCGGCCGACCCGCACGGGCTGGCCGACTGGTGGGCCGAGGTCCTCGGGTGGCAGGTCGAACCGCAGGACGAGGCGTTCATCCGCCGCACGGTCGCGTCGGGCGCGGCGACCGAGGCGGACACCACCACGCACCGCGGCGCGCTGGTCTGGCGCTCGGGGGCAGCGATCACCTCACCCGACCCCGACCGCCCGCGGGTGCTCTTCCAGGTGGTCCCGGAGGCCAAGACCGTGAAGAACCGCGTGCACCTCGACCTGAGGGTGGGTGCGGACCGGCGGGAGGACGAGGTCGCCCGCCTCCTCGGCCTGGGCGCCACCGAGCTGCACCGGGCCTCGCAGGGCCCGTTCGCGTGGGTCACCCTGGCCGACCCCGAGGGCAACGAGTTCTGCATCACCTGAGGGAGACCCCGCTGGCCCCGTCCCGTGCCCCCGGCCCTCTCCTGGCGTGCCCTGAGCTTGCGAAGGGCTCGGGGAGAGGGTCCTTCGTCAGCTGACGCGCAGGTCCCGCGCGAGTTTCCGGTAGGCCACGGTGCGTTCGGCGAGCGCCCGCCGGCGCCCGTGCCGGCTGCGCCGGTCGGTGCCCAGGTAGCGGGCGTCCTCCACGAGCTGGAAGGCGGCGAGCACGCTCGCCTTCACCTCGCGCCCCCGCGGCTGGGCAGGGGGAAGCGGCTCGGCCGAGGTCATGACGACCCCCCTCTCCCGGGGACGCCTGTGCCTGGCCCCCGTACGGACATGGTGCCCTGGCCTCGGCAGTCCCAACCCTCTTGGTGACCGATTGGCGCCTGTGTGTCACACAGAACACCCCGCGCGCCCCACTCGTCCCACCCGCCTCACCCGGACCTGGCCCTTATACACACCTGACCCTGCCGACACCACCCTACGTCTCACGCCCTTGT
>NZ_NVPT01000076.1 GCF_002802985.1 Geodermatophilus chilensis | reverse complement strand
GGCGAGCGGGCGGCGCTGACCACGCCGATCAAGAAGACCACCGACGCACCGCTGACCGACGACCAGCGCACCGTCAACCTGCTGCACGCCGCCACCCGCACCCCGGCCGAACGCGGCAACTGGCTGCTCAAGACCACCTTCAAGGCGCTGCGCCGGGTCAGCCTCTGCCCCTGGCGCATCGGCGCGATCACCGCCGCCGCCCTTGTCCTCCTCCATCACCAGCACGGCCGGACCACATGATCACCGACCTGGCCCAGCCACTACTGGGAAAGACTCAGTGCCCCATAGGGGTGAACGCATTCTGCGTGAGCATTTCCCGATGAGATCCTGACCGGGTGTGGACCCGAGCGAGAATCGTTCCCGTCGCCTTCTACGTGGCAGTGGTCGCTGCCATCGCCGGGGTCCTGCTGGAACTCTTCCCCGTCGTGCTCCCCGAGGGCATCGCCACGCGCATCGCGCACAACAGCGAGGGACTCGTCCTCGCGCTGCTCCTCGCCGTGTGGATCCAGTACGCCCGGCCGCGACTGGCCGACGAGCCCCGGCAGTGGCGGCTGACCGCACTGGTGGCCGTGGCGTGCCTGGCGATCGGGATCGCCCTGCTCCTGTCGGACCTCCCGAGCCGGTTCCGCACCCTGAACGAGACCTTCCTCGCAGCGGCCCTGCTGCTCCCGTACCTGCAGGTGCGGCGACCGTTGCCGCGCCGCGTTGCCGCCGGGCTGTCCCTGGGCGTCCTGGCCCTCGTCGTGCTCTTCAACCGCACCGGCGCCGTCACCGACCTGGCCGAGACCCTCGGGGTCCTCGTGCTCGCTCCGGTCGCCTTCGACCTGGTGGACCGGCGGATCCTGGACCCTTCCGCGCGGAACGGATGGCGACAGCGGGTCGGCTGGTACGCGTTCCTCGTCGTCGCCCCGATCCTGCTGGCGGTCCTGCAGTACCAGGTGGGCCTGGCCGGGCTGCCGGGCGAGGCCGTGCGCTACGGGGTGCGGATCACCGAGGCATTCGTCTGCCTGCTCCTGGTCGAGCTGTACCTCACGGCCGGTCTGCGGCGTACCGACCGGCCCGCAGCACCCGGCGCGGAGCCGGCGCCCGCGCCGGCGACGTCCGGGGTCGGCTGACCGCTCCGGCCCCTCCCCGTCCGGAGCGCGGCGCGAGGGGGCGCAAGCGAGTGAAAGCGGCGCCGGAACGGTCTGCGGAGCGGGCCGCCCCTTCCGGGTGACCTTCCCCGGACGAGGCTCCCCACGCACCGGGAAATGTCATTTGATGGCCATTGCCGGCGTTCAGTCGACCGACTTCCCGTCTGCTGTCCGGAAGGCGCCGGTGGCCATGCGCCGAGTTGGTGGAGGAAATGTCGTGACCCTGCTCTCGCCTCAGGTCGGCACTGCGCCCGAGACCTTGATCGACTCTCTCGTGGCCCTCCGGCGGGAACGTGCTGGATCGGGCTCACCGGTGCGCGTGACCTGGCTGAACCACTACAGCATCCACACCGCGCTGGCCACTGCGGCCGAAGCCGTGCGTCGGGTGGACGTGTGCGGGATCGACGGCCAGTTCCTGCAGTGGCTGCTCCGCCATCCGGCGAGGACGAGTGCGGATCTCGTCGTGCCTGCCCTGCTCGCTGCGGACCCGGCCATCGGCTCGGTCCTGGCGATCGGTGGCCGCGGTGACCGGGGAGCGCAGGTGTCCGCGGCCCTGAGCGGTCTGGCAGGTCGGCCGATCGAGGTCGTCGCCGTCGACGGCTTCGAGGGACTGCCCCGCGGTGCGGACCTCCGGCGGCTGGTGGCGCAGGTCGCGCCGGACCTGCTCCTCGTCGGCCTGGGGGCGGGACTGCAGGAGCAGGTCCTCCTCGAGGCCGCCGATGCCATGCCCCAGGGCTATGCGCTCACCTGCGGTGGCTTCCTGAACCAGGTGCTCCAGGCGGGCTACTACCCGTCCTGGGCCTATCCGCTGCGCCTCAACTGGCTGGTCCGGCTCTGCCGGGAACCGCGTCGTCTGTGGCGCCGGTACACCGTCGACGCAGTGCTGGCCGTGGCCCGGAGCCGGCAGTGGCGCGGGGCGATGCGCGACGTCCCGGGGTTGGGCGCGCACGCCCGGATGTCCGGCGCCGGCCCGTCCCCGCGCGACGCGGCACACTCCTCTCCGGTCCTCGCACCCGCGCCCCGCGTGGCGGACAACCTGCCGGTCCCAGGCCGCGCCGCCGCCGGGGGTGGGTGACGAGCCGCCGGCGCCGGCGGCTCGCCACGGGACCGGCGGTCCCTCACGGGGGTCACGCCCGGCCGGGACTCCCGGTCGCGACGGTGGCCGAGAGCATCCGGGCCGCCACGGTCGCCGTCAGCTCCCGGACGCGCGCGATCTCGTCCGGGGTCAGCCGGCTCCGGTAGGTCGACAGCGCCGTCCCCTGGCCCATCGGCCGGTAGGCGGTGCGGGACAACCCGCCGCGCATGGACCAGCGCATGGCGCCTTGCGCGGCGTTCGGCTGCTCGGTGGTGGCTGCACCCACCCGCTCGGCGGCGCGATCGGACCAGGTCAGTCCCACGGAGTCGTACAGGTCCGCGAACCCGGCCAACGGGTTCTGCACCAGGCTCTCGTAGCTGACCAGGTGCACGCCCGGCAGCGAGCGGAAGGCGCGGTCGACGACGTCGTACGTCGCCTCCCACAGCAGGCAGCTGCGGGCGAGCCAGTCGGGTGAGCCGATCAGGCTGCGCATCCGCTCGACGTACGGGCCGAGGTGGTCACGCACGAGCGCGGGCTGCTCGAGCAGCTCGTGGAAATGGATTTGCCAGCCCAGGGCACGCCAGCTCCCGACGAAGGCCACCGGGTCACGGACCAGCACGACGGCCCGGCAGCCCATCTCACGGACCAGCCAGCCGGTCGAGAAGAGGGCGTAGGGGTCGTCGAGCATCGCTCGACGTCCCCGGAGTCGACCGGCGGTGAACGAGGTGGCGTACTTCGCCATCCGCCCCAGGTCGTACACGGAGCGGTTCTCTCGCAGTTCCGGCCCGATCCCGTAGCGCAGACCGAGGGTGTCGGTGAAGGCGCGCCGCCACTCGGTGTCGTCCTCCGGGTCGATGTACTGGAATCGGTGGGTCACGCGGGCGTTCAGCACGCCCGGCGACCGGCCCGGAGGGTGCTGCGGGTTCAGGGGCTCGTTGACGTAGACGACCTCCCCGGAAGCCTCGAGCATCTTCCCCACCCAACTGGTGCCGCTCCGGGGCAGTCCGGTGACCAGCACACCGCCGTTCGGTGGCGCGGAGCGGGCGCGATCGCTCACGACAGGTATCCCAGCTCTGCCAGCAGCCCGCCGGCCTCACGCTCCACGTCGGCCCGTGCCTCCTCGTCCAGGTCCTGCCGCCAGCGCCCGACCGATCCGGGGTCCGCCCGGGCGAACGCGGCGCGCAGCGACGCGGGCGGTTCGGCGTGCCCGAGGAAGCTCCCGACCGATCGGGCGGTCGCGTCGGGATCGTGCACCATCTCCTCGTACCGGAGGGTCAGCACACGCCCGCCCGGTAGGTCCGCCAGGTGGTGACGTGCCGACTCCGTGAACCTGCGCCAGCTCCATGCCGTGCGGGTGGTGTCGGTGACCCGGGCGAACTCCTCGACCCGCTCCGGCTCCACCCACCAGCGGGCCCACGGCCCCCAGGCCTGCCCACCACGACCGCGTCGGCCGGTGCCGGCTGACCGGGCGGCCAGCCAAGGCTTCTCGGCGTGCGAGACAGCGACGTCGCGCCCGTCGCGGATGATCTGGATGAAGCAGGCGTCCGGGAACGTCCGTGCCAGGAACGGCACGATGAAGCAGTTCTCCGGGTTCTTCTCCGCGAAGCGGCGCCCCCCGTCACCGGCCGCCAGGAGCAGGAGCCGGTAGGTCTTCCGGAACTCGCGTGCGGCGCGGCTCTCCGGCCAGGCCCCCTCGTAGACCTGGCGGACCGCGGCCTTGGTCGCCCGCGGCTCGAAGTGGTACGAGACGTCCGGGAGCGCGCCGATGCACGAGCCGAGGAAGGTCGTGCCCGACCGTGGCGCACCCAGCACGAACACGGGGGCGCGCAGCCGGAGGTCCAGAGCCGACAGCCCCCGTCGCGGCCGGACGTCGGGTTGCCCACCGCGGTCGCGGAGCCGCTCCCGGCGATCGGACACGAGCCCTCGCGCGGTGAGTGCGGCCAGCCGCCGCCTCGTCAGCTCCGTGCGGGGGGCGGGGGACGGGGAGGCGCTGGTCTCGGTCACTGGATCTCTCCGGTCCGGGCCCGGTCGACGTCGCGCCGGGCAGTGGTTCTTCTCGGGGTGCGGGTGAGGACCGTGCGCAGGGCCGGCAGACCCAGGGCCGCCCGCCAGCGTCGGAGGGCGACGACGAAGAGGGCGAGGCCCACGAGCGCGGCGACGGTGGTGGCTGCAGCGTTGCCCGGCACGAGCAGGAGCGCGGTGACCGGAAGGATCCCGAAGCACACCGCGGACAAGGCGGCACCGCGCACGGTGGCCGCTCCGAACGGGTGCAGCCGGGTCGACGCGAGCAGTTGGCCCAGCGGCAGCAGGTTGTTCACCACGATCGCTGCCGCCCAGCCGATGCCGGCGCCGAGGATGCCCAGGCGGGGGATCAGAGCCAGGTCCACGACGACCATGACCGCCAGGGCGACGACGGAGTTGGCTAGGGTCCACGACGTCCGACCGGCCATGTTGAGCAGCATGTCCACCATGCCGCACGCCGTCGCCAGGAGCGTGGCCCCGACGAGCACCAGCACGACCGGCCGGCCTGCCTCGTACCCCGCGCCGAAGACCGTCAGGACGGTGTCGGCGAAGACGCCGCAGAGCAGGTAGAGCGGCCACGTGAGGAGGACGACCCAGGCGGTGGCGGATTGGTAGACCGACCGTGCCGACGCGTGGTCGCCCACCGCCAGCACGCCGGCCAGCCTCGGCTGCGCCGCGGTGGAGATGGCACTGGTGGTCAGCTGCCCCACGACGAGGAAGCGCGTGGCCGCCGTGTACACGGCCGCTTCGGCGGGCCCGGCCAGCGCCGTGACGAGGACGATGTCCAGCCGCTGCAAGGCCAGCTGGACGAGGCTGTTGACCGCACGCGGCGCCGTGAAGGACCAGAACTCCCGCCAGGTCTCCAGGCCGGGACCGCCGGCCGCCGCCGGCGGGAGGCAGCGGGTCAGCCGCAGCAGCCACCACCAGGCCAACGCCGCCGAGAGCACCCACGGCAGGGCCCACGCCCCGGCGAGGACGGCGGCCGAGCCGTTGCTGACGGCCACGGCGACCAGCGTGAGTTGCAGGAGGGGGCGGCCGACCCGGTCGACGGCTGCCGTCGGGAGCATGGCACCGTGGCCGCGAGTCGCCGCCAGCAGCGTGTCGGACAGCGCGGCGACCGGCAGCAGGAGCGCCAGCGCCACGATCGCCGACCGGGTCCCGTCCGCCGGGGTCCCGAGGAACTCCGCGATCTGGGGAGCCCAGATCGCCAGCGCGGTGGCGACGATGGCGGAGAGGGTTACCACGGGAGTGAGGGCGACGCGCTGGACGGCCCGGATCCGTTCGGGCTGCCCGAGCGACCGCAGCCGGGCGACGAAGTACACGACCCCGGTGCCGGTCCCGAGTCGCGCGACCGTCTCCGCCAGCAGGAACACCGAGGTGAGCGCGAAGAACGCACCGGCATCGGACTGTGGCAGCGTGCGGGTCACGACGACGACCAGGAGCACGCCGGTCACCGCGGAGACGGCCGCACCCACCAGGTTGACCAGGCCACCGCGCGCGATGCTGGGCATGCCGGGTCCGGCGGCGACCGGCTCCGGTACGCCGCGGTCGGTGGTAGCCACGCCGGCCCTCACCGCTGGGGGACGAGTTCGGGACGCCAGCTGACCGGCCGCCCCAGCCACGCCACGAGCCGCTCGTCGTAGGGCGCGAAGTGCTCCTCGAGGCGCGCCCTGAGCTCGGGCTGCATCGGCGAGCGGGATCGGGCGTTGTGCCGCTCGAAGGCGGGGTACCCGGCGTGCGGCAGGCCGAGGAAGCGCAGGACGTCGTCGTACACCGGCTCCGGCTGGGTGAAGAACTCGTGGCTGTCCACGATGTGCATCCGCTCCCGGCCGAAGACCTGCTCCAGGCGCTGCAGGTGCTCGACGTAGCGGCCCCGCGTCAGGTAGCCGTGGTGCTGGTGGAAGTGGCTGTGCGCGAAGGGGTCCGCGGTGAGCCGCTCGGCCTCGCCCGCCAGTCGGCCGTCCTCCAGGGCGAGCGCCGTCTCGAAGTCCTGGTCCTCGAAGCCCCGCGCCAGTTCGTGGGCGTGCGCCGAGTAGGCCCGTTCCACGGGGTCGCGCAGCAGGACGACGACCTTCACCCCGGGGAGGTCGGTGGCGATCCGCTCGGCGGCCAGCGGGTGGAACATGTAGTAGGGGCTGGACTCGAAGGCGAGTGGGCGGGTCCCCAGGCGCTGTTCGAGGACCCGGGCGGTCCGCTCCATGGGGAAGTGGGCGCGATACCACGCCATCCCCCTGGCGTAGTCGGTGTCGAAGTAGTGGACGCCCTTGTGCCGCACGGGAGGCAGCGCCGCCGGGTGGCTCGACAGGGTCCGGTACATCGAGGTCGTCCCGCACCGCTGACCGCCGACGATGAGGAAGCCGGGCGTCACCCGCCAGCGGTGGGTGAGGAGGCCGACGGTCCGGGTGGCCCGCTGGACCGCACGGTAGGCCGTCGGTGAGCGGCGCAGCGTCGTGGTCGGGGTCATGGGCCTTCCTCTTCTCTCGTTGGCGCGTCGTAGCGGGTGGTTCGGGTCAGTTGCGGGCGAGGCCCGAGGAGATCGCCGGCAGCAACCAGGTCGTGACGTCTCCCAGCCGCGCTCCGGCCGCGTCCTGCCTGTCAGCGAGATAGCGGGCGGCGAGGTCGGCTAGATAGGTGACGGCGGTGGCCCGGGCCTGGGTGGCGTCGAGGCCGAAGGGCTCGAGCAGGCCGGCAGCGGACGACGTGCAGTGCTGCGCGGAGAGCAGCGGGTCCGACTGCCGGGTCACCAGGTCCGTCTGCAGTGCCCAGTGCAGCGCGTCGAAACCCGCGGGGACGGAGGACCCGAAGCGCTCCCAGTCCCAGACCAGGAGCCGCCCGCCGCGCCCTCGAGCCGTGTTCCACGGTGTCCAGTCGCCGTGCCAGGCGCCAAGGGGCAGTGCGACATCGCCCATCCCCTCGGCGAGGTGGTGCGTCAGCTCGGCGAGGCGTTCGCCGGCCGGCGTCTCCGGCATCCGGCCGATCCTCTGGGTCAGGGCGGACCAGTAGGCCGTGCCGGCGAGCGCGGTGGCCTCCGAGCGTCCGATGGCGGCGACCTCGATCTGCGCGCTCGAGACCTCGTGCGGCGAGGGCCGGCGCCGCCGGTTGTCCACCGGCAGTGCGGCCTGGACCAGCAGCTCCAAGCCGTTCCAGCAGCCCTGGTGGAGGACCGTCGGCACGGTGAGACCCCGCAGGTCGGTGGCTGCGAGAGCGGTGAGTGCCGCGGTCTCGTCACGCACCAGGCGGCTGGTCAGCGGGTCCACGCCCACCTTGACGTAGGCCAGCGTGCGGCCGCGGCTGTCCAGCACCTGCAGGACCGGCTTGCGGTTGGCCCTCGCGGTGCTCAGGTACATGCTGACGAAGAGTTCCCGGCCGAGGACGTCGGCGAGGTGGTCCTCGATGGAGGCCGTGGGGCCGTCGGGGCGGTGCAGGACGACGCGATCGCGCGCGAGCAGCGGCACGATGCCGAGCGCCGATGCGGTGGAGAGGAAGGCCGCCGCCCAGCGGGCGGTCCGCCCCCGTCCGACGCCGTACCGGCGGAGCGCTCCCGCCGCTGCGCGGGGCTGCCCGTGGGGCACCAGCATCCGCGGCCGGTGGCGGCTGGGCAGCAGCAGGTACTCGCGGTCCCCGCTGTTCGAGGAGGGGGACGCGGTGGTGATGCGCATCTCGATGGGGGACGGCCAGAGGAGCTGCCCGACGTCCCGCAGGTGGGCCAGTCGTTCGTCGCTCACGCCGGGCTCCTCGTCTGTCCGGCGAGCAGGACGGGTCGGGACGCCGGCGCCCGGCGCGAGATCTCCGCTGGGCGCGCGGGCTCGTCCCGCTGCTGGCGCCACATCAGGGCGATCGACAGGAAGGTGATGACCAGCGGCATGGTCAGGGCGTTGTAGACGAGCATGAAGGCCAGCGACAGGACCAGGACCAGCCGCCCGCCGTCGCCGATGGGCGTTCGGTCCCGCCGGTAGGCCCACAGGGACCGGAGGAGGAAGCCGACGTAGAGGGCTGTCCCGCCGATCCCCTGGGCGATGAGGAGCAGCCACACCTGTCCGTTGCTGCCCAGGGTCGGGTTGCCGCACCGCCGGCAGTCCGCATCGGAGCCGACAACGATCGAGTTGCTGCTGCCCAGGGCGGCCCGGGTCGAGCCGAAGCCCATGACGGGGGAGTGGGCGAGCACCTCGAGGGTCCGTTGGGTGGTGAACGTGCGGATGTCGTTGCTGTGCCCGTTGTCCAGACGGGCCTGGACCATGGCCCCCAACGGTGACGCGGTCAGCAGGACGGCCGTCAGGGACAGCGCGGCGACGAGCCCCGTGATGACGGCGAAGCGCCCGCGGCGCGCGAGCCGGACGGCGGCGACGCCCAGGGCAAGCCCCAGGCCGAGCCACAGGCCGCGGTTGAGCGAGTAGACGACGGGGATGGCGGCGAGGAGGAGGACCACCAGGCCGGCTGCACGCCGGCGCGTGTGCCCGGCCGACATGTGGCTGATCAGGAACCAGCCGAGCAGCAGGGCGAAGCAGTGGCCCCAGGTGTTGGTGAACCCGAACGGCGCCGACGGGCGGGGCGACTGGTAGCCGAGGACCTCGTGCAGCTGCGCGGCCGTCGGGTGCACCAGGCTCTGGACGAAGACGTCTTCCGCGACGGAGTCGGGCAGCAGGAGCTCGACCGGGGACGTGACGTCGAAGGTGGGCGCGAACGTGCCCAGCAGGCCACCGGCGACCACGACGACGAACAGCCCGCCGAGGTGCCGCACCAGTCGACGCCGGGGGAACTCGGTCTCGGACAGGTTGCCCGCGTAGAGCAGCACGATGGTCGCCGACAGGTACCCGGCGAGATTGAAGCCCACGGACACGATCCGGCCGGACACGGTGTCGGGCAGGGTGCCCGGCGGGTTCATGCCGAGGAACGCCGTGCTCGCGACCACCCAGGCGAGGAAGAGCAGCCAGAGCCCGAAACCCGGGGGGACGACGATGCGCCGGCGGCGCCACAGGTGCAGCACCATCGGGAGGACGAGCACAAAGACGATCAGCGTCCCCATGCCCAGCAGCCACCACAGCGGATAGAGGGTGAGCAGGGCCGTCAGCGGCCAGCCCGGGTGCCGGGACATCGGGCGTTCCGAGGCACCCGACCCCCGGTCGGCCGACGCGAGCGTCGGCGCGGGCAGCGCCGGGCTCATCGCACGGTGCTGCTGGGCGGCGTCGGCCAGCCCACCGGGCCGGCCGTCACGGCCCGACGCCGCTCGGGTCCGCCGTCGCCTGCGGGGCCGTCCGTGCCGGCCTCCGGCCCGGGGACCGCCGGAGCGCCCGGGCGGTCCAGCGGTGCGCCGCGGCGCGGCGCGGTGCCGCCGTCACCGGTGGAGCGGCCGAGGACGGCGCCGAGGACGGACCGGTGCATCGACTGGAACTGGTAAACCGCGTCAGTGACCTCGCGAGCGGTGGTCCGGCCGGCCTCGACGACGATGACCGCGAGCTCGGCGAGATCCGCCAGCGACTGCGCGTCGGTGCCGCCCGCCGTCGACGGCGCCTCGATGACGACGTAGGCAGCCCGCTCCAGCAACCGGTCGACGAGCTTCCGGGGCCCGCGGGTCTGGAGCACGGAGTCGGCCCGGTCGGGGTCGCGTCCGGGGCCCAGCACCCGCAGGGAGGGGACGCCGGGGAGCTGCCGCGCGACCTCGTCGACCTCCCGCTCACCGGCGAGCACCTCCGCCAGGCCGGCCGTCGGCCGTCCGCCGGTCAGGGTCTCGGCCGTGCCGCCGAAGGCGTCGGCGCAGAGCAGGAACACGTCCTCGCCGGCGCGGGCGAGGGACGTCGCGAGGTTGGCCGCCACGGGGCCGCCACCACCGTGCACGCCGGCCACGAGCACCACACGCCGGGCGCCTTGCTGTAGCTCGGCGGTCACCACGTTGCGCAGCCGGGCGTAGGCGCGGGCGTCCGGGCTGGTCGGCGGCACGATCGCCACCTCGCCGGCGCGGAGCGGCTGGTCCAGCACGGCGATGACGGGGACGTCCGTCCTGCGGGCCAGGTCGTCCGCGGCGCGGATGCAGTCGTCGGCGCGGTGGCGCCACGTCGCGACGCCGAGGCCGAGCAGCAGCCCGAGCGCGATGCCGATCCCGAGCGTGACCGGGATGTCCGGACTGCTCGGCGACGAGGGCAGAGCCGCGCGGGTGACCACGCGCCCCGGGGAGAGCGCGGAGGCGCGGACCTCGTTCTGCTGGCTGCCCAGGTTGGCCAGCTGGCTGTTCAGGGAGGCGGCCTGCTGGTCGTTGCGGGCTCGCTCGGGCGATCCGGCGGCCAGCTGGCTGCCGGCGGCGATGACGTCCTCCAGCTGTCCGGAGACCGCGTCGATGCGGCCCTGCAGAGCCTCGTACTCGGCGTCCATGCCCGCCTCGGCGGTGGCGCGCCGAGCGTCGAGGTAGGCCTCCGCGAAGGCCTCCGCACCGTCCTGCGCCTCCCCGGCGGTGGAGCCGACGACGGAGATGGTGAGGATCTCCGTGTTGGGTGGCACGGTGACCGTGACCCGGTCGGCCAGCTCGCCGACCCGGTCCGAGGGTAGGTCGAGCAGGTCGGCCGCGGCCGTCACCGTCTCCGTGGAGGTCACCAGCCGGGCCTCGGTGTCCAGGTTGATGGTGTTCGTCCGGTTCGACGTCCCACTCGCCGCGGTGGTCGTCTCGGTCACGAGGACCGACGTCTGCGACGTGTACTCGCGCGGCGCGACGAGCAGGTAGCCGCCTGCGAGGCTCAGGCCGAGCGCCAGCCCGAGGAGCACGGTCCCCCACTGTCGACGCAGCAGCATCAGGTAGTCGCCAAGGCGCATGGCGCTGGGTGTGCTCTCGCTGTACATCGCCTCTGGGTCCCCTCGTGCTCTCGGCCTCGTGCGCGTCCGGGTCGGACGCTCGCACCGGTCGCTGCCGGGTCGTGCTGGACCGGCTGGTCGAGTCGACCACCCCCGGCGCGTGCGGCGACACGTGCAGCGTGAGCCGGTCACTCCGAGGAGGGAGCCCCGCCGGTGCGGTCAGACGGACGCCGTGGGTTCGGACAGCTGCTCGACGGGCCGCTCCCGGCCGTCGCGCGATCCCCGGCGTGCCCAGGCCTGCGTGAGGATCCGCGCCCGCGCGGGCAGGCCGTGGCGCTGCCGGGCGAGCATCCACAGGACGGGTCCGGCGACGACGACCACCGCCAGCACGGTCACCATCGTGAGGTCGGACAGGTCCAGGAGCTTCAATCCCGAGGCCAGCAGCACGAGCGCGAGCGCGCGCCGCACGAGCCCTGCGGGGGCGCGGGAGGACATCCGTGCGCCCAGGTAGACGCCGGGAAGACACCCGAGGAGCAGCGACACGGTGAGGTCGAACTGGAAGTCACCGAACAGCAGGTGACCCACGGCCGCCGACGCCACCAGCGGCACGGCCTGCACGAGGTCGGTGCCCACCAGGCCGGCTGCGGACAGGCGTGGGTACAGGGCCATCAGCGCGATGATGATGAGGGATCCAGAACCCACGGACGTCATGCCCACGACGAGGCCGCCGACCACACCCACGAGCACGGTCGCCAGGGGACGGATCCGGTACCCGGTCGCCGGGAGCTGCTCTCCGAGGAGCGGCGGCAGGTGCCCCGCTCGACGTGCCGCTCGACGCCCGCGTGCGCCCAGTTCCTGGTAGGCCCGGATGATCAGTCCCACGGCGGCCAGGAGCAGCGCGACGCCGAGCGCCGTCTTCGTCCACTCCTGGACGCCGAGGCCGGAGCCGAGTGCACGGGACACGAGGACGCCGGCGAACGCACTCGGTACCGAGCCGAGGCACAGCCACCCGACGAGCCGGAGGTCGACGGTGCCGCGGCGGAGGTGCACGCCGCCGCCGATCGGCTTCATGACGGCCGAGACCACGAGGTCGCTGGAGACCGCGGCCAGCGGGGGCACGCCGAAGAAGAGGACGAGCGCCGGCGTCATCAGGGCGCCGCCACCCATGCCCGTCATCCCCACGACCACGCCGATCACCAGCCCGGCAAGGACGAGAGTGAGCTGAAGATCCACGCGTTCCCCCGGTTGCTGCGCGTACTCGACTGGTGTTCGACGGTAGGGCCAGGCGCCGGTCGCGAATCCCACGGCGCCGGCTGTGCTCACCCGTTCGGAGCAGTCCCCCGCGCCCGGCCGTCCGGCACCCGCCGGGGCGCGTAGCGTCCACCGGCCGGTGAGCGCCGGTCCGTGGCGCAGTGGAGCCGGACGTGGGCGAGTGACGAAGCGAGGAGTTCACATGGGGCGGGGTGGGGCCGGCTGCCGCCTGCTGGCGCTCGCCGTGGCCGTCCTCGTGGGCCTCGTGCCCAATTGCGCCACCGCACCGTCGCCGAGGCCTGATGCGTCGGGATTCGGGCTCCGGTGCTTGGCGGTCGGGGTCTGGACCCCCTCCGAGGGGCCCGGCCGTCCACTGGGCCGGTCGTTCGCCGAGGCCGACCAGGTCATGGGTCCGCTGACGATCCGGCGGAGCTTCGACAGCTCGTTGCCCGTCGACTTCGCGGGATCCGCTGCGTCCGGGGACGCCGCGTCCGGGGTGCGCTCCTTCGTCTCCTGGAAGCCACCCGGCGGGGACCACCGTGGTGCGGCGGCGGGTCGCTACGACCGACAGATCGTCGCCTGGGCGCGCAGCGTGCCTTCGACCGGTGTGTTCGCGACTGCCTTCCACGAGCCCGAGAACGACATGACCGCGGCCGAGTTCGTCGCGTTCCACCGGCACGTCCACACGGTGGTCGAGGAGGCCAACGCGACCATCCGGTGGGGCCCGGTGTACATGGCCTACTGGTGGGATCCGACCGCACCGGACCACTACGTCGGTGACCCGGCTGCCTGGTGGCCGGGTGAGGAGTACGCCGACTTCGTCGGGCTCGACTGGTACGGCGTCGACCCCGAGCCGATGACCGCCAGCGCCTCGTTCCGTCACTGGTACGGCGTCATGGAGCCCACCGGGCTGCCGCTCCTCATCGTGGAGTACGGCCAGTACGCCCTCCGTCCCGGTGAGACGTCCAGGCCGGCCCGGGAGGCGGCGCGCGCGGCAGCGATCCGCCAGGATGCCGCGTGGATCGCCGAGCACCCGCGCATCACCATGTGGATGTACTGGCAGGGACCGGGCCCGCGCGGGAGCTGGGCGTTGACCGACGACGCCTCCCGGCAGGCGTGGCGGGACGTCGCGGCCCGCGGTTGCCGGCCGTAGGCTCGGTCACAGGAACCATCCGGCGTCCTCGGCGTCCGCCGAGCGCAGCGCCACGTCCGTCGATGCCTGCACGGGCGAGGACGAGCCGCCTTCCCGGCCGCGAGAGAGCGCCGCGAAGCACCTCCTGTAGCGCTCCGATGACGCCGAGTGATGCAACTGTCCGTCATCGCCGCTGCTGAGCCACTCGATCGGATCAAACAGCCGCGGTCTGCTGGGGTGCCGTCGCAACTCTCTGTGATGCTGCCGTCCGGCGACGGGGGCTCGTGATCACGGGGGGAGCCCCTCCATGCGGAGGGACGCACGGGGAATGAAGACACTCTGGCGATCGATGTGCGCGATGGTCGTCGCGGCCATCGTGGCGACGCTGACGGTGACGACCGGGACGGCGTCCGCCGCCGTGGCCCAGGGGGCGGTGCTGCCGACGGCGACGCCCGACGCGCGGACACCGCACGTGCTCGACAACAAGGTGCTCGACCTCGCCGAGGTCGGGAACCGGATCGTGGTCGTCGGCGACTTCACCCGGGCCCAGGACGCGGCGGCCAACGGGAGCGCCGCCTGGAACCAGCGCTCGGTCCTCGCCTTCGACCGCGCCACCGGCGCCATCGACCGGTCGTTCCGGGTCCAGCTCGACGGCCTCGTCAACGCGGTGGAGCCCGGCCCCGACGGCACGGTCTTCCTGGGCGGCACGTTCTCGACCGTCAACGGGGCCGTCTCCCGCAACCTGACCCGGGTCTCGCTGGCCACCGGCGCGCGGGTGGCCACGTTCGCCCCCAGCGGGATCAACGGCGCCGTCAACGACCTGGCCTTCTCCGGGGGACGGCTGTTCGTGGGCGGGGTCTTCAACGCCGTCCAGGGCGTCGCGCACGGGGGCCTGGCCACGGTCGACCCCAACACGGCTGCCGTGGACCCCTACATGGGCGTCGACGTCCTGGGCAACCACAACTACCCGCGCGGGACCGCTCGCGCCCCGGTCGGCGTGCGGGACCTCGCGCTGTCACCCGACGGCTCCCGGCTGGTGGCCATCGGCAACTTCACGCGGGCCGACGGGCTGATCCGCGACCAGGTCGTGTCGATCCTGCTGCGGGCCGGCGGCGCGCTGGTGGACCCGAACTGGCGGACCACCCGCTACGAGCCGGCGTGCCACGCGAACGGCTTCGACTCCTACGTCCGTGAGGTCGACTACGCCCCCGACGGCAGCCACTTCGTCATCGTGGCGACGGGCGGTTCCGGGTACCTCGGCACGCTCTGCGACGCCGCAGCGCGGTTCGACAGCTCCTCCACCGGCCAGGCCGTCGAGCCGCGGTGGGTCGCGGTCACCGGCGGGGACACGCTGCACTCGGTTGCGGCGTCCGACGCCGTCACCTACATCGGTGGCCACCAGCGCTGGCTGAACAACCCCCTGGGCGTGGACTCGGCCAAGGCGGGGGCCGTGCCGCGGCCGGGCATCGCCGCGCTGGACGCGCGCACCGGCATGCCGTTGGCCTGGAACCCGGGGCGCAACCCCCGCGGCATCGGCGCCGAGGCGCTGCTGACCACCGCATCGGGCCTCTACGTCGGCATGGACACGAAGCACTTCGGCAACTACACCCACCTCCGGCCGCGGCTGGGCCACTTCCCGCTCGCCGGTGGGTACGCGCTGCCGAAGGAGGTGACCGGCAAGCTGCCCTCCGACGTCTTCCTCGCCGGGCGCAGCCCGGGCAGCCGGCTGCCGATCAACGGAGCCCTCAGCCGGTTCTTCGACGGGACGAGGGCGGCCGCCGACGTGCCGCTGGCCGCGGACGGCACGAGGTGGGACCTGGTTCGCGGCGCCTTCGTCGTCGACGGCACCCTGTACTACGGCTATCCGGGGACCGGCGGGGTCTACCACCTGTTCCGCCGCAGCTTCGACGGCAAGACCCTGGGGCGGGCCAGCCAGATCGACCCGTACAACGACCCGGTGTGGAGCAACGTCTCCGTGGGCTCGCGCAACGGCGTCAGCTACGGCACCTATCGCGGCGCCCTGCCGAGCTTCTACCACGGCCTGTCCGGGGTCTCCGGCATGGCCTACTCCGACGGCCGGCTCTACTTCACCCGCAGCAATGACCCCCGGCTGTACTACCGCTACTTCTCGGTCGACAGCGGCGTCGTGTCCGAGGACCGCTTCGTCGCGGGCAACACCGGCGTGGCGAACCCCGGCGGGATCTTCCTGTCCGGCGAGCAGCTCTACGTCGTCAACGCGGCGAACGGCGACCTGACCCGGACGAAGCTGGCCAACGGCGTGCTGAGCGGCGCCCCCGTGGTCGTCAGCGGGCCGGCCAAGGACGGCCGCGACTGGCGGGCCTGGGCGGTCTTCCTCGGCCCGCGCGCCAACCAGGCGCCGACCGCGCAGTTCACCGCCGAGTGCGTGGACCTGACCTGCTCGTTCGACGCCGGCGCCTCGACCGACGCCGACGGTTCCATCAGCGAGTGGCGGTGGGACTTCGGGAACGGTGCGACCGCGACCGGCGCCCGCACCACGCACTCGTTCAGTGCCGGAGGCTCCTACCAGGTTGCGCTTACGGCGACCGACGACCACCGTGCGTCGGCCACGTCGACGCAGACGGTGCAGGTCGCAGCGCCCCCCGCCGGAGCGACGGGGATCGCCCTGCGGGGCTCCGCGGGCACGACGGCGCGGCCGGCGACGGCGGTGTCCGTGGACGTGCCCGAGTCGGTGCGGGCCGGTGACGGCCTGGTGCTCGTCCTGTCGACCAACTCGGCAGCGACCGGTACCGCTCCCGCGGGCTGGACGTCGGCCGGGGAGCAGCGGGCGGCCACGGCGATGACCACCCAGGTGTTCTCCCGGGTGGCCTCCGCCGAGGACGCCGGCTCGACGGTGACGGTGCCGTTGAACCAGTCGGCGGCGGTGTCGCTGCAGGTGCTGGCGTACTCCGGGACGGCGACGTCCGGCCCGGTGGCGTCGGTGACCGGGGCGACGGATGGCAGCGGCACGTCGCACACCACGCCGACCGCCGAGGCGGCCGCGGGCAGCACGGTGGTGTCGATCTGGTCGGACAAGGGCCCGTCGGCGCGCCGGTTCGTGGCCCCGGCCGGGGTGACCGAGCGGAGCAACCTCGCGGGCTCGGGCACCGGTGACGTGGCCACGCTGGTGGCCGACAACGGGCCGGTACCGGCCGGGCGGGTCGGCGGCCTCACCGCGACCGTCCCCGTGGCCAGCAGCCGGGCGACGATGCTGACGGTGGTCCTCGCACCCGGGACCGCGGCGCCGGCCCCGGTGGAGGACACCCCTGCGCCGCCGCCGAACCGGGCACCGGAGGCGGTCATCTCCTCCACCTGCGCCGAGCTGACCTGCTCGTTCGACGGGAGCGGTTCGACCGATGCCGACGGCTCCGTGGCGTCCTATGCATGGGACCTCGGCGACGGGACCACCAGCACCGAGGCGGCGGTGGAGCACACCTACGCCGCGGCCGGGGAGTACACGGTGAGCCTCACCGTGACCGACGGCGCCGGCGCGACCGGCACCAGCACGGCCACGGTGACCGTCGCGGCGGCGCCCGTGGCGGCGGGGATCGGACTGCGCGGGTCGGCGGGCACCGCTGCCCGGCCGGTGACCGCCGTGTCGGTCGACGTGCCGGAGGCGGTCCGGGCCGGTGACGGGCTGGTGCTCGTGCTGTCCACCAACTCGGCGGCGACCGGCACGGCCCCGGCCGGTTGGGAGCTGGAGGCCACGCAGACCGACGACGGGAAGATGACCACCCAGGTCTTCTCCCGGGTGGCCGTGGCCTCCGACGCCGGGTCGGCGGTGACCGTGTCGCTCCCCGTCTCCTCCGCGGTCACGCTGCAGCTGATGGCCTACGGCGGCACGGCCATCGACCCGGTCGCCTCCGTGACCGGTGCGGCCAGCACGGGGGGCACGTCGCACACCACACCGACGGCCACGGCGCCGGCCGGCGCCTGGGTGCTGTCCGTCTGGTCGGACAAGGCCCCCACCGCTCGGCAGTTCGTGCCCCCGGCCGAGCTCACCGAGCGCAGCAACATCGCCGGTGCCGGCAACGGTGACGTGGCCACGCTGGTGGCCGACAGCGGCACGGCCGTGGCAGGTGGCCAGGTGGGCGGGCTGACCGCCACGGTGCCCACCGCCAGCAGCCGGGCCACGGTGTTCACGGTCGTCCTCGCACCGGCCGGCTGACGCGGAGAGCAGGGACGGCCCCCACGTCGGGTGATCCGGCGTGGGGGCCGTCGCGTTGACCGGTCCCAGGGCACTCCGGTCCCCTCCGGGGACGGCGGCGGGGCGGTCGCGGCGGGACTAACCTGGAGGTCCGGCCCCCCGCGCACCCGGCGCGCCGTGTGCGGCCACCCGACCTCAGGAGACCTCTTCGTGACCCTCCGCGGCGTGCTCGACGTCGTCCTCACCGACCCCGGCATGGCCCGCGTCGTGGCCGCCGCCGGGAACGCGGAGCTGGCGGTGACCGCACCGCCGTCCGTCCAGCCGCTGGTCGCGGCCGCGCTCGCCGCGCACCGGGGTGGCGCGGGGGTGCCCGTCCTCGTCGTCACGGCGGGGGAGCGGGACGCCGACGCCGTCGCCGACCAGCTGCGCTGCTTCCTGCCCGACCGGCGCACCGAGGTCTTCCCCGCCTGGGAGACGCTGCCGCACGAGCGGCTCTCCCCGCGCGCGGACACCGTCGGCCGGCGGCTGGCCGTGCTGCGCGACCTGACCCACCCGGGCGTCAACGGGGCGATCGACGTCCTGGTCGCGCCGGTGCGCAGCGTGCTGCAGCCCCTGGCGCCCGGCCTCGGCGACCTCGTGCCGGTCGAGCTGCGGCCCGGTGACACCGCCGAGCTCGACGACGTCGCCCGCGCGCTGGCCGACGCCGCCTACACCCGCGTGGAGCTGGTGGAGAAGCGCGGCGAGTTCGCCGTCCGCGGTGGGCTGCTCGACGTCTTCCCGCCGACCGAGCCGCACCCGGTCCGGGTGGAGTTCTGGGGCGACGAGGTCGACGAGCTGCGCTACTTCTCCGCCGCCGACCAGCGCTCGCTCGACGAGCGCCCCGAGCGGCTGTGGGCGCCGCCGTGCCGCGAGCTGCTGCTCACCGACGAGGTGCGCGCCCGCGCCGCCGAGCTGGCGGCCGAGCACCCGGGTCTGGTGGAGATCCTCGGCAAGCTGGCCGAGGGGATCGCCGTCGAGGGCATGGAGTCGCTGACGCCGGCCCTCATCGAGGGGGACCTCCAGCTCCTCCCCGACCTCGTGCCGGCCGGAACCCACGTGCTGGTCTGCGACCCCGAGCGGGTGCGCAGCCGCGCCGCGGACCTGGTGCGCACCGCCGAGGAGTTCCTCGCCGCCTCGTGGGCTACCGCCGCCGCGGCCGGGGAGGCGCCGATCGACCTCGGTGCGTCGTCCTTCCGCGACCTCGCCGACGTGGAGGCCGCCGCCCGCGGGCGCGGCCTGCCGTGGTGGAGCACCGGCGCCTTCACGATCCAGGCCGAGGACGACGACACCTCCGTCACGCTGGACGCGACGACCGTCGAGCGCTTCGCCGGCGACGTCCCGCGTGCGGTGGAGCAGCTGCGCGCCTGGTCCCGTGACGGCTGGCGGGTCGTCGTCACCTTCGCCGGTCCCGGCCCGGCGCAGCGCGCCGCCGACCAGTTCACCGAGGCCGACCTCGGCACCCGGCTGGTGCCCGACGTCGCCGCCGCGCCCGAACCGCGGCTCACCCACGTCACCCAGGGCAACCTGGAGGCCGGCTTCGCGTTCCCGGGCGTCGGCCTCGCGCTGCTCACCGAGCACGACCTCACCGGCCAGCGCGGGACGACGATGCGCGACGCGGTGAAGATGCCCGCGCGCCGCCGCAACGCCGTCGACCTGGTGCAGCTGCAGCCCGGCGACCTCGTCGTCCACGAGCACCACGGCATCGGCCGGTACGTCGAGATGGTCAGCCGCACCGTCAACGGCGGGCAGCGCGACTACCTCATCGTCGAGTACGCACCCAGCAAGCGGAACCAGCCGCCGGACCGGCTGTTCATGCCCACCGACGCCCTCGACCAGCTGACCCGCTACGTCGGCGGCGAGGCCCCGGCGCTGTCCAAGCTCGGCGGCGCGGACTGGCAGAAGACCAAGGGCCAGGCGCGCAAGGCGGTCAAGCAGATCGCCGCGGAGCTGATCCGGCTCTACTCGGCGCGGATGGCCACCAAGGGCCACGCGTTCGGCCCGGACACCGTCTGGCAGCGGGAGCTCGAGGACGCCTTCCCGTTCCAGGAGACGCCCGACCAGCTGGCCGCGATCGACGAGGTCAAGGCGGACATGCAGCACCCGGTCCCGATGGACCGGATCATCTGCGGCGACGTCGGCTACGGGAAGACCGAGATCGCCGTCCGCGCGGCGTTCAAGGCGGTGCAGGACGGCAAGCAGGTCGCCGTCCTGGTGCCGACGACGCTGCTGGCCAACCAGCACTTCAAGACCTTCTCCGAGCGGTTCGCGCAGTTCCCGGTGACGGTGAAGGTGCTCTCCCGCTTCCAGTCCGACGCCGAGACGCGGCAGATCCTCGCCGAGCTCGCCGACGGGCAGATCGACGTGCTCGTCGGTACGCAGCGGCTGCTGCAGCCGACGACCCGGTGGAAGGACCTCGGCCTGGTCATCGTCGACGAGGAGCAGCGCTTCGGCGTCGAGCACAAGGAGTACCTGAAGACCATGCGGACGGCGGTCGACGTGCTGTCGATGTCGGCCACCCCGATCCCGCGCACCCTGGAGATGTCGCTGACCGGCATCCGTGAGATGTCGACGATCCTCACGCCCCCGGAGGAGCGGCACCCGGTGCTGACCTACGTCGGCGCGTGGGACGACAAGCAGATGGCCGCGGCGATCCGCCGGGAGCTGCTGCGCGACGGGCAGGTCTTCGTCATCCACAACCGGGTGCAGTCGATCGACAAGGCCGCGGCGAAGATCCGCAACCTGGTGCCGGAGGCCCGGGTGGCCGTCGGCCACGGGCAGATGAAGGAGCACGAGCTCGAGCGGATCATGGTCGGGTTCTGGGAGAAGGAGTACGACGTCCTCGTCGCGACGACGATCGTCGAGTCCGGCCTGGACATCCCGAACGCCAACACGCTGATCGTCGACCGCGCCGACACCTTCGGCCTCTCCCAGCTGCACCAGATCCGCGGTCGGGTGGGCCGTGGCCGGGAGCGGGCGTACGCCTACTTCACCTACGACCCCTCGCGCCCGCTCACCGAGACCTCGGTCGACCGGCTGACCACCATCGCGCACAACACCGACCTCGGCGCCGGCATGGCGGTGGCGATGAAGGACCTGGAGATCCGTGGGTCGGGCAACCTGCTCGGTGGCGAGCAGTCCGGGCACATCGCCGGCGTCGGGTTCGACCTCTACGTGCGGCTGGTCGGCGAGGCGGTCACCGACTACCGGGCCCAGCTGGCCGGCGAGGAGCCGCCGGCCGAGCCGGCCGACGTCCGGGTGGACCTGCCGGTCGACGCGCACCTGCCGCACGACTACGTGCCCGGTGAGCGGCTGCGGATGGAGGCCTACCGCAAGGTGGCCTCGGTGCAGTCCGACGAGCAGGCCCAGGCGGTGCTCGACGAGCTCACCGACCGCTACGGCGCCCCGCCGGCGCCGGTGCTCAACCTGCTGGCCGTGGCCCGTTTCCGCGCCGCCGTCCGGCAGTGGGGGATCACCGAGGTGTCGATGCAGGGCCGGGCGATCCGGATCAGCCCCGTGCCGCTGCCGGAGTCCAAGCAGATGCGGCTGGCGCGGCTGGCCGACGGCGCGACCTACAAGTCCGCCGTCGACACCATCTCGCTCAAGGTGCCGGTCGGCCCGGACCGACGCACGCCGCTGCGGGACGTCGCCCTGCTGGACCACCTGCACTCGCTGCTGGCCGCCCTGCTCGAGCAACCGGTCGCGAAGGCCTCCTGAAGCAAGGACCCCGTCCTCCCCACCCTTCGCAGGCTCAGGGCGGGGCCCGGGACGGGGCCACCCACGGCCGTCACCTGCGCCTGCGTCGTCGGTCACAGCCGGTGTGGCACGCTCCGCTGGTGCAGAAGCGTCGCCTGACCGCATCGCTGGCCGTGGGCCTGGTCGCGCTGGCCGGGGTGGCCGGCTGCCGCAGCGACCCCAGCGTGGCCGCCTACGTCGGCGAGGAGCAGGTGACCGTCGATGAGCTGCAGACGGCGGTCGGCACCCGCCTGGAGGACCCGGCCCTGGCCCAGGCCGCCACGGGCCGGGAGGACGAGTTCACCCGCCTGGTCCTCACCCGGCTGGTCACCGCCGAGCTCTACGACCGGGTGGCGCAGCGCTACGGCGTCACGGTGGACGACGGTGACGTGCAGGCGCGCCTGGACGAGCTGCTCGCCGGAGAGGACCCGGAGACCGTCTACGCGCAGGCCGCCGCCCAGGGCGTGGCGCGGGCCGACGTCTTCGAGACCGTCCGCCAGCAGCTGCTGCGCCAGCGGGTCGCCGAGTCCGAGGGGCTCGCCGCCGTACCGAGCGAGGAGGAGCTGCGCGCGGCGTACGAGGAGCAGGCGCCGTCGCTCGCGCAGGTCCGGCTCGGCTACGTCAACGTCCCCGACCAGGCCGCCGCCGACGCCGCGGTCGCCGCGCTGCAGGCCGACCCGGCCGCCTACCCGGCGATCGCCGCGCAGTACCCCGGCCAGGCGACGCTGCCGGAGGTGACGACGCGCGCGCCCGAGGACGTGCCCGGTCCGCTGGCCGACGTGGTGGGCAGCGCGGCGCCGAACTCCGCCACCTCGATCACCGTGCCGGACCTGCCCGGCGTCCTGGTGGTCTTCGTCGGCGAGCCCGCCGTGCCGAGCTTCGAGGAGGTCCGCCCCGACCTCGAGGAGGCCGCCCGGGCCGACGCCGACGCCGCGGCCCAGGAGTTGGTCGCCGACGTCCGCGCCGGCATCGACGTCACCGTGAACCCGCGCTACGGCGTCATCGAGGACGGCGCGATCGTCCCCTCCGACGACGGGGTCGTCGACCTGTTGGAGGAGGCGGGCGGCACCGCGCCGGCGGCTGCCGGAGACTGACCGGGTGCCCGTCGCGCTCGCCGTCGTCGTCCACCCCGCCCTCCCGGGCCTGCTCGGCCCCGCGGCCTGGCGGGCGGTCTCCAGTGGCCGGCCGGTCGTCGCGCTGCCCGGCGCCGCCGCGGCGGCCGACGCGCTGCGCGCCGAGGGCTGGGCGGTGGACGACGTCCCCGACGTCGCGGCCGCCGCCGCCCGCCCGGACAGCGTCGTCGCGCTCGTCCCGGCCGGGGTCGAGGTGGACGCCGGGGAGGTCGTCGACGCCCCGCCGCTGCCCGGCAGCCGGTTGCTCGACGTCGTCCGGGTGATGGACGTGCTGCGCTCGCCCGGGGGTTGCCCGTGGGACGCCGAGCAGACGCACGCCTCGCTGCGCGGCTACCTGCTCGAGGAGGCGCACGAGGCCTACGACGCGATCGTCGACGACGACCCGGCCGGCATGCGCGAGGAGCTCGGCGACGTGCTGCTGCAGGTGGTCTTCCACGCGCGGGTCGCCGCGGAGGCGGCGCCCGGCCGGCGCTTCGGCGTGGACGACGTCGCCGGCGACCTGGTCGACAAGCTCGTCCGGCGGCACCCGCACGTGTTCGGTGACGCCGGCCCGCGCGACGTGGCGCAGGTCGAGGCGGGCTGGGAGGAGATCAAGAAGGCCGAGAAGCAGCGCCGCTCGCCCACCGAGGGGGTGTCCCGCTCGCAGCCCGCGGCGTCGTGGGGGGCGGCGCTGGTGCGCCGCGCGGCCCGCGCCGGCCTGACCACGCCCGCGCCGGCCGAGATCGGCTCGGTCAGCCCTGAGGAGCTGGGGGAGCGGCTGCTGGCCGTCGTCACCGCCGCCGAGGGGCGCGGCTGGGACGTCGAGGACGCGCTGCGCGAGGCGGTCCGCCGCTACGCCGGGGAGCTCGACGCCGAGGCGGAGTCCCGCGCGGCGGAGTGACCCTCACCCGGCCCGATCAGTGAGCGGAACCGTCCGTCCACAGGAGGCTGTCTCCTCCACAGTCTCGTTCTAGCTGGCCAGAGGGTCGTTCAGCCGCTACGATCGAACACGTGTTCGACGACGTGGCGGCTCTGGGACGGGGTGGTGCTTCGGCTGTCGAGCGCGGTCTGACCGCGGTGCTGGAGCGGTCGGCCGTCGAGGGTGGTGGCTCTGCCGTCGTCGACGGTGTGTACCCGGCGATGCGCTGGGGGCTGTGCTGGGAGGTCGAGCCCGCGTCGGGCTGTGGCCAGCGAACTGGACCGGCTGCTGGCCGCCGGTGCCCGGCCGCTGGCCCGGGCCACGGCGGCGTCGCGGGAGATCGCCCGGCTGTCCGCGGTGGTCGCGACGTCGCTGGCGGAGTTCGCCCGCTGCCGGCCGGCGGCGTCGTTCGACCGGCAGCCCGGGGAACGCGGGGCGATGTCGGCGGCGACCCAGGCGGCGCGGCCGGCGGCGCTGAGCGAGGTGAGCGAGTGGGCGGTCGACGAGGTGGCGCCGACGTTGCGGATCAGCGGTCCGGCGGCCACCGCGCAGCTGGCCGAGTCGGTGGTGCTCGCCGAGCGGTTGCCGCTGACCCTGCGGCTGTTGTCCCGAGGCGAACTGAGTCCGGCGCACGCCCGGCAGATGGTCAACACCGTCGGGCCGGTGCGCGACGACGCGCTGCGCGCCGACATCGAGGCGCACGTCCTCGGGCTGCTCAAGGACAAGACGCCGCCGCAGCTGGGCGACAGTGCGCGGCGGATCGTGCTCCGCCGGGACGCCGAGGCGGCCGGCCGCAGGCTGGTCGCGGCGATCCGGGAGCGCGGCGTGCGCGTGCACGACCGGCGCGATGGCACCAGCACGGTCGCCGTCGACCTGCCGACGCCGGTCGCGGCGGCGGTCTACCGGCGGCTGGAGGCCTACGCCGAGCAGCTGCGGGTCGACGGCGACGAGCGGACCAAGCAGCAGCGGATGGCCGACGTGCTGTGCGACCTGGTGCTGCACCCCGACGAGCACGGGCTGCCGCCGGTCACCATCGCGCTGACGCTGGTGGCCACCCTGGAGACGATGCTCGGCGGCACCGAGCCCGGCCAGGTCGACGGGTACCTGGTGCCGGCGGAGATGGTCCGCGAGCTGGCCTACACCTTCGGGCTGCTGGCACGCCCAGCACCGGACCTCGACGACCTGCCCGAGGACGGTGCGACCGCCCCGACCGGAGAGTCCGGCGACGGCGCGCATCCACCGACCGCGGCGGGCGAGGGCCCGCGGGGAGCAGGTCCACCGGCCCGTCCGCCCGGAGTCCCCGCACCCGAGCCCACGCCGGTGGCCGACCGCCCGCTGGCGGAGTGGATGGCCCTGGCCGCGGAGCGCCACCAAGCCGCGGTGCGCGAGGGCCTGGCCGGCGCCCGGCAGGCGATCGAGGACGGCGTGTGGACCGACGGCGAGCTGCGCTCGGTGCTCGACCTGGGTGACCTCATCGGCGTCCGGGACATCGCCGGCACCGGCCTGGCACACCACCCGCACATCGCGATCGTCGACCAGCTGCGCGGCAGCCTGGTCGCGCTCACCGACGCCGCGGGCCTGCGCCGCGGCGCCGCCCTCGGCCCGCCGCCGCCGAGCGACGACCACGACCCGGGCGCCGAGCTCGACCGGTTCGTCAGGCTGCGCGACCAGAGCTGCCGCTTCCCCGGCTGCCGCGCCCGCGCCCGCTCCTGCGACATCGACCACCGCCGCCGCTGGCCCGACGGGCCCACCGCGCACCACAACCTGATCCGAAAATGGGTCGGGGACGGGCAGACGCCACCAGCGGCTCGGGCGCGGCCGGGCGTCCCGGGTCGGGTCCGGGCGAAGTCACACGCGGCGACCCGGGCGACTGCCGCCCGGAGACCCGAAGAGCTTGCTGGCCACCGACGACAGCTTGATCTGGGCGTCTTCGAGCAGCTTCTCCACCCGCTGCTTCTCCGCGCTGCGCTCGACGACCAGATCGGCCCGATAGTCCGCGTGCTCGAAGCGACACTGAAGCGCCCACGGCACGGCCCCCCGCGCCCTGCTGTGCTACGACCTCCCACGATCAAGGTTGACCGGCGTCGGCGGGCGACCCAAGCAGCATTTTCAGCGCTGAACGCGCGCCCCACCAGGGCATCCAATGCTGTGCTGCCTGTGCGAGCACCACCACCGGCTCAAGCACCAGGCACCCGGCTGGCATGAACATCCAGTCCGACACTCGTACGCTGACCAATCACTGGGGCCTCCCACGCCTGTGGCTCTACCGCCAGGGCCGCCCCCTGCGCGGCAACCCACGATCATTCGTGGCGGGGCCCCAGCCCCCATACCGTCTGAGGGGGCGGGCGTGCGAGCGGCCAGGGGCCGGGGCCGCGGTGGCTGGCGCGCGGCAGGTGAGCGGCCCGCCCGGGCGTCGCTAGGCTGACCCCCGTGCCCAGCATCGACGCCGTAGGCGCGCGGGAGATCCTCGACTCGCGCGGAAACCCCACCGTGGAGGTCGAGGTCGCCCTCGACGACGGGACGATCACGCGGGCTGCCGTGCCCAGCGGTGCCTCCACCGGCGCCTTCGAGGCGGTGGAGCTCCGCGACGGCGGTGAGCGCTACGCCGGCAAGGGCGTGACCAAGGCCGTCGACAACGTGCTCGACGTCATCGGCCCCGAGCTGGTCGGCTACGACGCCAGCGAGCAGCGGCTGGTCGACCAGCGGCTGCTCGACCTCGACGGGACGCCGAACAAGGAGCGCCTGGGCGCCAACGCGATCCTCGGCGTGAGCCTCGCGGTGGCCAAGGCCGCCGCCGAGTCCGCCGGGCTGCCGCTGTTCCGCTACGTCGGCGGCCCCTCGGCGCACCTGCTGCCCGTGCCGATGATGAACATCCTCAACGGTGGCGCCCACGCCGACAGCAACGTCGACGTCCAGGAGTTCATGATCGCCCCGATCGGCGCCCCCACCTTCGCCGAGGCGCTGGCCATGGGCACCGAGACCTACCACGCGCTCAAGTCGGTGCTGAAGGGCCGCGGCCTGTCCACCGGCCTGGGCGACGAAGGCGGCTTCGCCCCCGACCTGCCGAGCAACCGCGACGCGCTCGACCTGATCGGCGAGGCCGTCGAGAAGGCCGGCTACACCGTCGGCCGCGACATCGCCTTCGCGCTCGACGTGGCCGCGACCGAGTTCCACACCGACGGCGGCTACGACTTCGAGGGCCAGACCCGCTCGGCGGAGTACCTCACCGACTACTACCGCGGCCTGGTCGACGCCTACCCGATCGTCTCGATCGAGGACCCGCTGTCCGAGGAGGACTGGGACGGCTGGATCGCGCTGACCGCCGCGCTCGGCGACCGCGTGCAGCTGGTCGGCGACGACCTGTTCGTCACCAACCCGACGCGGCTGGCCGACGGCATCGCCCGCGGGGCGGCCAACGCGCTGCTGGTCAAGGTCAACCAGATCGGCACGCTCACCGAGACGCTGGACGCGGTGAACCTGGCGCACCGCAACGGCTACCGCAGCATGATGAGCCACCGCTCGGGCGAGACCGAGGACACCACGATCGCCGACCTCGCCGTCGCCACCGACTGCGGGCAGATCAAGACCGGTGCGCCGGCGCGCAGCGAGCGCGTCGCGAAGTACAACCAGCTGCTGCGCATCGAGGAGGAGCTGGACGACGCCGCCCGGTACGCCGGTGCGGCCGCCTTCCCGCGGTTGGGCGCGGCGGCCGGCGAGTGACCGGTCGCGCCCGCCCGTGAGCGCGGCGCGCGGCCACCGCGGCGGGCCGGGCGCCGCGCCGTCCGGACGTCGGCGCGCCACCGGGCGGCCGCTGTCGGGTGCGGCGTCCCGCCCCGTGCCGGCC
>NZ_NVPT01000075.1 GCF_002802985.1 Geodermatophilus chilensis | reverse complement strand
ATTGGAGCAGTTGGGTAGGAAAGAGAGTAGTGATGCGTGTGAGGATGGTGTGGGGAGCGTGTAGCGTATAGGTGGAGGGGGGAGCGAGGTGTTGAGATGTGTATAAGGGACGGGGGGTGGGGGGAGAGGGGGTCCTCCTACATGTGGGGGACGTCCTCGGGGATCTCGTAGAAGGTCGGGTGGCGGTAGACCTTGTCGCCGCTCGGGGCGAACATCGGGTCCTTCTCGTCGGGGCTCGACGCGGTGATGTCGGCGGCCTTGACCACCCAGATGCTCACGCCCTCGTTGCGCCGGGTGTAGACGTCGCGGGCGGCGTGCACCGCCATCTCGTCGTCCGGCGCGTGCAGGGAGCCGACGTGCACGTGGTTGAGCCCGCGCTTGCCGCGGACGAACACCTCGTACAGCGGCCACTCGCGGCGGCTCAGCGTCGGCTTCGGCTCGACCGGCACCTCGGGCCCGGTGGAGATCGCGCCGTGCCCACCTTCTGCGGTGACGTCGGTGCTCACGCGGCGGCCCCGTCGTGCTTGCGGGCGTAGGCGGTGGCGGCCTCGGTGACCCACGCGTTGTCGTCCCGGGCGGCGCGGCGGCGCCGGATCCGCTCCTCGTTGCGGGGGCCGTCGCCGGCGAGCACCCGCTTGAACTCGTCCCAGTCGATCGGGCCGAACCGGTGGTGGCCGGTCGCCGGGTCGTAGGACAGCTCCGGGTCGGGCAGCGTGACGCCGAGGAAGTCGGCCTGCGGCACGGTCATGTCGACGAAGCGCTGGCGCAGCTCGTCGTTGCTGTGCCGCTTGATGCCCCAGGCCATCGACTGCGCCGAGTTGGGGCTGTCGTCGTCCGGCGGGCCGAACATCATCAGCGAGGGCCACCACCAGCGGTCGACGGCGTCCTGCACCATCGCCCGCTGCTCGTCGGTGCCGCCCATCATCGTCATCAGCAGCTCATAGCCCTGCCGCTGGTGGAAGGACTCCTCCTTGCAGATGCGGATCATCGCCCGGGCGTAGGGCCCGTAGGAGGAGCGGCACAGCGGCACCTGGTTGCAGATGGCCGCGCCGTCGACGAACCACCCGATCACGCCGACGTCGGCGTAGGTGAGCGTCGGGTAGTTGAAGATCGAGCTGTACTTGTGGCGGCGCTCGATCAGCTTGTCGGTGAGGTCGGCGCGGTCGGCACCGAGCGTCTCGGCCGCGGAGTAGAGGTACATGCCGTGGCCGGCCTCGTCCTGCACCTTGGCCAGCAGCACCGACTTGCGCCGCAGGCTGGGCGCGGCCAGCAGCCAGTCGCCCTCGGGCTGCATCCCGATGATCTCCGAGTGCGCGTGCTGCGCGATCTGCCGGATGAGGGTCTTCCGGTAGCCCTCCGGCATCCAGTCGCGCGGCTCGATCCGGTGGTCGGCGGCGATCGTGGCGTCGAACTGCTGCTGCAGCGCGACCTCGTCGAGCGGGTGCTCCAGCGTGGGCGCGGACAAGGCCCCTCCTCACGGATCCACGGGTGCTCGCGGGTTTACTGAACGAGCGGTCAGGAATAGTGTGGCCCAGCACACGACGGGACACAAGCGCCCCGGCCCGGCCGGGAGAGAGGGACGGCGGCCATGACGACGACCGCGGACCGGCGGGTGGGCGCCGCGCCCGACCCGGAGACCCTCGAGCCGGCCGAGCGGATGGGCGTCGACGAGCTGCGCGCGCTCCAGCTCGACCGGCTGCGGTGGACGCTGCGGCACGCCTACGAGAACGTGCCGCACTACCGCGCGGCCTTCGACGCCGCGGGCGTGCACCCCGACGACTGCCGGGAGCTCTCGGACCTCGCCCGGTTCCCGACCACCAGCAAGGCCGACCTGCGCGACAACTACCCGTTCGGCATGTTCGCCGTCCCCCAGGAGCAGGTGCGGCGGGTGCACGCGTCGTCCGGCACCACCGGGCGGCCGACCGTCGTCGGCTACACCGAGCGGGACATCGACACCTGGGCCACCGTCATGGCCCGCTCCATCCGTGCGGCCGGCGGCCGGCCGGGCGACCGGCTGCACAACGCCTACGGCTACGGCCTGTTCACCGGCGGCCTCGGTGCCCACTACGGCGCGGAGAAGCTCGGGTGCACGGTCATCCCGGTCTCCGGCGGCATGACGCCGCGGCAGGTGCAGCTGATCACCGACTTCCGGCCGCGGGTCGTCATGGTCACGCCGTCCTACATGCTCACCGTCATCGACGAGTTCGAGAAGCAGGGCCTGGACCCGCGCGCCAGCTCGCTGGAGGTCGGCATCTTCGGGGCCGAGCCGTGGACCGAGCAGATGCGCCGGGAGATGGAGGAGCGGCTCGACATCGACGCCGTCGACATCTACGGGCTGTCCGAGGTGATGGGCCCCGGCGTCGCGCAGGAGTGCGTGGAGACCAAGGACGGCCTGCACGTGTGGGAGGACCACTTCTACCCGGAGGTCATCGACCCGGTCACCGAGGAGGTGCTGCCCGAGGGGGAGGTCGGCGAGCTGGTGTTCACCTCGCTGACCAAGGAGGCGATGCCGGTCGTCCGCTACCGCACCCGCGACCTCACCCGGCTGCTCCCGGGCACCGCCCGCCCGGGCATGCGCCGGATGGAGAAGGTCACCGGCCGCACCGACGACATGATCATCCTGCGCGGCGTGAACCTCTTCCCGACCCAGGTCGAGGAGGTGGTCCTCCGCACGCCCGGGCTCTCGCCGCACTTCGCCCTGGAGCTGACCACCCGCGGCCGGCTGGACCACCTGACCGTGCGGGTCGAGGCGCGTCCCGACTGCCCGGCCGAGCGCCGTCCGGCCGCGGCCGCGGAGGTGGCGCAAGCGGTGAAGGACACGGTCGGCACCAGCGTCGAGGTCCTGGTCGTGGACCCGGAGACCCTGGCCCGCTCCATGGGGAAGCTCAAGCGCCTGTACGACCTCCGTGAGCGGACAGGGGCGTGAGCATCGCAGCGAGCTCTGCGAGCGAGGAGCGGAGCGCCCCGCGGGAGCGAACCGGTGACGAGGAGCGCTCGTGACCACCGTGCGCGCCCGGCGGGCCGGTCCCGGTCGTCCCGGGCACTCGCTGGACTCGCTGCTCGACACGGCGGTCGAGGTGTTCAACGAGCGCGGTTACGACGCCACGAGCACGGCCGAGCTGGCCGCCCGGCTGGGCGTCACCAAGGCGGCGATCTACCACCACGTGCCGAGCAAGGTGGAGCTGCTGCGGCTGGCCCTCGACCGGGCGCTGGACGCGCTGTTCGCCGTCACCGAGGAGCCCGGCGCGCTGCAGGGGCGGGCCATCGACCGGCTCGAGCACGTCGTCCGCGGTTCGGTGCGGGTGCTGGCGGCCGAGCTGCCGTTCGTCACGCTCCTGCTGCGGGTGCGCGGCAACTCCGAGGTGGAGCGGGCCGCGCTCGACCGACGGCGCGCCTTCGACCGCGTCGTCACCGACCTGGTGCGGGCGGCGGAGGAGGAGGGCGACGTGCGTCCCGACGTCGACCCCGCGGTGACCAGCCGGCTGCTGTTCGGCACGGTCAACTCGCTCACCGAGTGGTACCGACCGGACGGCGGGCTCTCCGCCGACGACCTGGCCGATGCGCTCGTCGCCACCACGTTCTCCGGCCTCCGCACCCGGTCCTGACGCCCCGTCGGGTCAGGCGCCGGTAGGGGAGCTCCGGTCGGCCTTCGGCTGCATGCCCGACCGGCCCGCGCCCGGTGCGGCCGCGGACTCGAGCAGCGGGCGGGTGCGCCACGGGACCAGCTCGGAGAGCGCCACGACGCTCGTCGACCGCATCACCGCCGAGGAGCGGTTGAGGTCGACGAGGACCTGCTGCAGGGCCTCGTGGGAGCGGGCGGCCACCCGGCACAGCACGTCGCCGCTGCCGGTGGTGGCGTGTGCCTCCAGGACGCCGGGGATGACCTCCAGGTCGTGCCGCATCTCGTCGATCGCGCCCTGGGCGATCTCGAGGGTCACGAAGGCCTGGACCCCGAAGCCCGCCGCGCGGACGTCGACGTCGGGCCCGTAGCCGGTGACGACGCCGGCGTCCTCCATGCGCTGCAAGCGCGCCGTCACGGTGCCCCGGGCCACCCCGGTGACCCGGGACAGCTCGAGGTCCCCGGCGCGGGGGTGGTCCTCCAGTGCGGCCAGCAGGGCCACGTCGAGGGCGTCGAGGCCCCGGTCGTCGGTCATCCCGCACACCCTCCCGTTCCGGCGTCGTCTGTGCAGTCCGACCAGCCCAGGGGTCGGTCCGCTGGGCTCGATGGGCAGCCGGCCCAGCTGTTGCAGGGCCCGTTGTGCAGTCGTCCCGGCGGGTGTGTGGTGCAGGCGACACCGACGGACGTCCGCGGGAGGAGCCCGGCATGAGCCTCGAGCAGACCCTCAACGACGACGAGCGCCTCGCGCAGCTCGACCTCGACCAGCTCCGGCAGCTGGTCGGGCTCGTCGAGTACGACGCCTCCGGCGACCCGTTCCCCGTCTCCGGCTGGGACGCGCTGGTGTGGATCGTCGGGAACGCCACGCAGGCGGCGCACTTCTACCAGTCGGCGTTCGGCATGGAGCTGGTCGCCTACTCCGGCCCGGAGACCGGGAACCGCGACCACCTCGGCTACGTGCTGCGGTCGGGCGCGGCCCGCTTCGTCGTCACCGGCGCCTGCGACCCGGCCAGCCCGCTGGCCGACCACCACCGCCGGCACGGCGACGGCATCGTGGACATCGCGCTCTCGGTGCCCGACGTCGACCGGTGCACCACACACGCGCGGGCACAGGGCGCGACGGTCCTCGAGGAACCGCACGACCTCAGCGACGAGCACGGCACCGTGCGCGTCGCCGCGATCGCCACCTACGGCGACACCCGGCACACCCTGGTCGACCGCTCCCGGTACACCGGTCCGTACCTGCCCGGGTACGTGTCCCGGACCTCGTCCCACGTGCCACGACCCGGTCGCCCCAGGCGGCTGTTCCAGGTGATCGACCACGTCGTCGGCAACGTGGAGCTCGGCGCCATGGACCGCTGGGTCGACTTCTACAACCGCGTCATGGGCTTCACCAACATGGCCGAGTTCATCGGCGACGACATCGCCACCGACTACTCGGCTCTGATGAGCAAGGTCGTCGCCAACGGCAACCACCGGGTGAAGTTCCCCCTCAACGAGCCGGCGATCGGCAGGAAGAAGTCGCAGATCGACGAGTACCTGGAGTTCTACGGCGGCCCGGGCGCCCAGCATGTGGCGCTGGCGACCGACGACGTCCTCACCACGGTCGACGCGCTGCGCGCGGAGGGCATCGAGTTCCTTCCCACGCCGGACTCCTACTACGAGGACCCGGAGCTGCGGGCCCGCATCGGCACCGTCCGCGTGCCGATCGAGGAGCTCCAGCGCCGCGGCATCCTGGTCGACCGCGACGAGGACGGCTACCTGCTGCAGATCTTCACCAGGCCGATCGGGGACCGGCCCACGGTCTTCTTCGAGCTGATCGAGCGACACGGCTCGCTCGGCTTCGGGAAGGGCAACTTCAAGGCGCTGTTCGAGGCGATCGAGCGCGAGCAGGCCAGGCGCGGCAACTCCTGAGGGCCGGGTCGGACCGGCGTCGGCGACTGGGGTCGGCAAGGTCGCTCACCGGGCGTGCCGCACCCGGCCGGTGACCTCGCCGAGGGAGATCCGCCCGCCGGCCGCCCCCGGTGCGGTGGCGGTGATGGTGACGTCGTCGCCGTCCTCGAGGAACGTGCGGGTCGTGCCGTCTGCGAGCGCCAGCGGCTCCCTGCCGCCCCAGGAGAGCTCGATGAACGAGCCGCGCTGGTCCTTGCCGGGCCCCGAGACGGTGCCGGAGGCGTAGAGGTCCCCGGTGCGCAGCGACGCGCCGTTGACCGTCATGTGCGCCAGCTGCTGCGCCGGCGTCCAGTACATCCGGCCGAACGGCGGGCAGCTGACCAGCTCGCCGTTGAGCCGTACCTCGAGGGTCAGGTCCAGGCCCCAGGGCTCGCCGGTGTCGTCGAGGTAGGGCAGCAGCGCCACGTCCCGGGCCGGCGGGGCCACCCGCGCGGCCTCGAGCGCCGCGAGCGGCACCACCCACGGCGACACGGAGGTGAGGAAGGACTTGCCGAGGAACGGCCCCAGGGGCACGTACTCCCACGACTGCAGGTCGCGCGCCGACCAGTCGTTGACCAGGCAGACGCCGAAGACGTGCTCGGGCAACGCGGCCAGCGGCACCGGGGTGCCCAGGTCGGAGCCCACCCCGACGACGAAGCCGACCTCGGCCTCGATGTCCAGCCGCTGCGAGGGGCCGAAGGTGGGGGCGTCGTCCGCCGGGGCCCTGCGCTGGCCGCTCGGCCGGACCACCGGCGTACCCGACACCCGGACGGTGCCCGCGCGGCCGTGGTAGCCGATGGGCAGGTGCTTCCAGTTCGGCGGCAGTGGCGCGGAGTCCGGGCGGAACACCCGGCCGAGGTTCTCCGCGTGGTCCTGGGAGCTGTAGAAGTCGACGTAGTCGGCGACCTCGACCGGCAGGTGCATCGTCACCGTGTCATGGGGGACCAGGTACGGCTCCACGTCGCCCCGGTGGGTCTCGTCGGTGAACCACTCCGTCAGCTGCGCACGCAGGTCCGCCCACGCCCGCGGCCCCCGCGCCATGAAGGCGTTGAGGGAACGCGTGGCGTGCACGTCGTCCCCGGTGGCCGCGGCGAGGTCGAGGACGGCGTCCCCGACGGCCACACCGGTGCGCGGCGCGGTGCCGGTGGTGGAGAAGACGCCGTAGGGCAGGTTGTCCAGGCCGAAGCCGGTGCCGGCGGGCAGGTCCAGCCAGCTCATCCGACCGGGCCGCGGCCGGACCAGGACCACGCGTAGCGGCCGTCGTCGACCGCGACGCCGGCCTCGCCGAGGTCCAGCGGCCGGAAGGTGTCGACCATGACGGCGAGCTCGTCGAAGTACTGGACTCCGAGGGAGCGCTCGACGGCGCCGGGCTGCGGGCCGTGGGAGTGCCCGCCCGGGTGCAGGCTGATCGAGCCCTTGCCGATGCCCGAGCCCTTGCGGGCCTCGTAGTCGCCGTCGACGTAGAACATGACCTCGTCGGAGTCGACGTTGGAGTGGTAGTAGGGCACCGGGACGGCCAGCGGGTGGTAGTCGACCTTCCGTGGCACGAAGTTGCAGATGACGAAGTTGGTGCCTTCGAAGACCTGGTGCACCGGCGGCGGCTGGTGCACCCGACCGGTGATCGGCTCGAAGTCGGCGACGTTGAAGGCGTAGGGGTAGAGGCAGCCGTCCCAGCCCACGACGTCGAACGGGTGCTCCGGCACGACGTGGACGGTGCCGGCCAGCCCGCCGGGGCCGTTGCCGCGGTGCTTGACGTGGACCTCGACGTCGGCGCCCTCGGCCAGCAGCGGCTCGGCCGGGCCGCGCAGGTCGCGCTCGCAGTAGGGCGCGTGCTCGAGGAACTGGCCGTAGCGGGAGAGGTAGCGCTTGGGCGGGGTGATGTGGCTGTTGGCCTCGACCGCGTAGATGCGCAGCGGCTCGCTCCCGGTGGGGACCCACCGGTGGGTGGTGGTTCGTGGGAGGACGACGTAGTCGCCCTGGCCCACCTCGAGTGCGCCGAACACGGTCTCGACGGTGGCCGTGCCCCGCTCGACGTAGACGCACTCGTCGCCGGTGGCGTTGCGGTAGTACGGCGAGGGCAGCGACGAGACGGCGTAGGAGATGCGCACGTCGGCGTTGCCGAGCACCAGCCGCCGCCCGGTCACCGGGTCGACGGCCTTGTGCTCCTCGCCGGGGAACAGGTCGTGCAGCTTCAGGTGCCGGGGGACCAGCGGCGCGTTGGGGGTCAGGGACTGGTCGGGCAGCTCCCACGGCCGGGCGTCGACCATCGCCGACGGGACGCCGCGGTGGTAGAGCAGCGAGGAGTCCGACGAGAAGCCCTCCTCGCCGACCAGCTCCTCGTGGTAGAGGCCGCCGTCGGGACGACGGAACTGGGTGTGCCGCTTCGGCGGGACGCTCCCCACCTGCCGGTAGAACGCCATGGGTGCCTCCTCGGGACGCGCGGCCACGCCAGGACGGGGCTGAGGACGAACGGGTGAGCAGCCGGGCCGCGGCTCCGGGTCGCTCGCCGTCCGACAGCCGGACGGCTCGTTCCCCGGGCGGCTCGACGGTAGGAGGGTGTGCCGCGCGTCACAAGGTGCTCGAGTGGCGGTGAGTGTCGGTTCCGTGCGTGCGGTCCCCTCCGTCACCCGTGCGCGCGGACGTGCTCGGTGATCAGCTCGGCGACCCGGTCGGGCGCGACCTCGGGGATGAAGTGCGGAACGCCCTCGAGCACCTCGAGCCGGTAGGGGGCGTCGACGAACGCCTGAGTCTGCTCGGTGGCGGTGCGGCCGAGGGCGGCGTCGCGGGTGCTCCACACGTGCAGCGTCGGCACGCGGACCCGGCCGACCGGGTTCCGGGCGTCGAGGGGCAGCGCGCGGTACCAGGCCAGGGCCGCGGAGAGTGCCTCCGGTTCCTGCATCCGTCGCACGTAGTGGTCGGCGACGTCGGCCGGCAGGCCGCTGGTCGCGAGCAGCCGGCGCAACGGCTCGCCGCCGACGGCCAGCAGCAGCCGCTCGGGCAGCACCGGCACCTGGAACAGCGCCAGGTAGGAGGAGCGCAGCGCCTGGTCGCTGGTGACGAACGCCTTGGCCATCGCCGCCGGGTGCGGCACCGACAGCGCGGTCAGCGAGCGGACCCGCTCCGGGTGCCAGGCCGCCAGCGCCCAGCCGACGATGCCGCCCCAGTCGTGTCCGACGACGTGCGCGCTGCCGAGCTCGGCGGCGTCGAGCAGCGCCAGCACGTCGTCGGTGAGCTCCCGCAGCCGGTAGGCCGCGCGGCCCGGTGGGCGGGCGCCGGGGGAGTAGCCGCGCTGGTCGGGGGCGAGGGTGCGCAGGCCCGTGGCGTGCAACTGGTCGGCGACGGCGGTGAAGGCGGCGGCGTCCTGCGGGAAGCCGTGCAGCAGGACCACCGGGTCGCCGTCCGCAGGACCGCCGTCCCGGACGTCGAAGACCAGACCGTCACGCGTGAAGCTGTCCACCCCGGCACGGTGCCCCCCGGGTGGGATCGGCGCCAGTCATCGCCGGCGGCGGATCGGCGTCCGGCGCGTGCTCGGGCGATCCGGGACGATGGCACCGTGGTCACCTCGGAGGAGCTCATCGTCCTGCTCGACGACGACGGGACGGCGATCGGCGCGATGCCCAAGCCGCTGGTGCACCACGGGGAGACGCCGCTGCACCGGGCCTTCTCGGCCTACCTGTTCGATGACGCCGGCCGGCTGCTGGTGACCCGCCGCGCCGAGGGGAAGCAGACCTTCCCCGGTATGTGGACCAACACCGTCTGCGGTCACCCCGGCCCCGATGAGGACGACGCCGCCGCGATCGCCCGCCGGGCGGCCTTCGAGCTGGGGCTGCAGGTCGACGAGCTGCGGCCGGCGCTGCCCGGCTACCGCTACCGCGCGGAGTTCCGCGGGGTCGTGGAGAACGAGGTCTGCCCGGTCTACCTCGGCCGCTTCGCCGGCACCCCGGCGCCGGACCCCGACGAGGTCGGCGAGTGGGAGCTGCTGGACTGGGCGGCCTTCCGGCAGCGGCAGGAGTCCGAGGACGGCGACGCGTGGTCGCCGTGGTGCCGCGAGCAGGCCCGCCTCATCGAGGCGGCCGGCCTGGTCCCGGTCGGCTGACCGCCCGGGCGCGTCGGAGCACCGAGGAGCCCGCGCGCAGGCCGCTCAGGCACGGGGCGGTGGCGACAGGTCATGGACGGCGCGTGGAGCCCGCACCACGAGCCGCCGAGCACGGCCGGTGACCGCCGCGGCACGGGCAGTACCGGCCACCCGGCAGCCCTCGTGTCGCTGTGCGGGCGCGCGCAGGCCGCTCCCTAGCGTCCGCGGCATGGAGCGCCGTCGGTTCCTCTTCTTCCTCGCCGCGGGGCTGGCCGGCACGGCCGTGGGTCGCGGCACGGTCGGCCTGGTCGACCCCACGCGGGCGCCGGTGAGCACCGCTGCGGCCGCCGAGCCGATCGCGCCGTCAGGACCGGGTGTGCTGCCCGCGCCCGCGGGCGTCGTCGACCAGCTGCCGGGCGACGGCGCGTCGCTGGCGCTGACCATCGATGACGGCACCAGCTCCGAGGTGGTCAGGTCGCTGTGCCGGTTCGCCCAGGACAGCGGCGTCCGGCTGACCTTCTTCCCCAACGGCCGCTACTCCTCCTGGGAGGAGAACGGCGACGTGCTGCAGCCGCTCGTCGACTCCGGCCAGGTCGCCATGGGCAACCACACCTGGTCGCACCCCGACCTGACCACGCTCTCCGACGACCAGGTGGCCGAGGAGATCGGCCGCAACCGGGACTGGATCGAGAGCACCTTCGGCATCCGCACCCCGTTCATGCGGCCGCCGTTCGGCGCGCACGACGAGCGGGTGCAGCGGATCAGCGCCGAGCTGGGCCACCCGACCGTCGTCATGTGGAACAGCACGCTGGAGGACAACCGGCTGCTCACCGCCGACGAGCTGGTGGACGCCGCCCGCCGGTGGTTCGCCGCCCAGGCGATCGTCGTCGGCCACGCCAACCAGCCGACGATCACGACCGTCTACGCCCAGCTGCTGGAACTCATCGCCGAGCGCGGGCTGCAGACGGTCACGCTGGCCGACGTGTGGGGGACGGGCCTCGGCGGCGTCCGGACGGCATCGGGGACCGCGGCCACGGCGTGATCGCCCGACCTGCGACGGGCGGCGGCATCCACCAGGCTGGTCGGCGACAGCTCGATCGACAGACGGAGGAGCGGATGGCCGACAGCAGGGCGTTGCAGGGGCGGGTGGCCCTGGTCACGGGCGGGGCGAGCGGCCTGGGGCGGGCCACCTGCGTGGCATTGGCCGAGGCCGGCGCGCACGTGGCCATCGCCGACATCGACGAGGGCGGCGCCAAGGGCACGGCCGAGCTGGTGGCCGACGCCGGTGGGTCGGCGGAGGTCGTCGCGCTCGACGTGACCGACGACGCCAGCCGCCGCGCGGTGGTCGCGCAGCTCTTCGACGCCCACGGCGACGCCTTCGACATCCTGGCCAACGTCGCCGGCATCGACCGGCCCGGCTACATCACCGACATCGACCTCGCGGACTACCAGCGGGTGCAGGCGGTCAACTGCGAGGGCCCGGTCTTCCTGACCAGCGAGTTCATGAAGCGGGTGCAGCACCTGCCGGAGGGTCGCACCGCCGACGTGGTGCACATCGTGAGCCTCTCGGCGATCACCTCGGGCAGCGGCGCGATCGCCTACAACGGCTCCAAGGCGGGCTTCCTCAACGCCACGAAGTGCATCCAGCGGGAGCTGCGCGAGAAGGCCGTCACGGGTGAGGACGGCGTCGAGCGGCCCTTCCCCTGCCGCGTGCAGGCGGTGATCCCGGCGGCCATGGACACGCCGATGATGGAGCAGTGGGGCATCCCGGCCCACCTGATGATGCCGCCGTCGGCGGTCGCGGAGATGGTGCGGTACCTGGTGACGCTGCACCCGGCGGCCTTCGTGCCGGAGATGCAGATCGTGCCGCGTCTCGAACCCAACTTCCCGCGCTGACCCGGCAGCCGTCCCCGAGGAGGCGACGATGACCAGCCCCGACGACCCCGACTCGGCCATGGCCAGCGGGTCGGACGCCGGTGAACCCGGGGAGCACCTCGGCGCCGGCGACCTGACCGACGACGAGCGGCGGGTGCTCGAGGAGCTCGAGCGCGACGCCCCGGCCGGCCGTGAGGACGACGACGTCGTCGACGACGCCGTCGTGCGCGCAGCCGAGGACGAGGCACCGCTGCCGGGGGAGGGCGGCGACCAGGGCGACGGGCTCAGCGCCCGGTTCAGCTCCCCGCCCCAGGAGGACGGCGCCTGACGGGCGGGGCTCCCCGGGAACCCGTCGGGGAGCCCCGCCCGTCACGGCGCGTCGTCCGTGCCGGGGGAGCGGCTGAGGGCGATCAGGCGCCACAGGCAGTGCTCGAGCAACGGCTCGGGGAAGTCCGCAGCCAGCCGGTAGTAGACGACCCGTCCCTCCCGGCGGTTGGCGACCAGCCCGGCGGTGCGCAGCACGCGCAGGGCGTAGCCGACGACGTCCTCGTTCACCTCCAGGGACAGCGCCAGGTCCCCGACGCACAGCTCCTCGGCGACGTCGAGGGCGTAGAGCACCCGCGCCCGGGTCGGGTCGGAGATCAGGGTGAGGATGCTCGCCAGCGCGGCGGCGTCGTCCCGGCTGGGCAGCCGCGCGCGGGCACGGGCCACCCGCTCGGGGTCCACCGGGTGCTGGTGCGACTGCGGTCGGTCGTCGTCCATGGTGTGTCGCGAGGCTCCCGTTGTCCGTACGTCCGTCCGGGTATCCGGTCGGTAGCGGTGGCACCGCGACCGCCGACGACCAGATTGCCCCACGCCGACGTGGGCCGACGGAGGGAACACCCGTGACCGTTGCCAGCCAGATGCTCGACACCTATCCCGCCGACCTCGGGGGCGTCGACAGGCAGAAGCTCACCGCCTGCATCGAGGCCGGCTACGAGTGCGCCCAGGCGTGCACCGCCTGCGCCGACGCCTGTCTCAGCGAGGAGATGGTCGCCGAGCTCACGAAGTGCATCCGCACCAACCTCGACTGCGCCGACGTCTGCGACACCACCGGCCGGGTGCTCTCGCGGCACACCGGCTACGACGCCAACCTAACCCGGGCCGTGCTCGAGGCCTGCGCCGCGGCCTGCAAGGCCTGCGGTGACGAGTGCGAGCAGCACGCGTCGATGCACGAGCACTGCCGGGTCTGCGCCGAGGCCTGCCGGCGCTGCGAGACCGCCTGCCGGGAGCTGCTCGGCTCCCTCGGCTGAGCGGGACAGCGGGCCCGGGCAGCGCGGCTGCCCGGGCGGCCCCCTGCAGGGCCCCGCCGCGAGCGTGCGAGAGGCGGGGGGCAGGGGGGTCCTTCTTCAGCCGCGCAGCCGGACGGCGACCAGCGCGACGTCGTCCTCGGCGCCCTCGGGCAGCATCCGGCCGATCAACTCGTCGCAGGCCGCCTCCAGCGGCCGGTCCCGGACGGCGGCCAGTTCGTCGGCCAGCCGCTGCACGCCGAGGTCGAAGACCTGGTCGCGCCGCTCGACGAGGCCGTCGGTGTAGAGCAGCAGCGTCGAGCCCGGTTCCAGTACCGCCTCGGACTCGCTGCGCCGCGCCGCCGGGTCCACGCCCAGCAGGAGCTCGGCGCGCGGCGTGGTCAGCGGGTGCACGCCGTCGCTGGGCTCGGCGAGCAGCGGGGGCAGGTGCCCGGCGCTGGACCACCGCAGCCGGGCGCCGCCGGTGGCCGGGTCCGGGCTCAGGCGGCCGACCAGCACGGTCGCCATGGCGTGCAGCCCGAGGCCCGCGACCGCGGAGTCGAGCCGGCGCAGCACGGTGGCCGGGCCGTCGGCGCTGTCGTAGGCGATGCCGCGCAGCAGCCCGCGCAGCTGGGCCATCTCGGCGGCGGCCTCGGTGTCGTGCCCGACGACGTCGCCGATGACGACCACCATCGAGCCGTCGGGCTGCTCGAACACGTCGTACCAGTCGCCGCCGACCTGGGCCTCCCGCGCGGCCGGGACGTAGCGCACGGCGACCTGCAGCCGCGGCGACTCCGGTGGGGCGGTGAGCATCGAGCGCTGCAGCGTCTCCGCGGCGCGGACGATGCTGCGGCTGCGCGCGTACAGCGCCTCCAGCAGGTGGGTGCGCAGCTCACCGACCTCGGCCAGCTCCTGCGCCGTCCACGGCTCGGAGCGGCCGCGGACGGTCTCCCGCCACCGCTCGAAGCTCTTGCGCGGGCTCAGCCGCACCGAGTCGCCCTCGCGCTCGGCGATCGCCTTGTTGTGCGGGTCGCCGCCCCAGTCGACGCTGCGCACCGCCTCGGCACGGTGCCAGAGCACGTACTGGCCCTCCGGCAGCGGCAGCACGAGCACCCCGCACGCGACGTCGACCGGCACCCCGAGCCCCGGCGCGGACCGGGGCAGCGAGTCGGTGGCCACGACGTCCTCGCCCCGGGCGGCGGCCCACGCCGCGACCGCCTCCGCGGTGCCCTGGGGCAGCGGCGTGCCGCGGCTGCCGCGGTGGCCCTGGAGGTGCACCACGACGCCGTCGGCCGGCGGGAGGTCGAGCAGGTCCGGCGAGCCGAGCAGCGTGTCGGTCAGCGGGCGGTCCTCGTCCAGGGTGGCCGAGGTCAGCCAGGCCAGCGTCGAGCGCACCCGCAGCGCGCGGTGCACCTCCCCCTCCTCGGCGCGGTCGACCAGGCGCAGCGACAGCGTGGAGCCGAGGAACTCCGCGGCCGCCCGCGTGGCGTGGGGCGGGGCGTGCGGACCGGAGTAGTGGTGGCAGGCGATGAGCCCCCACAGCTTCTCGTCCCGCAGCAGCGAGATCGACATGGAGGCCCGCACGCCCATGTTGTGCAGGTACTCGACGTGGATGGGCGAGACGCTGCGCAGCGTGGAGAAGGTCATGTCCAGCGGCGTCCCCGTCGAGGGCACCAGCGCCGGGCGCAGCGGCACCGGCCGGTAGTCGACGTCGGAGATCAGCCTGATCCAGTTCTTCTCGTACAGGGCCCGGGCCTGCGCCGGGATGTCGGAGGCCGGGTAGTGCAGCCCGAGGAAGGAGTTGAGCTCCGCGCGCTTGGCCTCGGCCACGACCTCGCCGTTGTAGTCGGCGTCGTAGCGGTAGACCATCACGCGGTCGAACCCGGTGAGCTCGCGCACCGCCTGCGCGGTGATGTCGTAGAGCTCCTGCAGCGAGGTCGCGCGGTTGAGGTCGCCGACCGTGCCGCGCACCGCCTGGTAGGTGTTCGGGAACGAGAACGGCCGGGGGCCGCGGGCGGGCTCGAGCTCGACGACCAGCACCGTTGGCGGGGTGATGCCGTCGTCCGGGCCGACGACCGCACGGTGCAGCAGCGCATCGACCGGCACCGGCCTGCCCCCGACGTCGAGGGCGACCTCCACCGGGTTGCGCTCCCGCAGGCCGCCGAAACCACTGGCCGAGCGGGCCACCGCCTCGGCGGCCACCACCCCGAGCACGTCGGGCAACCGCCGGCCCAGCGCGTCGTCGGGCGCCACGCCCACCAGGTCGGCGAGGTTCTCCGACACCTGCTCGACGACGACGTCGGTCTCGGTGACCGCGAGCAGCACGCCGCGCGGCTGGATGCTGCCGGGGACGTGGATCGGCTCGCGGTCGCAGTTGGCGAGGTCGACCGGCGTCCCCGCCGGCAGCAGGTCGATCTCGGAGCCGGTCACGCAGGGGCCCCGACCGGCGCGCACCAGGCGGCCAGCGCGGTGAAGGTGGCGCGCGCGGCGCCGACCACCCGGCCGGCGTCGCCGCCGGCGGCGACCCGGTCGCGGGTCACCCGGCGGAAGGCGTGCCACATGGCGCCGGTCTCGGCGCCGTACGGGGAGAAGGCGCCCAGCCGGACGTCGGGGCCCAGCGTGGGCAGCGTGGCCAGGTGGCGGGAGATGAAGGTGCCGCCCAGCGTGGAGCCCTCCAGGACGTAGAGCCGGCCCAGGGCCTGGTCGGTGTCCTCGACCGCGGGCAGCTCGGGCAGGGCCGTCGTGTCCGGCTCGGCACCCAGGGCGCGCAGGTCCTCGGCGAACAGGTGCGCCCGGCGCCGCCGCGACCAGGCGACGGTCTCGGCGTCCGCCGGCGAGCGGGCGGCCCACGCGTCCAGGCCGGCCTCGGCGGCCGTCCAGAAGGCGTGCAGCCGGGCGAGGACGGCGACCAGCCGATCGCGGCCCAGCCGGTCGTCCATCAGGCCGAGGGTCGTCTCCACCTGCTCGTGCTCGACGGCCGTGGCCGTGCGCAGTTCGGTGAGGACGTCAGCGCCCCCCGCGTGTCGAGGCAACGCCTCTCCTCCCACAGCCATCCCGGTTCCGAGACTAGGCGACCCCCGCCGCCGCGGCGCGGGCTGGACGGGGCGTGGTACCGGTCACGATCCGGTCAACGGGGGGCTGCTCGGCGGCGACCCGGTGGGTCCTCCGACGGCGCTGTCGTGCTCCGCGGAGGGCGGTCGAGCAGCAGGTCCGTGGCGCGGGCGAGGACCTGGGCGCGGGTGCGGGCGCCGTGGTCGGCGACGAGGAAGTGCTCGCCGATCGCCACGCAGAAGGCGACCAGGCTGCGGGCCTCGACCTCGTCGGGATCGGAGCAGAAGGTGCCGATCATCTCGCGGAGCAGCGCCATGCGCCGGTTGTCCACCCGTCGCAGGCGCTCGGCGACCGCCTCGTCGCGCCGGGCCCAGTCCCGGACCGCCAGGTCGATCGGCAGCAGCCGGTCGCTGGAGAAGGTGAGCACGCCCGCGCGCCGGATCTGGGTCCTGGGGTCGCCACCCTCGCGCTGGATGCGGTCGAGCACCTCGTCGGTGCTCTCCCGCTCCCAGGTGTCCAGCATCGCCTCGAGCAGCGCGTCCCGGTCGGCGAACGACCCGTAGAACCCGCCCTTGGTGACGCCGAGCTCCTTCGCCAGCGCCTCGACGCGGACGGCGTCCGGCCCGCCGGCGGCCAGCGCCTGCAGCCCCTCCTCGATCCACCTGTCTCGCGGTGTGCGGGTCACGCCCATGACGTGTCCCCTCTCGGCGCGCCACCGTGTATACGCCGCCGTACAGAACGGCTAGCGTCTCCGTATACGGCATCGTATGCACGAACGGAGGCACCGAGATGAGCACCGTCTTCATCGAGCGCACCGTGGGGACGTGCGAGGTCCCCGCATCGGTCCGCGCGCTCAGTTCCCTGCCCGACATCGACTACGCCGACCGGTTCGTCCTCGCCACGGACGCGGAGGCCACCCCGGAGCAGTGGGCCCGGGCCATGTTCGGCGACGTCCCCAGCAGCGCCGAGTGGGTCATCTGGCGCGGTCTCCTCGGGCTCCGACTGAGCCGGGGACGCTCGCCGGCCACCGTCGGCGGATGGCGGGTCGGCGGACGTGGCGAGGACTGGATCCGGCTGGAGGCCGCCTCCTGGTTCCTGAGCGCCGACATGCTCGTGCAGACGGCCGAGGGCCGGGTGTCGTGGACGACCTGCCTGCACCACGACCGGCGCGTGGGGCAGGTCGTGTGGCCCCCGTTGTCCGCCGTCCACCGCCGGCTGGTGCCCCGGGTGCTCCGCGACGCCGAGAGGAGAATCCGGGCAGCCCGGTGAGGACACTGCCCGTCACGGCAGCCGGGCGCGGCGCAGCGAGGCGTGCAGCAGCAGCCGCGCGTCGCCGTCGGCGAGGTCCAGACCGATCAGCGCCTCGATCCGCCCGAGCCGGTGGTACAGCGTCTGGCGGTGCACGTGCAGGGTCGCGGCCGCACGCGCCGGGCTGCACCCGGCGTCCAGCCAGGTCTCGGCGGTGGCGGTGAGCACCGGGTCGGCCAGCAGCGGGCGGACGGCAGGATCGGGCCCGGGCAGCGCCGCGGCCAGCCGCCACGCACCCAGCTCCCCCCAGTGCGCCACGGGGGAGAAGCGGGGGACGGCGGCGGCGACCCGTGCGGCGGTGCGCGCCTGCTCCCAGCGGTCGGGCAGCGCCTCGGCGTCGGCCCCGACGGCGGACAGCCCGGCGGTGCTGCCGGACGGCAGACCGGCCAGCGCGGCGGCGGTGACCGCGGCGGCCGGGCGCAGGTCCGCCGGACCGGGCAGCGGAACGGCGACGGCGACCAGTCCCTCGCCGGGGAGCACGGCGCTGACCGCACCCGCGGCCGGTGCCCGCCACGGCGACGGCAGTCCCGCGCCCGCCGGCCGCAGCGCCACGAGCACCACCGGCGTCCGCCCGCCCCAGGCCGCGGTGAGCGTCCGGACCGCCTGCGCCTGTGCGGCCGGGGTGCCGGTGAGCGCGGCGGCCAGCGGGCGGCCCAGGTCGCCGGCGTCCTCCTCCCGCTCGGCCAGCAGCCGGCCCGCCTCGGCGGCCAGCTCCACCGCCGCGGCGAGGGCGGGGTCGTCGGCGGCGGGGTCCGTGCGTCCGCCGTCGAGCAGCCACAGGTAGCCGCGGGTGCGCCCGGCGTGCCGGACCGGCAGCACCAGCCGGGTGAGGATGCCGGCGTCCGGGTCGCCCGGGGTGCGCAGCGGACCCTCGGCGACCGCGATGCCGAAGTCCTCGAACCAGCGACGGGTCTCCGGGGTCGACCCGCGGCCGAGGATCGAGCGGGTGCGCACGGCGTCCATCACCGGCGTCTCGGCGCCGTCGACCGGGTGGGCGCAGAAGGCCAGCAGGGTGAAGTCGGCGTCCTCGAGGGTCGCCGGGGCGCCGAGCAGGGCCGCGACCCGGTCGACGAGCTCCTGCAGCTCGTCGCGCACGCCGTCGTCCCCCTGTACACGTGTATGACACCCGACGGCGGAGACCGTACGTCTGTCGCTGGTGGTGCGGACCGCGGCTGCCTAGCGTCGGAGGCGTCAGGTCCCCCGGTGGCGGAGGTGGCGCGTGCTCTCGCAGAAGGCCCTGCTGCTCGGCGCCTCCCGGCGCCCGGAACTGCGCCGGCTGGTCACCGGCATCCCGGCCACCCGCCGGGTCGTCGACCGGTTCGTCGCCGGCGAGACCCTCGACGACGTGCTCGCCGTCGTCCGTCGGCTCACCGCCGGGGGGCTCGCGGTGACCCTCGACCACCTCGGCGAGGGTGTGACCGACGAGGCCGAGGCGGTGCGGTCGCGCGACGCCTACCTGGCGCTGCTCGACGGGCTGGCGCCGCTGCGACTGGGCCGCGCGGCCGAGGTGTCGGTGAAGCTCTCGGCGTTCGGCCAGGCGCTGCCCGGCGGTGGCACCGACCTGGCGCTGGAGCTGGTCCGGCCCGTCGCCGAGGCGGCCTCGGCGATCGGCACCACGGTCACCCTCGACATGGAGGAGTCGGCCACCGTCGACTCGACCCTCGCCGTCCTCGCCGAGCTGCGCCGCGACCACCCGGGCACCGGCGCGGTGCTGCAGGCCGCGCTGCACCGCACGGAGGACGACGCCGCCGCGCTCGCCGTCCCCGGCTCGCGGGTGCGGCTGGTCAAGGGCGCCTACGACGAGCCGCCGTCGGTGGCGTGGCAGTCCCGCGCAGACGTCGACGCCGCCTACGCGCGCTGCCTCGGCGTCCTCATGCGGGGGCCCGGCCACCCGATGATCGGCTCGCACGACCCCCGCATGGTCGAGCTGGCCCAGCGGCTGGCCGCCGAGTACGGCCGGACGCCGGACTCGTGGGAGGTGCAGATGCTCCACGGCATCCGCACCGACGAGCAGCGCCGGCTGGCCGCCGAGGGCCTGTGTGTGCGCGCCTACGTCCCCTACGGCGCCGACTGGTACGGCTACTTCATGCGCCGGCTGGCCGAGCGTCCCGCGAACCTGCGCTTCTTCCTGCGCTCCCTCGTCAGCACGTCCTGAACAGGAGATCCCGATGGACGCCGTCACCCAGGTCCCCCCGCCGCGCAACGAGCCGGTGCTCACCTACGCCCCCGGCTCACCGGAGCGCGCCGCGCTGCAGCAGCGCCTCACCGAGCTGGCCGGCGAGCCGCTCGAGCTCACCATGACCATCGGCGAGGAACAGCGGATGGGCGGGGGCGAGCACTTCGACGTCGTCCAGCCGCACCGGCACGCCGCCGTCCTCGGCACCGCCGCGAACGCCACGCACGCCGACGCCGAGCAGGCGGTGGCCTGCGCCAAGGCCGCCGCCCCCGCGTGGCAGCACCTGTCGTTCGACGACCGCGCCGCGGTGTTCCTGCGCGCGGCCGAGCTGCTGTCCGGGCCGTGGCGGCAGACGCTCAACGCCGCGACGATGCTCGGCCAGTCCAAGACCGCCCACCAGGCCGAGATCGACTCGGCCTGCGAGCTGATCGACTTCTGGCGCTACAACGTGCACTTCGCCCGCCAGATCCTCGCCGAGCAGCCGCAGTCCAGCCCCGGCGTGTGGAACCGGACCGACCACCGGCCGCTCGAGGGCTTCGTCTACGCGGTCACCCCGTTCAACTTCACCGCGATCGCCGGCAACCTGCCGACGGCGCCGGCGCTGATGGGCAACACCGTCGTCTGGAAGCCCGCGCCCACCCAGCAGTTCGCCGCGCACTTCCTCATGCGGCTGCTGGAGGAGGCCGGGCTGCCGCCGGGCGTCATCTCGATGGTCACCGGCGACGGGGCCGCGGTCTCCGACGTCGCCCTCGCCGACCGCGACCTCGCCGGCATCCACTTCACCGGGTCCACCGCGGTCTTCCAGATGCTGTGGCGGCGGGTGGGGGAGAACATCGCCTCCTACCGCGGCTACCCGCGCATCGTCGGGGAGACCGGCGGCAAGGACTTCGTCGTCGCCCACCCCTCGGCCGACGTGGACGTGCTGCGCACCGCGCTGGTCCGCGGCGCCTTCGAGTACCAGGGGCAGAAGTGCTCGGCGGCTTCCCGCACCTACATCCCGCGCTCGGTGTGGGCGCGGTTGCGCGACGACCTGGTCGCGGTCACCGAGTCGCTGCCGATGGGCGACGTCACCGACTTCTCGAACTTCATGGGCGCGGTGATCGACCGTCACTCCTTCTCGAAGCTCTCCGGCGTGCTCGACCGGGTGGACGACGACCCGGCGCTGTCGATCGTCGCCGGCGGCCAGGCCGACGACTCCGAGGGCTTCTTCGTCCGGCCGACCGTCATCGAGGGCACCGACCCCGGTCACGAGGTCTTCACCACCGAGTACTTCGGGCCGATCCTCGCCGTCCACGTCTACGACGACGCCGACTACGACACCGTGCTGACCCAGATGGAGTCCGCGGCGCCGTACGCACTCACCGGGGCGGTCATCGCGCAGGACCGCACGGCGATCGAGCACGCGCAGCGCTTCCTGCGGTTCGCGGCGGGCAACTTCTACGTCAACGACAAGCCCACCGGTGCCGTCGTCGGCCAGCAGCCCTTCGGCGGCGGGCGGGCCTCGGGCACCAACGACAAGGCCGGCGCGGCGCAGAACCTGCTGCGCTGGACGTCGACCCGGTCGATCAAGGAGACGTTCGTGCCGCCGACCGACCACCGTTATCCGCACATGTAGAAGGACCTCGTCCTCCCCGCCCTTCGCAGGCTCAGGTCGGGACCCGGGACGAGGCCACTGACGCTGGTCACCGCGGTCCCGGCCAGTGCACCAGGCCGTCGGGATCGACCACGGCACCCTCGGACGGGCGGTGCTCGGTGAGGCGGCCGTCGGGCATGAGGTGGCGCACCGGCACCCCACGACCGAGGACGGCGACGTCCGCGACCAGGCGCCGGTGGCAGCGCCACCACACGCTCTCGCTGCACATCACCGCGACCGTCGCCGTCGCCGCCTCGGCCAGCACCTCCTCGAGCGCCGCGGCGAACTCCGGCGTCCGGGTGTGGGCGGCGTAGGCGGCGAACTGGGCGACGGTCCACCAGCCGTCGGCCACGGGTTCGTCCGGCGGCAGCCGTCGGCGCCCGCCCAGCCGGGCGTCCCAGCGGTAGCCGACGCCGGCGGCGGGCAGCCAGTGCTCGAGCGCCTCCCGTCGGACGTCGGGGTTGCTGCGGCTGCCCGGGAACCGCCGGATGTCGACGACCGTCTCGACGCCCGCCCCGGTCAGCCGGGCGCCGAGACGGGTGCGGTCGTCGGGGCCGTGGCCGACGGTCAGCAGGGGCACCCCACCTCCCTACCCCCGGGCGCGGTCAGCCGGGTCGGCGGGCGAGGCCCAGCACGTGCGGCGTGGCCGGGAGGGTCAGGCGGGAGTCGGGGAACCGCAGCCGGCGCAGGGCCGTGACCTCGAACCCGGCCCGCTCGATCGCGCCGACCGGGTCGACGGCGGTGTGGCAACCGCCGGCCAGCAGCGGCCACAGCGTCGCGTCGGCGAGGCGCTGCACCGCGCGCACCGACCGGGTGTCGCCCAGGCCGTGCTCGAGGAAGGCCAGCGTCCCGCCGGGCCGCAGCACGCGGGTGACCTCGGCGAGCGCCCGGTCGCGGTCGGGTAGCGAGCACAGCACCAGGCAGAGCACGGCGGCATCGGCACCGCCGTCCGGCACGGGCAGCGCCTTGGCGGTGCGGCGACCACGGTGACCGGCACGGGCGCGGCCGCCGCCGCCCGGGTCGCCAGGCCCCGCAGGTGCGGCTCGGGCTCGACCGCGGTCACGCCGATCACCGACGTCGGGTAGTGCGCGAAGTTGCGGCCGTTGCCGCAGCCGATCTCCACCACCGACCCGGACAGCGGCGCCAGCAGCTCGGTGCGGAGCGCGCCGAGGCCCTCGGTGTCCATCCCCTCGCTGATGCGGGCGTACAGCCGGCCGAACACCGGGCGGGGACGGTCCGTCGACGGGACGCGCGGAGGTGGGGGCACCCCCGGATGGTGCACCGCGGTCGACCGGTCATGCTGGGCGGTCGGGCGACGGCGCCCGGTCGAGGGGAGCGCTGTGGCATGGGGGACGACGACACCGCGGACGTCGCTGTGGCGGCTGCCCGCGGTGCGGGCGCTGGCCGGCGCGACGGCTCTGGGCTTCACCAGCTTCAGCCTGACCCTCGCCTCGCTGCCCGTGTACGCGGTCGCCGGAGGCGCCGCCGCCGACACCGCCGGCGTGGTCACCGCGGTGTTCCTGGCGGTCACCGTCGCGGGGCAGTCGGTGGTGCCGGCGCTGACCGCCCGGTTCGGCGCGGGGCCGGTGCTGGCCGCCGGCCTGGTCGCCCTGGGCGCCCCGTCACCGCTCTACGCGGTGGACGACGGCCTGCTCTGGCTCTCCGCCGTGTCCGCGGTCCGCGGCCTCGGCTTCGCCGTGCTCACCGTGCTCGGGGCGACGCTGGCCGCGCGGGTCGCCCCGCCGGAGCGGCGCGGCGAGTCGATCGGCCTCTACGGGCTGGCGATCGCGGTGCCCAACCTGGCATTCGTCCCGGCCGGGGTGGCGCTCGTGCTCGGCGGGCACGCGACCTGGACGGCGTGGCTGGCCGCCGCGCCCGTGCTCGCGCTGCCGCTGGTGCCCGGCGTGGTCCGCGGGGCGCGTGCCGACCCGCCCGCCGGCACGTCGTCCTCCCGGGCCGCGGTGCGCGCCGCGCTCGCGCCGTCGGCGGTGCTGCTCGTGGTCACCCTCGCCGGCGGCGGGCTGGTGACGTTCCTGCCGATCGAGCGGCCCGACGGCGTCCTGGCGACCGCGGCGCTGCTGGCCTTCGGTGTCACCGCGGCGCTGTCCCGGTGGCGGACCGGGGCGCTGGCCGACCGGACCGGCACCCGGCTGCTGCTGCCGCTGGCGCTGCTCGTGTCCGCGGTCGGGCTGGCGGCCGTCGCCCTGGGGCTGGGCGCCGGGGCCGGCTGGGTGCTCGCCGGCGCCGCCGTCTTCGGCGCGGGCTACGGCACGGTGCAGAACCTGACGCTGCTGGCCGCCTTCGCCCGCGCCGGCGAGGGCGGGGCCACCACGGTGAGCGCGGTGTGGAACGCCTCGTTCGACGCGGGGACCGCCGTCGGCGCGCTGGTGCTCGGCCTCGTCGCGGCCGGGATCGGCCTGCCGTGGACCTACGTCCTCGTGGCCGTCGCCCTGCTGCTCACCCTCCCGCTGGCCCGAGCGGCGACGCGGCCGTAGGTCAGCCGGCGACGCGGGCGGCAGCCTCGCGCAGCGCGCGGAGGAAGAGCACCTCCTCGGCCGACCGGCGCAGCCAGGTCCGCAGGCCCTCGGGGTCGTTGCGGTGGCGGTCGCGCAGCTGTCCCAGGTTCAGCTGTCGGGTGCTGGCCTGGGCCCGCTGGGCGGGCGGCAGGCGCCGGCCGTCGGCGCGGGCGATCGCGGTCAGGCCGGCGCCGACGAACACGAGGTGGCGGATCTCGGTGATGCCGGCGAGCAGCTGGTCCACCCCGGCGGCGTCGTCGGCGGAGAGGCGGCGGACCAGCTCGTCGGCGGTCCGCCGTCCGGCGGTCTGCGGGTCGGGTGTCGTCACGTCGAGCCATTCTCGTCCCACCGGATTGCCGGCGTTCTCCGTGCCCCGGGGGTCCTGCAGGACCCGCAGTGCACGAGGAACGCCGGCAACGGGAGCGCGGCTATGCGTCCCTGCGGGTGAACACCACGGCGGCGAGCGCCAGGACGGCGGCGACCTCGGCGACGAACACCGCGAAGCCCACCCACGGGTCGAGCAGCAGCGGGTTGAACGACTGCGGCGTCGCGATGGCCGACCCGGCGTTGCCCGGCATCAGCTTGGTCGCCCACTCGCCCCAGGCGCCGGGGAGCACCATCACCAGGTTGCCGACGACGAAGACCAGGCCCAGCACGATCGCCAGCGCCGCGGCGGTGTGCCGCACGAGCAGGCCGACGCCCGCGGCGAACAGCCCGAGCCCGGCCATGTAGAGGCCGCTGCCGACGATCGACCGCAGCACGCCGTCGTCGGTGAGGGCCAGGCCGATGCCCTCGCGCTCGAGGAACCAGTTGCCGCCGAGGTAGCCCGCCAGCGCGGTCAGGGTGCCGGCGACGAACAGCGTCGAGGCCAGTACCGCGGCCTTGGCCGCCAGCACCGCACCGCGCCGCGGGGTCGCCGCGAGCGTCGCGCGGATCATCCCGGTCCCGTACTCGCTGGTGACCGTGAGCGCGCCCAGGACGACGGCGGTGACCTGCGCGAACATGATGCCCCAGGTGACGAAGGCACCGACCGGCTCGTCGACGTCCCCGCGGGCCAGGGCCTCGGCACTGAGCGCGCACACCAGGGTGGTGAGGCCGGCACCCAGCACGAACATCGCGCCGAGCGACCAGGGGGTCGAGCGGACGGTCCAGGACTTGACCCACTCCGCCCGCAGCGTCGCGCCGGTACCGGGTGCCGCCGGGGTCTCGGTGCGGGTCCAGGCGTGCGTGCCCACGGTGCTGCTCATCGGGTGGCTCCTGCGGGGGTGGCGGCGTACTCGACGCTGTCGGCGGTCAGGGTCATGAAGGCGTCCTCGAGCGAGGAGCGCACCAGGGTCAGCTCGTGCAGCAGCAGGCCGGAGCGGCCGACCAGCTCGCCGACGGCGGCCGCGTCGAGGCCGCGCACCCGCAGCTCCCCGCCGTGGGCGGCGACGTCCAGGCCCTCGCGGCGCAGCAGGGTGGCGACTTCGTCGTGCTGCGGGCTGCGCACCCGCACGTGGGAGGCGGCGTGCCGGGCGACGAACTCCGCCGTCGAGCAGTCGGCCAGCACCCGGCCGCGGCCGATGACGACGAGGTGGTCGGCGGTCAGCGCCATCTCGCTCATCAGGTGGCTGGAGACGAACACCGTGCGGCCCTCGGCGGCGAGGTCGCGGGCGAGGGTGCGCACCCAGCGGATGCCCTCGGGGTCCAGGCCGTTGACCGGCTCGTCGAGGACGACGACCGGCGGGTCGCCCAGCAGCGCGGCCGCGATGCCCAGTCGCTGCCCCATGCCGAGGGAGAACCGGCCCACCCGCTGCCCGGCGACCGCGGTGAGGCCGACCAGGTCGAGCACGTCGTCGACGCGGGCGCGCGGGATGCCGTTGCTGAGCGCCAGCCAGCGCAGGTGGTCGCGCGCCGAGCGGCCCGGGTGGAGGGCGCGGGCCTCCAGCAGCGCGCCGACCTCGCGCAGCGGGGCAGGGGAGTCGGCGTAGCGGCGGCCGTTGACGGTGACGCTGCCGGAGGTGGGCCGGTCCAGCCCGAGGACCATCCGCATCGTCGTCGACTTGCCGGCGCCGTTGGGGCCGAGGAAGCCGGTCACCCGGCCGGGCTCGACGGTGAAGCTGATCCCGTCGACGGCGGTGCGGTCGCCGTAGGTCTTGGTGAGCCGGTGCGCGGCGATCACGGGGTCACCGGGCCGCGGGAGGTCGGGGAGGTCATGGCGTCGAGGCTCTCGGCCGCCGGCTCCCGCGGGTATCCGGGAAGCCCCTGGACCGACCCTGAACGGTCCCCGATCACCGAACGGCCCCCTCCAGGGCGTCCCCGAGCTCGCGAGGGGACCCAGGAGAGGGGCCTTTCTCAGGCCGAGCGGAGGAGCGCCGGATCCGGGCGCAGCAGGCGGCGCAGCGCCACCGCGACCTCCCGGCCGGCCCGGTTCGCGCCCACCGTGCTCGCCGAGGGGCCGTAGCCGACCAGGTGGACCCGCGGCTCCCCGGCGACGTGGGTGCCCTCCATGCGGATGCCGCCGCCGGGCCCGCGCAGGCCCAGCGGCGCCAGGTGGCCCAGCGCCGCGCGGAACCCCGTGGCCCACAGGACGGCGTCGGCGCGGACGAACCGGCCGTCGTCCCACGCCACGCCGTCGGGGGTGAGCCGGTCGAACACCGGCAGCCGGTCGAGGACCCCGCGGGCGCGCGCCTCCCGGACCCAGGGCGTGACGACCAGCCCGGTGACGCCCACGACGCTGCCCGGGGACCGGCCCTCGCGGACGGTGTCCTCGACCAGCGCGACCGCCGCCCGTCCCTCGTCCGGGCCGAACGGCTCCTCACGCCACACCGGTGGGCGCCGGGTCACCCAGGTCGTGTCGGCGACCTCGGCGATCTCCCCGAGCAGCTGCACCGCCGAGGCGCCGCCACCCACCACGACCACCGACCGACCGGCGAACTCCGCGGCGCCCCGGTAGTCGACCGGGGTCAGCTGGCGACCGCGGAAGACCTCCTGCCCCGGGTAGCGCGGCACGAACGGCCGGGTCCAGGTGCCGGTGGCGTTGACGACGGCGGAGGCGGTCCATTCGCCGTCCGTGGTCTCGACGCGGAACCGGTCGTCGCTGGTGGGGCGGACGGCGCGGACCCGGACCGGCCGGTGCACCGGCAGCGCGAAGTGCCGCTCGTAGTCGGCGAAGTAGGCGGGCACCGCGTCGGCGGCCGGGACGTCGTCCCCCGCCGGTGGGAACGGCAGGCCGGGCAGGTCGTGCACGTGGTGGGTGCGGGCCAGCGTCAGGGAGGGCCAGCGGTGCTGCCAGGCGCCGCCGGGGCGGGCCTCGGCGTCGAGGACGACGAGGTCGAGCCCCAGCCGCGCGAGGTGGTGCGCCGCACTGAGGCCGGCCTGGCCGGCCCCGATGACGACGACCTCGACGTCCCTGTCCACGCGGGGGTCAACCCCGCGCGCACGCCGTCCCTTCCGGCCCCGACACCTTGCGGATCTCTTGCGGTTGCCCGGCGGGTGCCCTGCGGATGGGTCAGCAGAGTCCTCCCTGTCACCGAGACGACGAGAACCGACGGCGTCGCGGCAAGACCGGCCCCGACCGGGGCCCCGAGGACAGCCGGCGTCTCCATCGCACGGGGGGACGGAGCCGCCGGCGGATCGACCGGCGGCGTCGTGGGGGACGACGCCGCCGGGCACGACGACCGGCACCGCCGGGGGGCTGTCTGTTATACACAGCTGACGCTACCGACGACGCCTGCAGGCGAGTACCGCCATGTCGTCGCCGTCCTAACACACAACACGACACATCGCTTCGTATAGCAGAGACTCACTTCTTA
>NZ_NVPT01000074.1 GCF_002802985.1 Geodermatophilus chilensis | reverse complement strand
TAGAGATTTTTGTGTTACTTTGTAATTGTCATCTATCATTTATTGTTATGATGTCTACATGTCTTGCTGCTTGGTTTTTTTTTAGATTGACGATGCACCGTGAGTATTAACCGGTATGGGTCGCCGCCAGGGTTACATGTTTTGAACGGTCCGGTACCGGCTGAGCGCGCGCCGGCCCCCGCCGAACCACCGGCGTCCCGAGGGCGTCCGGGCCGCCGGTGGTTCGGCGGGGGCCGGCGCGCGCTCAGCCGGTACCGGGGGCAGGCCGCGGCGGCGCTCCGGGGGCCGCTCGCCGGTGGCCAGGGGCAGCGGGATCTCGCCGGTGCGGGCGGCCCGGCGGCGGCCCACCTCGCCGCCCTGGCGGGCGATCAGCTGCTCGACGGTGATCGGCTCGCGGGCCGGCGCGCCGCTGCCCGCAGCCGGGGACGGCGCGGCCGGGCGACGCCGGCCGCGGAGACGCCCGGACGACCGGGCCTCCCCCGCCTCGTCGCGCGTGCGCTTGTTCCCCACCCGTGCCGACTTCCCATCGTCGAACTGCCGCCCTGGCGGGCACCGTCGCTCCCGGCTCGCGCGCGGAGGTACCGCTGCGCAGTCGGGCAGTCACCCACGATACGGGCGCGGAGGCCTCCGGCCGGGTCGGACGCGCGGGATCGGCGGGCAGGACCCTGCGCGCCGTCGTAGCGTCCCCGAGGTGAAGCTGCCGTTCGTCCCGGGCCCGTCCGACGTGATCTCCGCGGTCGAGGGAGTCCGCGAGGGCGTCACCGAGGCGCTGGCGCTGGTCCCGCGGCTGGCGACCGTCGTCGGGCGCGTGGAGTCGCTGCTCGACCGGGTCGCCACCGTCGTCGACCGGATCGAGGACGTCGTGGACCGGGCCGACGTGGCGATCGCGTCCGTGGAGGGCACGCGCCGACGGGCGGACGACGCCATCGCCGCCGTGGGCGCCACCCAACAGAGGGCCGACGACGCCATCGCCGCCGTCGGCACCACCCGCCAGAAGGCGGACGAGGCCATCACAGGCGTCGGGGCGACACGCGAGAAGGCCGACGCGGCGATCGCTGCGGTCGCCCAGACACGGCAGAGCGCCGACGACGCCATCGCCGCCGTCGGCACCACCCGCCAGAAGGCCGACGAGGCCATCACAGGCGTCGGGGCGACACGCGAGAAGGCCGACGCGGCGATCGCCGCCGTGGGCACCACCCGCCAGAAAGCCGACGAGGCCATCACGGGCGTCGGGGCGACACGCGAGAAGGCCGACGACGCCATCGCCGCCGTGGGCGAGACCCAGCAGAAGGCCGACGAGGCCATCGCCGCGGTCGGCACCACCCGCCAGAAAGCCGACGAGGCCATCACGGGCGTCGGGGCGACACGCGAGAAGGCCGACGCGGCGATCGCCGCGGTCGGCGGGACGATCTCCGCCGCGGACGGCGCGGTGACCCGGGCCGACGGGCTGCTGGGCCGGGTCGACCCCATGGTCGACGTCTTCCAGGAGCCGCTGCTGGCCCTGGCCCCGGCGGTGGGCCGCCTCGCGGCGAGCATCGACCCGGCCGAGGTCGAGGCGGTCGTGACCTTCATCGACCGGCTGCCCCAGCTGATGACGCACCTCGACGAGGACATCCTGCCGGTGATCGGGTCCCTGGGGTCGGTCGGCGAGGACGTGCACGACCTGCTCGACACCATGCAGGACCTGCGGCACGTGGTGAAGGGCTTCCCCGGCTCGCGGCTGCTGCGCCGGCGGGGCGCGGAGGAGATCGCGGAGGGCGAGGAGCGGGAGGCCGCCGAGGGAGCGTGACGGCCGGGAGCCGGTGCGCCCGGCTCCCGGCCGCGGCCGGTCAGGTCTCGGTCGGGTAGCCCAGTGCGCGGACGACGTCGCCGATCCGCTCGTAGGTCTCGCCCTCGGGGAGCCGCCGCAACTCGTCGACGACCCCGTCGGGCGCCCGGTGGTCCAGGGCCGCCTCGACGAGGGCCGGCCCGTCGCTCGGGAAGTCGGCCCGGTCCAGCCAGCGGGCCAGCTCGGCGCGGGCGACGACGGCGTCCTCGGTCATGCCCACCGGGACGCCACCGACCAGCGTGCCGGCGGGATCGGCGGTGATGTCGGGATCACCCTCGGCGATCGGCTCGACCTCGCGCCACTCGTGGGCGCGGGTGGCGTGCTCGGCCTTGAGCATCCCCTGGATCTCGTGCTCGAGTTCCTCGTCGACGCGTGGGCTGTGCTTGGTGCTGCGGGCCGCCGTCCCGGCGAACTGGTCTTCGGTCTCGCTCACGGTCGTCCTCCTCCTGGTGCCGTCATGTGTGCTGCGCCGGTCACTTCTCGTGCAGGGCCGCGGGCTTGTGCACCGCGGTCTTGCCGCTCTTGTCGCTCTCGACCTCGTACTGCGGCTCGTCCTCGCTGGCCTTGACCTTCCGGCCGGCCGCCTCCGTCTCGGACGTGATCTTGCGCTTGACGGTGCCCTCGACCTCCTGGCCGTGGCTCTTCCAGGTGACGTGGTCATCCTTCTCGACGTCGTCCGACACGTGGCCCTCCCCGGGTGCTCGGCGCGGTCCCCCCGCCTCTGCCCGGCGCGGACGCCGGACACACATCACCCGTACGGGGGCCCGATCACCCGTGCGGGCGCTGACGCGGGCCCGTTCGTCACGTAGCGTCCTGTCCGACGGGGAGCGACACGCCGTTGTCGCTGCTCAGAGCCGGGTGCGCGGACACGCAGCGTGACTCCTCCGTCCTCGATCGCCGGCCCGGTCGACCCCATTCCCCCGGGGTCGGCCGGGTCGGCCCGCATCTAGGCTCGGGGCCCGTGACCGCCCCTGACCCGACCCGGCCGGTCGACGTCCTCACCGTGACCTCGGTGCACGACGTCACCCCGTCGGTCCGCCGCATCGTGCTCGCCGGCACGCCGGCGGCGGCCGCGGCGGCCGGCCCCACGATCTCGCTGCTGGTCCCCCGGGTCGGCGACCCGGCGCCGCGCTGGCCGACGGTGCAGCGGGACGGGCGAATCGTCTGGCCCGAGGGCGCGCACGGGGTGAGCCTGCGCAGCTACACCGCCCGCCGGCAGGACGCCGAGCGCGGCGAGGTGGAGATCGACTTCGTGCTGCACGGCGACGGCCCAGCGGCGACCTGGGCCGGTGCCGCCGTCCCGGGGACGACGGTCGCCGTCGCCGGCGGCGGCCCGCTGGGTGACCGCCCGGCCGGGTGGCTGCTGCTGGCCGGCGACGAGACGGCGCTGCCGGCGATCACCCGCATCCTCGCGGCGGCGCCGCCGGCGACCCGCGGCGTCGCGCTGGTGGAGGTCGCCGACGCCGCCGAGGAGCAGCCGGTCCCGGCGCCGGAGGGGGTGGCGGTCCGCTGGCTGCACCGCGAGGGCACCCCACCCGGCGAGAGCACGCTGCTGGCCGACGCCGTCGCGGCGCTGGAGCGACCCGAGGGCGAGGACCTCTTCGCCTGGGTGGCCGCGGAATCGGCGACCGTGCGCGCGGTGCGCGCCGACCTGCGTGGCCGATGGGGGCTGGGCCGGGCGCAGCACCACGCGATCGGCTACTGGCGGCGCGGCCGGGCGATGGGCGGCTGAAAGCGGACCCCTTGCCCGCCGCCACTCGCGGGCTCGCGGCGGGACCCTGCAGGGGGCCGCCGTCCTCCCCACCCCTCCCACGCTCGGGACGGGACCCGCCGTCCAGACTCCTCACAGGGAACGCCCAGGGCTGCTCCAGCAGCGCCCCCCATCCTCGTGACATGACCACCGCAGCGCGTTCGACGGGAGGTGCTGTGACCAGCACCGGCAGGAGCACAGGCCCGGAGGCCCGCCTCCTCGTGGTCGACGACGAGCCCAACATCCGCGAGCTGCTGTCGGCCAGCCTCCGCTACGCGGGCTTCGAGGTGGCCACGGCCGCCGACGGGCAGCAGGCGCTGGCGATGGCGGCGTCCTTCCGCCCCGACCTGCTGGTCCTCGACGTGATGATGCCGGGGCTGGACGGCTTCGGCGTCGTCCGCAGGCTGCGGGAGAGCGGCCGGCACACCCCCGTGCTGTTCCTGACCGCGCGCGACGCGGCGGAGGACAAGGTGTCCGGGCTGACCCTGGGCGGTGACGACTACGTCACCAAGCCGTTCAGCCTCGACGAGGTGCTCGCCCGCATCCGGGCGGTGCTGCGCCGCAGCACCGGGCCGCAGCGCCCCGCCGACGCGCCGCGGCTGTCCTTCGCCGACATCGAGCTCGACGAGGAGTCGCACGAGGTGGTCAAGGCCGGCCAGGTGGTCAGCCTGTCGCCGACCGAGTTCAAGCTGCTGCGCTACCTCATGGCCAACGCCGGGCGCGTGCTGTCGAAGGCGCAGATCCTCGACCACGTGTGGAACTACGACTTCAACGGCGACGCCAACGTCGTCGAGTCCTACATCTCCTACCTGCGCCGCAAGGTCGACACCACCGAGCCGCGGCTGCTGCACACCATCCGCGGCGTGGGCTACACGCTGCGGCTGCCCCGCGGGACGTGACGACGTCCCTCCGCCCGGGCCGTCGCGGGACGCGCCTGCCCCTGCGGATCACCCTGGTCGCGCTGATCGTGGCGCTGGTCGGCGTCGCGCTGACCGCCACCGGCTTCGCCGCGACGCGGATGCTGCAGCACTACCTGGCCGACCAGCAGGAGGACGAGCTCCGGCAGGTCGTCGACGACTACGCGACCGACCGCATGGTGCTCGACGCCTGCCTCGACGGCGTGGACCGCACCATGCCCGCCGGCTACCTCGTCGGCTGCCTGGCGCCGGGCTCCGAGGACCTCACCGTCGTCTACGTCCCCCCGCCGAAGGCCGGGGACCTGCCCGACGTCGACGACGACGCGGTCCCGTCCGGCGGCCGGCCGCACACCTGGTCCAAGGACGGCGACTGGCAGCTGCTGACCTCCGACCTCGGCGGCGGCTACACCCTGGTCGTCGGCGGGGACCTCGGCCGCGACGAGCGGGTCATCGGCCGGCTGGTCGCCATCGAGGTGATCGTCGGCCTGGTCGTGCTGACCGTCCTCGGGGCCGCCGCCTACGTGCTGGTCCGCAACAGCCTGCGCCCGCTCACCGAGGTGGAGCGCACGGCCGCCGCGATCGCCGCCGGCGACCTCTCCCAGCGCGTGCCGGCCGGCGACGACCGCACCGAGGTGGGCCGGCTCGCCACCGCGCTCAACGGGATGCTCGGCCGCATCGAGCACGGGTTCCGGGCGCAGCAGGCCTCCGAGGAGCAGGCCCGCGCCTCGGAGACCCGGATGCGCCGGTTCGTCGCCGACGCCAGCCACGAGCTGCGCACCCCGCTGACCTCGATCCGCGGTTTCGCCGAGCTCTACCGGCAGGGCGCGGTGGGCAGCCCGGAGGAGACCGCGCGGCTCATGCAGCGGATCGAGTCCGAGGGCGCCCGGATGGGGGTGCTGGTCGAGGACCTGCTCCAGCTGGCCCGCCTGGACCAGCAGCGCCCGCTGACGATCACCCCGGTCGACCTGGCCGAGGTCGCCGGCGACGCCGTCCACGACGCCCGCGCCGTCCAGCCCGACCGGCCGATCACCCTGCACCTCGACGAGTCGCTCAGCGAGGTGCCCGTGGTCCTGGGCGACGAGGCCCGGCTGCGCCAGGTCGTCGGCAACCTGGTGACCAACGCGCTGGTGCACACCCCGCCGACCGCGCCGGTCACGGTGAACATCTCCGACGAGCCGGCGCCTGCCGACGGGACGGCGGACGGCGACGACGGCGGCGTGGTCGTGCTGCGCGTGGCCGACCGGGGTCCGGGCATGGCCCCCGAGGACGCCGCGCGGGTGTTCGAGCGCTTCTACCGCGCCGACCCGTCCCGCGCCCGGACGGCGGGCGGCACCGGGCTGGGGCTGGCCATCGTCAGCGCGCTGGTCGCCGCGCACGGCGGCACGGTGCATCTGGACACCGCCCTCGGCCGGGGCGCGGCGTTCACCGTCCGGCTGCCCCGCTCCGGCCCGGGCCCGTCGGCCCCGCCGGTGCCGGACGGATCGGCGGCCTGAGCCCGCAGGCGGTCCGGTTACCGTCCGCGGGTGACCTCCGACGCGGGCGGGCAGCCCTACGACGCCGACCTGATGGCCGCGGTGACCGAACTCGGCACGGCCCTGCGGGAGCTGGTGGACGCCTCCGTGCTCACCACCGTCCCGGCCGACCAGCTGCGGGCCGCGGCGGCCGACGCCCGGGCCGTCACCGCCCGCCTGGCCGCCGCGCAGCGGCCGGCGACCCAGCTGCCCGTGCTCGACGACCCGCTGGTCTTCCGTCGCGTCTACAACCCGGTGAGCGGCGTGGGCAGCGCGCTGGCCCCGCCGGTGCGGATCCGCCCGGTCGACGGCGGCGTCGTCGGCGAGGCCCTGCTCGGGCCGGCCTACGAGGGGCCGCCCGGCTACGTGCACGGCGGGATGAGCAGCCTGCTCATGGACCAGCTGCTCGGCTCGGCCGCCATCGCCGCGGGGCTGTGGGGCATGACCGTCCGGCTGGAGGTGGACTACCGCCAGCCGGTGCCGCTGTCGACGCCGCTGACGATGCAGGCGCAGGTCACCGAGGCCGCCGGCCGCAAGTGCGTCGTCACCGGCACGATCGCGACCGCGGCGGCGCCCGACCGGACGCTGGTCGAGGCCCGGGGCGTGTTCGTCATGCCGCGCGAGGAGCGGCACGCCGACTACTTCGGCGGCATCACGGACGCCTCCGGCCGGCACCGGCCACCGGGGCGCCCCACCGACGCCACGGCCCTGGCCGACCGCTCGTGACCGACGTCGAGGTCGCCGCCGCCGCGGCCCGGGCGGCCGCCGCCGTCCTCACCCGGCTGCGCGCGGAGGGCCGGCTCACCGGCCGGGAGCTCGGGGACGCCGGCGACGCCGGTGCGCAGGCCGCGATCGCCGGCGTGCTGGCCGAGCAGCGTCCGGACGACGCCGTGTTCAGCGAGGAGGCCGTCGACGACCGCCGCCGGCTGAACACCGACCGGGTGTGGATCGTCGACCCCCTCGACGGCACCCGGGAGTACGGCGAGACGCCGCGGCCGGACTGGGCGGTGCACGTGGCGCTGTGGGCGGCGGGTGAGCTGACGGCCGCCGCCGTGGCGCTGCCCGCGCTGGGCGCGGTGCTGGTCACCGACCCCGCGCCGGTGGTGCCCGCGCCGGGGGACGGCCGGCCCCGGATCGCGGTCAGCCGCAGCCGCCCGCCCGAGATCGCCGCCACCGCGGCGGCCGCCCTCGACGCCGAGCTGGTGCCGATGGGCTCGGCCGGGTGGAAGGTGACCGCCGTCGTCCGCGGCGAGGCCGACGCCTACGTGCACGCCGGCGGCATGTACCAGTGGGACTCGGCCGCGCCGGTCGCCGTCGCCCGGGCCGCGGGGCTCACCGCCGTCCGGCTCGACGGCTCGCCGCTGGTCTACAACGGCCCGGACGCGTGGCTGCCGGACCTGCTGGTGTGCCGCCCCGAGCTGGCCGACCCGCTGCTGGCGGCGGTGCGACCGGGGTCACCGCCGACCGCGTAGCGCGATGGCGGAGACTGGGGGCGGGAATCCTCCCCGGGCCGGTGCGGTTGGTGCTGGCTCGAGCCCTGTCCCCGACCCTCCGGAGCACCGAGCGCGTGAGCATCCCTGACTACCGGCTCTCCCAGCTGGAGACGCTGGAGGCCGAGTCCATTCACGTCATCCGCGAGGTGGCCGCGGAGCTCGAGCGCCCGGTGCTGCTCTTCTCCGGCGGCAAGGACTCCATCGTGATGCTGGAGCTGGCCCGCAAGGCGTTCGCGCCGGCCCGCATCCCCTTCCCGGTCATGCACGTCGACACCGGGCTGAACTTCCCCGACGTGCTGGAGTTCCGGGACAAGCGGGTCGCCGAGCTCGGCGTGCAGCTGATCGTCGCCTCGGTGCCCGAGGCCATGGCGAAGGGCCTGGTCAAGGAGGAGCCGAACGGCTCCCGCAACCGCATCCAGACCCCGGTGCTGCTCGACGCGGTCGAGCAGCACGGCTTCACCGCCCTGTTCGGCGGCGCCCGCCGCGACGAGGACAAGGCGCGCGCCAAGGAGCGGGTGTTCTCCTTCCGCGACGAGTTCGGCCAGTGGGACCCGAAGAACCAGCGTCCCGAGCTGTGGGACCTCTACAACGGCCGCATCCACCTCGGTGAGTCGATCCGCGTCTTCCCGCTGTCGAACTGGACCGAGCTGGACATCTGGCAGTACATCCTCCGCGAGCAGATCGCCATCCCGCCGCTGTACCTCGCCCAGGAGCGGGAGGTCGTCGAGCGTCAGGGGATGCTCTACGCGGTCAACGAGTTCATCCGCCCCAGGGACGGCGAGCAGCCGTTCCGCGCGACGGTCCGGTACCGCACCGTCGGCGACGCGAACCTCACCGCCGCCGTCCGCTCGGAGGCCACCACGGTCGAGGAGGTCATCGCCGAGATCGCGGTGACCCGGATGACCGAGCGGGGCGCGACCCGGGGCGACGACAAGGTCAGCGACGCCGCCATGGAGGACCGGAAGAAGGAGGGCTACTTCTGATGGCTCCCGAGACGTACCCGACCGTGACAGACGCCGACGAGCCGGTCGACGTGCACTCCCCCGTCGCCGAGCACGCCGTCGAGCTCGCCACCGCGCGCAAGGACATCCTGCGCATCGCCACCGCGGGCTCGGTGGACGACGGCAAGAGCACGCTGATCGGCCGGCTGCTCTACGACAGCAAGGCGATCTTCGAGGACCAGTACGAGGCCGTGGCCCGCGCCAGCAAGGGCGACCACGTGGACCTCGCGCTGCTCACCGACGGCCTGCGCGCCGAGCGCGAGCAGGGCATCACCATCGACGTCGCCTACCGCTACTTCGCCACCCCGCGGCGCACGTTCATCCTGGCCGACACCCCGGGCCACGTTCAGTACACGCGCAACATGGTCACCGGCGCCTCGACCGCCGACCTGGCCATCGTGCTGGTCGACGCCCGCAAGGGCATGGTCGAGCAGAGCCGCCGGCACGCCTTCCTCGCCTCCCTGCTGCGGGTGCCGCACCTGGTCGTCGCGGTCAACAAGATGGACCTGGTCGACTGGTCGGAGGGGGTCTTCGAGGCGATCGCCGACGAGTTCAGCGCGTTCGCGGCCAAGCTCAGCGTGCCGGACCTGACCGTCGTCCCCATCTCGGCGCTGCACGGCGACAACGTCGTCACCCACTCGGCGAACACGCCCTGGTACGAGGGGCCGACGCTGCTGCACCACCTCGAGCACGTGCACGTTGCCAGCGACCGCAACCTCACCGACGCGCGGTTCCCGGTGCAGTACGTCATCCGGCCGCAGACCGAGGAGCACCACGACTACCGCGGCTACGCCGGCACGGTCGCCAGCGGGGTCTTCCGGGTCGGCGACGAGGTCATGGTGCAGCCCAGCGGCCTGCCCACGACGATCGTCGGCATCGACGGCCCCCGCGGCCCGGTGGACGAGGCGTTCCCGCCGATGGCGGTGACGCTGCGGCTGGCCGACGACCTCGACGTCTCCCGCGGCGACCTGGTCAGCAAGCCGGAGAACGCCCCGACGGCCACGCAGGACCTCGACGCGCTGGTCTGCTGGATGACCGACGAGCCGCTGCGGCCGCGGCAGCGGATCACGGTCAAGCACACCACCCGCACGGCGCGCGCGATGGTCAAGGAGCTGGCCTACCGGCTCGACGTGAACACCCTGCACCGCGACCGGGAGGCCACCGAGCTGGGCCTCAACGACATCGGCCGGGTCCGCCTGCGGGTCACCCAGCCGCTGTTCGTCGACGACTACACCCGCAACCGGGTGACCGGCCGCTTCATCCTCGTCGACGAGGCCACCAATGCCACCGTCGGCGCCGGGATGCTCACCCCTGCCGGCTGAACGAGGACCCCGTCCTGCCCACCCCTCGTGGCAGGACCCTGCAGGGGGCCGGGCCGAGGAGGCGGCCCCTGCCCGGCGTCCCGTGAGCCTGCGAGCGGGGCGGGGCAGGGGTCTGCCTCCAGGCCGGTCGTGGGTGAGGTGACGGGGACGACGCGCTCCCGCTGGGCGGCGCTGCTGTTCGTGGCCGCGGTCGTCGCCGTCGCGCTCAACCAGCGGCCGGCTGTCGTCGCCGTGGCCCCGCTGCTGGGCGACCTGCGGGCCGACACCGGCCTGTCCCCGGCGATGGCGGGGCTGCTCACCACGCTGCCGGTGCTCTGCTTCGGCGCCTTCGCCCCGCTCGCCCCGCGGATCGCCCGCCGGGTGGGGCTGGAGTCGGCCGTCGCGGCGTCGCTGCTCGTGCTGGCCGCGGGCATCGCGCTGCGGCTGTTCGAGCCCGTGGCCCTGCTGTACGCCGGCAGCCTGCTGGCGGGCGCGGCGATCGCCGTCGCCAACGTGCTCATGCCGGCCTACGTCAAGCGCGAGGCGGCGCGGCCCGGCCTGGTGATGGGGCTGTACTCCGCGTCGCTCAACGTCGGGGCGGCCGTCGGGGCCGCGGCCACCGTCCCGTTCGCCGCGGCCGTGGGCTGGGGGTGGCGCGGCGGGCTGGCCGGCTGGCTGGCGCTCGCGCTGGCCGCCCTGGCGCTGTGGCTGCCGGTCGCCGGCACCGGCCGGGGGCACCGGGCCGCCCGGGACGCGGTGCCCGGCGGCGGGTCCTGGTCGCTGCTGCGCCAACCGCTGGCCCGCCGGGTGACGGTGTTCATCGGCCTGCAGAGCGTGCCGTTCTACTCGATCAGCGCCTGGCTGCCGACGCTGCTGGCCGACGCCGGGGTGCCGGTGTCCGAGGGCGGCCTGCTGCTCGGGCTGAGCAACGTCGTCGGCGCGGTGGGCGCGCTGCTGGCACCGGCCCAGGCCGGGCGGATGCGCGGCCAGCGCCCGCTGGTGCTCGCCGTCCTCGCCACCTACGTCGTCGGCCTCGGGGGCCTGCTGCTGGCGCCCGGGCAGGGCACGCTGGTCTGGGTCGCCGCCTTCGGCCTGGCTCAGGGCAGCGGCTTCGCCCTGGCGCTCACGCTCATCGTGCTGCGCAGCCCCACCCCGCTGACCGCGGCCCGGCTCGGCGGGGTCGCCCAGTGCGTGGGCTACCTGATGGCGGCCGTCGGCCCGCTGGCACTGGGCTGGCTCTACGACCTCACCGGCGGCTGGACCGTCCCGGTGCTGCTGCTCGTCGCCTGCCTGGTGCCGATGACGTGGGCCGGCTGGGGGGCCGCGCGCGACGAGGTCCTCACCACCGGCGAGCGGCCGCGGGCGGCCAGCCCCGTCTGAAAGAGGACGCCGGGCGCGACCTGTCGGTCACGCCCGGCGGAGGTTCGCTGGGGGATCAGCCGGCGGGGTCGGCGTTGGGGTCGGGCGCCTTGCTGGCATCGCCGTCCCAGTCCTTGCCCGCCTCGTCGGCGTGCTCGGAGATGCTGTCGGTCTGCTCGGCGACGGTGCGCACCATCTCCTCGTCGGAGAGCCCCTCGCCCGCGCTGTAGGTGTTGCCGTTCGGCTCGCTCATGCCGTCTCCTCCTCGATCGATCGGTCCTCCCGCCGGTCCCCGGGAGCCGTCGTCGGCAAACCCCCGGCCAGGGGCTACGGCAGCGGGGCCGCGAGCTCGAACCACACGGCCTTGCCGTCGCCGTGCTCCTCGACCCCCCAGCGGTCGGCGATGCTCTCCACCAGTCGCATGCCGCGTCCCCGGGGGGCGCCGGCCTCGAGGTCCCGCACGACCGGGCGGAGGGCGGAGCCGTCGACGACCGTGATGCGCAGCCAGTCCTCGGACAGCGAGAGCTCGAGGGTGAAGGAGGCCTCGCCGGCGACGTGGTCGACGACGTTGGCGACGAGCTCGGTCACGAGGAGCGCGGCGTCACCGGCGTCGTGCGCCGCGCTCCAGGCACCCAGCAGGTCGAGCACGAGGTGCCGGGCGACCGGGACGCTGGCCGGCACGGGTCTCAGGTCGACGGCGGCGGTGAGCGTGGACATCGGGTCTCCCCTCGTCGTCGGGGTTCCGAGCGCACGCGAACCCGTGGGCGCAGACCACGCGTCGCACCACCCCGTTGCACACAACTTATCCGTCACACTGGTTGCATGCAACGACCATTGCTCCGCGAGGGAGGTTGCGTGTCACGGGCCTTGCGCTCCGACGCGCAACTATGGATAGTGAGCAACTGGGTTGCCTACATCCATCCCCCACCAGAGTCGGAGGGCCCGTGTCGACCGAGCGCACCGAGCAGGACCCGGCCGTCCGAGCCCTCAACGAGCTCATGGCCGTGCTGGACGACTGCATGACCGAACTGGGCGGCGCCCGCGTGCGCGCCGAGAAGCTGCTCGAGGAGCGGCAGAGCGGGCGTGCCTGGCTGGACATCGTCACCGCCGAGTCCCGCCCGCTGGTCGTCGAGCAGATCAGCTCGGTGATGGCGGCCCTGGCCAGCGCCGGGGGTGCCTGGCGGCGCGAGCAGGCGCACGCGCTGGCCTCCGAGCAGGTCAGCATCAACCGGATCGCCGCCATGTTCGGCGTCACCCGGCAGCGGATCTCCGCCCTGCTGCGCGAGCGCGCCCGCAGCCCTCAAGCCTGATCTCCCGGCGGTTTCCGCGGAAACCGCCGCCCAGGCCTGACGTCTCGGCGGTTTCCGCGGAAACCGCCGCACGTCGGCCCCGTCCCGGGCCCCGCCGTGAGCTGGCGAAGGGTGGGGAGGACGGGGTCCTTCAGGCGATGAGCGCGTCGATGGCCTTGTAGACCCGCTGCTCAGAGACCGGGCGCGGGGTGCCGACGCCCTGTGCGAACAGGCTGACCCGCAGCTCCTCGAGCATCCAGCGGACCCGGGCGACCGGGTCGTCCGGCGCGCCGGTCGACGGCACCTGGGCGCGCAACTGCTCGTACTCGGCCGTCACCGCCGCGACCTGCTGCATCCACAGCTCGTCGCGCACCGCGTTGGCCGGCAGCTTCTCCAGCCGGTGCGCCATCCCCTTCAGGTAGCGCACCAGGTCCGGCAGCCGGCGCCGTCCGGCCGCGGCGACGAAGCCGCGGTGCAGCAGGCCGCCCATCTGCCGGCGCAGGTCGGCGATCGCCGCCTCGGGCACCCGCCGTCCGGGCGCCGCACCGATGGCGACGGCGACCTCGCGGGCCTGCACGAGCACCGCCTCGACCCGCCGCACGGTGTCGGTGGTCAGCGGCAGCAGCTGGGCGCGGGCGGTCTGCACCAGGGCGGCGAAGCCGGCCTGGTCGCGCGGCGGCCCGCCGATGGCGGCGATCAGCTCGTCGGCGACCGCGTCCACGCAGTCGTCGACCAGCGCGGGGATCTCGCCGTCCGGGTTGAACTGCAGCGCGAGCCGGGTGGTCGGGGACATCCCCTTCACCACCTGGCGGGTGGGCGAGCCGGTGACGAGCACCAGCAACCGCCGCGCTCCGCGCCAGGTCAGCCGGGCGGCCTCGACCTCGGTGGCGACCACGCGGACGCCGACCGTCGTCCCCTCGTCGACCAGCGCCGGGTACGCGGTGACCACGTGCCCGCCCCGACGGACCTCGACGGTGCGCGGCAGCGTGCCGAACGTCCACGCGGTCTGCCCGGTGCGCTCGACGTCGGAGGCGGCTGCGGCCAGGCTGGCGCGGGCCTGCGGCGCCACCTGGACCTTGAGCGCCCGTAGGTCCTTGCCGGTGGCCAGCGGCCGGTGCCGGTCGTCGACGACCCGGAAGGTGGCCCGCAGGTGGTCGGGCACCTGGTCCGGAGTCCAGGCGTCCGGGGGGACGACGACCCCCGCGGCCCGCCGCAGCTCGCGCTCCAGCGCCGGCAGCAGCGGCTCGGCCGGCGCGATGTGCGGCAGCAGCTCGCGCACCCGGTCCGGGATCGGGACGAGCGCGCGGCGCAGCTGCTTGGGCAGGGTGCGCAGCAGCGCGGTGACCAGCTCCTCGCGCAGCCCCGGGACGGTGAAGGCCAGCGACTCCCCGCCGGTCCGCTCCGCGACGGTGTCGAGCACGGCCAACGGGACGTCGACGGTGACGCCGTCGGTCGGGGTGCCCGGCGCGAACGCGTAGGACAGCGGGAGGGTGAGCCCCTGGCTCAGCGGCACCTCGTCGGGGAAGTCCTCGACCCGCACCTGCCCGGCCGCCGCGGCGTTGGTGAGCATCTCCGGGGTGAAGGTGAGCAGGTCCGGTTGCTCGTGCCGGGCGCGCTTCCACCAGCGGTCGAAGTGCCGGGTGGAGACGACGTCGGCCGGGATCCGGGCGTCGTAGAGCTCGAACAGCGTCTCGTCGTCCACCCGGATGTCGCGGCGGCGGGCCCGCTCCTCGAGCTCGGCGACCCGCTGCATCGCCTTCTGGTTGTCGTGCCAGAAGCGGTGGTGCGTCGTCCACTCGCCCTCGACCAGGGCGTGCCGGATGAACAGCTCCCGGGAGACGACCGGGTCGATCGAGCCGTACTGCACGCGCCGGCCGACGACCAGCGGGATGCCGTAGAGGGTGACCCGCTCGGTGGCGACGACCGAGCCGCGCTTGGCGTCCCAGCGGGGCTCGGAGTACTGCCGCTTGACCAGGTGGTCGGCCAGCCGCTCGACGAGCTCGGGGTCGATGCGGGCGACGGTGCGGGCGAACAGCCGGCTGGTCTCCACCAGCTCGGCAGCGACCACCCAGCGCGGCGGCTTCTTCGCCAGCGGCGTGCCCGGCGCGATCACGAAGCGGGCGTTGCGGGCACCGAGGTACTCCCGCCCGCGACCACGGTTCTTGGCGTCCTCCACCTGCAGGCCGACGTGCGACAGCAGCCCGGACAGCAGTGCGGCGGAGATGCCGCGCTCGTCGGGCTCGGTCGCGAGCTCGCCGACGCCCATGCCGAGCCGGCGGGCGGTGCTGCGCAGCTGGCCGTAGAGGTCCTGCCACTCGCGGATGCGCAGGTAGTGCAGGAACTCCCGCTTCAGCGTGCGGCGGAACTGGCTGCCCGAGAGCGCCTCCTGCTGCTCGCTGACGTACCGCCACAGGTTGAGCAGCGCGAGGAAGTCGGAGTTCTCGTCGGCGAACCGGGCGTGCGCGGTGTCGGCGGCCTGCTGGTGCTCGCCGGGCCGCTCGCGCGGGTCCTGGATGGTCAGCCCGGCCGCGATGACCAGGACCTCCTCCAGCACGCCCCGCCGGTCGGCCTCGACCACCATCCGGGCCATGCGCGGATCCAGCGGCAGGGCGGCCAGCACGCGGCCGGTCGGGGTCAGGGCGCCGTCGTCGGCGAGGGCACCGAGCTCCTCGAGCAGCGCCACGCCGTCGGCGACCGCGCGGCGGTCCGGCGGGTCGATGAACGGGAAGTCCGCGACGTCGCCCAGATCGAGCGCGGCCATCTGCAGCAGCACCGAGGCCAGGCTGGTGCGCAGGATCTCCGGGTCGGTGTACTCCGGCCGGCTCTCGAAGTCCTCCTCGGTGTAGAGCCGGATCGCGATGCCCTCGGAGGTGCGCCCGCAGCGGCCGGAGCGCTGCCGCGCCGAGGCCTGGCTGATCGGCTCGATCGGCAGCCGCTGCACCTTCAGCCGGGAGCTGTACCGGGAGATGCGCGCAGTGCCCGGGTCGACGACGTAGCGGATGCCCGGCACGGTCAGCGAGGTCTCGGCGACGTTGGTGGCCAGCACGATCCGCCGTCCGGTGTGCGGGGCGAAGACCCGGTGCTGGTCGGCGGCGGAGAGCCGGGAGTAGAGCGGCAGCACCTCGGCCGAGGGGAGGCGCTCGGCGAGGACGTCGGCGGTGTCGCGGATCTCCCGCTCGCCGGCGAGGAACACCAGGACGTCGCCCGGGCCCTCGGCGACCAGCTCGTCGACGGCGTCGGCGATCGCGGTGACCTGGTCGCGGTCGGGGTCGGCGTCCGGATCGTCGGGGTCGACCACCGGGCGGTAGCGGACCTCGACCGGGTAGGTGCGCCCGCTGACCTCGACGACCGGGACCTCGGCTCCCTCGACCGAGAAGTGCTTGGCCACCCGCTCGACGTCGATCGTCGCCGAGGTGATGACCAGCTTGAGGTCGGGCCGCCGGGGCAGGATCTGCGCCAGGTACCCGAGCAGGAAGTCGATGTTGAGGCTGCGCTCGTGCGCCTCGTCGATGATGAGGGTGTCGTACTGGCGCAGCAGCCGGTCGCGGCCGATCTCGGCCAGCAGGACGCCGTCGGTCATGACCTTCACCAGCGTCGTGTCGCCGACCTGGTCGGTGAAGCGCACCTTCCAGCCGACGACCTCGCCCAGCGGGGTCTCCAGCTCCTCGGCGATCCGCTCGGCGACGGTTCGCGCGGCGATCCGCCGCGGCTGGGTGTGCCCGATCCGGCCCCGCACGCCGCGGCCGAGCTCGAGGGCGATCTTGGGCAGCTGGGTGGTCTTGCCCGACCCGGTCTCCCCGGCCACGACGACCACCTGGTGCTCGCGCAGCGCGGCGGCGATGTCGTCGCGGCGCGTGCTGACCGGCAGCTCGGCCGGGTAGCGCACCGTCGGGACGGCGGCACGCCGACGGGCGATCCGCTCCTCGGCGGCCGCGACGTCGGCGGCGATCCTGGCGCGCTGCCGGGCCCGCGCCTCGGCGTCCCGCGTCTTCCGGGTGCCGTCGAGCCGGCGGCGGAGCCGGTGCTCGTCCTCGAGGGTCAGACCGGCCAGCCGCGCGCGCAGGTCGTCGGGCGGGGTGGTCACGACGGTCTCCTCGATCGGGGCAGGGGGGCGCAGTCGCGGGCGGACGGCGGACGGCGCGGTCTCCAGGATCGCACCGGACTCCGCCGCGCGGACGTGGTCCGCCTCACTTGCATGCGCCGTACAACTGGTTGCTTGATGGGCACAACCGCTTGTACGGTGCACGTTCCGTCCGTCGTCCCTGGGAGTCGCCCGTGCCGTCGTCCCCCGCCGTGCCCGGCCCCGCCGCGCCCGGCGATGACCGGCTCGCCGACCTGCGCACCCTGGGCGAGCAGCTGCCGCGGTTCATGCGGCTGGTGCACGCCCTCAAGGCGGGTCAGGCCGCCGAGGGCCGGGCGGCACTGGTCCTGCTGTTCCCGCTCGACCGGCTGGGCCCGCTGCGCCAGGGTGCCCTGGCCGAGCTCGTGCACGCCGACCCCTCGACGGTCAGCCGGCACGTGGCCACGCTGATCGAGCAGGGCCTGGTCCACCGCGTCGCCGACGAGACCGACGGACGGGCCAGCCGGCTGGTCGTCACCGACGCCGGCCGGGCAGCGCTCGCCCAGGTCCGCGCCGAGCGCGAGGCCCACCTGGCCCGCGTGACCGCCGACTGGCCGGCCGCGGACCTCACCGCCCTCACCCACCTGTTCGGTCGTCTCCTCGACGACCTCGCCGCATCCCTCCCCACCGAGCCCACCGTCGTGCCGGTCGCCTCCAGCAGAGAGAAGTCATGAGCCAGAGCACCCGCGCCAGTGCGGCCGAGCGGAGGGACGCCCGGGAGGCGGCCTCCGCACCCGGCGCGGACGGCACCTTCACCCACCGGCAGATCCTGACGATCATCGTCGGGCTGATGGTCGCGATGTTCCTCGCGGCCCTCGACCAGACCGTCGTCGCGACCGCGATCCGCACCATCGCCGACGACCTGCAGGGCTACGACCTGCAGGCCTGGGCGACCACGGCCTTCCTCATCACCTCGACGATCTCGACGCCGCTGTACGGGAAGCTCTCCGACATCTACGGCCGGCGGCCGTTCTACCTGTTCGCGATCGCCGTGTTCGTCCTCGGCTCGGTGCTCTGCGGCATCGCCGACTCGATGTACCAGCTGGCCGCCTACCGGGCGGTGCAGGGCATCGGCGCCGGCGGGCTGATGTCGCTGGCGTTGGCGATCATCGGTGACATCGTGCCGCCGCGGGAGCGCTCCCGGTACCAGGGGTACTTCATGGCCGTCTTCGGCACCTCCAGCGTGCTGGGCCCGGTCATCGGCGGCTTCTTCGCCGGCCAGGGCTCGCTGCTGGGCCTCGACGGCTGGCGCTGGATCTTCCTGATCAACGTGCCGCTGGGCGCGCTCGCCTTCGCCGCCGTCTTCAAGGTGCTGCACCTGCCGTACGAGCGCCGCGAGCACCGCATCGACTGGCCGGGCGCGCTGGCGCTGGTCACCTTCCTGGTGCCGCTGCTGATCATCGCCGAGCAGGGCCGGATCTGGGGCTGGACGTCGGGCCGCGCGCTGGTCTGCTACGCCATCGGCGCCGTCGGCTTCGTCGCGTTCGTCCTGGCCGAGCGGGCCTACCGCGACGAGGCACTGCTGCCGCTGCGACTGTTCCGCAACCGCAGCTTCACGGTCGCCAGCGTGGGCAGCGTGGTGGTGGGTGCCGGCATGTTCGGCGGCCTGCTGCTCCTCCCGCAGTACCTGCAGATCGTGCACGGCTCGAGCGCGACCGTCGCCGGCCTGCAGATGATCCCGCTGGTCGCCGGGATCATGACCGGCGCCATGAGCTCGGGCATCGCGATCTCGAGGACCGGTCGGTACCGGGTCTTCCCGCTGGCCGGCACCGTCCTGATGACCGTGGCCCTGGTGTCGATGTCCTTCATCGTCGGCGCCGAGACCTCGATCTGGGCGCTGGTGCCGTTCATGGTCATGCTCGGCGTGGGCCTCGGCTTCAACTTCCAGCCAGCGGTGCTCGCGGTGCAGAACGCCGTCTCCCCGGGGGAGATGGGCGTGGCCACCTCCTCGGTGACTTTCTTCCGGCAGATGGGCGGCACGATTGGCACCGCCGCCTTCCTCTCCCTGCTGTTCAGCCGGCTGCCGGGGCAGATCGAGCAGTCGGTCGCCGAGACGGCGGCCGGCGACCCGCGTGTGGCGCAGGCGCTGCAGAGCGGTCAGCTGCCGGCCGGCACGGACCTGTCGGACACCTCGTTCATCCAGGAGCTGCCCGACTACCTCGCGCTGCCCTTCAAGACCGGCTTCTCCGACTCCATCGACCTGGTGTTCCTCATCGCCGCGGTCGTCGTCGCCCTCGGGTTCTTCGTGTTCCTGTTCCTGCCGCAGCTCGCCCTGTCGGACAAGTCCGGCATACAGGCCGCTCGCGAGGCGGCGCGGCAGACGACCGGGGACCCGGCCGCGGACGAGCCGGCCGAGCAGGCCACGCAGGCGGTCGGCGCCGCGGCACCGACGTCCACCGCTCCCCCGCTCGGCCGGCCCGGGAACGCATCGCCCCGCGCCTGACCGACGGACACACGGCAGTGGCCCTCTCCCGTGACGGGAGAGGGCCACTGCCGTGTTCTCAGGGCACGAAGACCGAACGCACGCAGCCGTCGGTCTTGTCCTTGAACATCCGGTAGCCCCGCGGCGCCTCCTCCAGCGGCATCACGTGGGTGGCCAGGTGCTCGGTGGTGAGCTCGCCGCGGGCCATGTGCTCGAGGATCCGCGGCATGTAGCGCTGACCGTGCACCTGGGCGCCGCGCACGGTCAGGCCCTTGTTCATCAGCGCGCCGAGCGGGAACTTGTCCACCATCAGCGCGAAGACGCCGAGCACGAAGACGCTGCCGCCCTTGCGGCAGGCCAGGATCGCCTCCCGGACGGCGGAGGGCCGGTCGGTCTGCAGCCGCAGCTGCTGCTTGACCTGGTCGTAGGCACCCTGGATGCCCGAGCTGTGCGCCTCCATGCCGACCGCCTCGATGCAGACGTCGGGCCCGCGGCCACCGGTCACCTCGCGCAGCTCGGCCAGGACGTCGGTCCGCGAGTAGTCGATCGTCTCGGCGCCGACGTGCTCGCGGACCTGGGCCAGCCGCTCGGGCAGCCGGTCGATGACGTACACCCGCTCGGCGCCCAACAGCATCGCGGCCCGGGCCGCCATCTGACCGACCCCGCCGGCGCCCCACACCGCGACGACGTCCCCCGGCTTCGTGCCGGCCAGGTCGGCGCCCATCCAGCCGGTGGAGACCGCGTCGGAGGCGAACAGCGCCCGCTCGTCGCTCACCTCCTCCGGGACGACGAAGGCGCCGACGTCGGCGTACGGGACCCGGACGTACTCCGCGTGGCTGCCCGCCCAGCCGCCCATCGCGTGCGAGTAGCCGAAGCAGCCGCCCGGGCTCTGGCCCCACAGCGACTCGGTGATCCCCGGGTTGGGGTTGCCGTTGTCGCAGAGGCTGTAGAGCTCCTGCCTGCAGTACCAGCAGTGCCCGCAGGCGATGAACGAGTTGACGACGACGCGGTCGCCCACCTTCCGCTCTCGTACGCCCCTGCCGACCTCGACCACCTCGCCCATGAACTCGTGGCCGAGCACGTCGCCGACCCGCATGAACGGGATGTAGCCGCCGAGCAGGTGCAGGTCCGAGCCGCAGGTGGTGGTGCGCCGCACCCGCAGGATGACGTCGTGGTCGTTGAGGATCTGCGGGTCCGGGACGGTCTCCACCGACACCTCGTTGACCCCGGTCCAGGTCGCCGCCCTCACAGCACACCCTCTCCCCCGGCGCGCCGGGTCATCCCCTCCAGCGCCGCCCCCTGCGGCGTCGGCCGGCGGACCCCGTGCGGCGCGGGGTCCACCCGCAGCACCTCGCCCACCTCGATCAGCTGCTTGCTCTCCCGCAGCGCGGATCGCAGCGCACGCAGGTCGTCATCCGACGGCCGGTCCCGGTAGCGCGCGGCGAGCTCGGTGCCGCGGTCGCCGGGCGCGGGCGTGATGCGCAGCTCGACGCGGTCGCCGAGCGCGGCCAGCGGTGCGGGGAGGTCCGCCCCCGTGCCCACCTGCTCCGGCGAGCACAGCACGGTGACCGCCCGCCAGCGGCGGGCGGCGGTCTCGGGGTCCTCGGTGGTCGAGGACTGCCCCAGGCCGGGCAGCCGCACGTGCTGGAGGCGGCCGAGCAGCGCCCCTCCTGCCTCCGTGGCGGCTCCCCGCAGGGAGTCGAGGATCCTGGGCACGGCCATGACGCGTCCTCCCGGCGTCGACGTGTGTGGGCGCGGGCTACCCAGGACGCCGACGGCACGAACCGGACGGGAGGTCGCCCGCAGGCCCGCGGCCCGCCGTCCCCACCACGTCCTACTGTGGCGGCACCGGGCGGACGTGACCCGGGTCCCTGCCGTCCCGCATGGAGGCGTCGTGCGCTCGTCGTTGATCCTGTCCCGCCGCGACCTCGACTTCCTGCTCCACGAGTGGCTGGACGTCGAGGGCCTGGTGAAGCGCCCGCGCTACGCCGAGCACTCGCGGGAGACCTTCGACGCGGTGCTCGACCTCGCCGAGCAGATCGCCACCGACCACTTCGCGCCGCACAACCGGAAGGCCGACGAGAACGAGCCGCGGATGGTCGACGGCAGGGCCGTGCTGATCCCCGAGGTGAAGCAGGCGCTCGACGTCTTCGTCGAGGCCGGGCTGATGGCCGGGGAGTTCGACGAGGAGTACGGCGGCATGCAGCTGCCGCACGTCGTCGGCCAGGCGGTCTTCGCCTGGTTCAAGGCCGCCAACGTCGGCACGTCGGCCTACCCGTTCCTCACCATGAGCAACGCCCGACTGCTGCTCGCCCACGGCAGCCGGGAGCAGATCGACACCTACGTGCGCCCCGAGATCGAGGGCCGCTGGTTCGGGACGATGGCGCTGTCGGAGCCGCAGGCCGGCTCGTCGCTCGCGGACATCACCACGAAGGCCGTGCCGCAGGACGACGGCACGTACCGGCTGACCGGCAACAAGATGTGGATCTCCGGCGGCGACCACGAGCTGACCGAGAACATCGTCCACCTGGTCCTGGCCAAGATCCCCGGCGGCCCGCCCGGGGTGAAGGGCATCTCGCTGTTCGTCGTCCCGAAGTTCCTCGTGAACGAGGACGGGACCCTCGGTGAGCGCAACGACGTCGTCCTGGCCGGCCTGAACCACAAGATGGGCTACCGGGGGACGACGAACACGCTGCTGAACTTCGGCGAGGGAGTGCACACCCCGGGCGGCCGGCCCGGCGCCGTCGGCCACCTGGTGGGCGAGCCGCACCGCGGCCTCACCTACATGTTCCACATGATGAACGAGGCGCGGATCGGCGTCGGGATGGGCGCGACCGTGCTGGGCTACACCGGCTACCTGCACGCCCTCGAGTACGCCCGCACCCGCACGCAGGGCCGCCCGGCGGGCGCCAACGACCCCGCGTCCCCCGCCGTGCCGATCATCGAGCACCCCGACGTGCGCCGGATGCTGCTGGCCGCCAAGTCCTACGCCGAGGGCGGCCTGGCCCTGGGGTTGTACTGCGCCCGGCTGGTCGACGAGGAGCAGACCGCGGAGACCGAGGAGGAGCGCGCCCGCGCCCACCTGCTGCTGGACACCCTGACGCCGATCGCCAAGGCCTGGCCCTCGCAGTGGGGCCCGGTCGCCGACGACCTGGCCATCCAGGTACACGGCGGCTACGGCTACACCCGCGACTACCCGGTCGAGCAGTTCTACCGGGACAACCGGCTCAACCCGATCCACGAGGGCACGAACGGCATCCAGGCGCTGGACCTGCTCGGCCGCAAGGTGGTCGCCCAGGACGGGGCCGGGCTGCGGCTGCTCGGGGAGACGATCAGCGCGACGACGGCCCGCGCCGCCGGCACGCAGTGGGCCGGGTTCGCCGCCGACCTGGACGCCGCGGTGGCCCGGATGGGCGAGGTGACCGCCACGCTGTGGGGCACCGGCGACCCGGACCTGGCGCTGGCCAACGCCAGCGTCTACCTGGAGGCCACCGGCCACCTGGTGGTCGGCTGGCTGTGGCTGGAGCAGGCGCTGGCCTGCGAGGGCTCGACCGACGCCTTCCACGAGGGCAAGCGCGCAGCGGCCCGCTACTTCTGGCGGTGGGAGCTGCCGCGCACCCGCGCCCAGTTTGACCTGCTCGAGTCACTGGACCGCACGGTGCTCGACACCGACGAGGCCTGGCTCTGACGGAGGACCCCCGGACACACCCGCGCCCCGCGACTCCGGACAGGAGGCGCGGGGCGCGCTGGTGAGGTGCTGGAACGGCCACCCTTCAGGGCCCACCGGCCCCGTCCCGGGTCCCACCCTGAGCCTGCGAAGGGTGGGGAGGACGGGGTCCTTGTACGAGGCGTGGTGAAGGGTGGTCCTCTTTCAGGCGGCGCGGGCACCCACCGGTTCGCCGGTCGCGGTCCGGGTGGTGGCCGGGCGGGCCGGGACGGCCTTCGCGGCGCGCTGCTCACGCTCGTACCGCGCGGTCGAGGACGTCCCCAGCCCGATCACCAGTGCGGTCAGGACCAGAAAGCCGACGAGGGTCACGGTCGGCCACAGCACCATCAGTCAAAACCCCTTTGTGCACAGAAGTCGCCGCTCGGGGCGGAGCCCCCGCGGCACGTCGTCGTCGCACCGGGTCTACCCCAGCCGGCCGCCGTCTCAATCCTCGGGTGCGGTGCTCCACCCGATGGGGTGTGACCGATTGCACGCATCCCGGCAGGCGCGCCCGGTGACACCGGGCGTGGTCTGATCCCCCGGTGTCCCGCGGCGCCGACGACGAGCAGCGCACGCCGCGGCCGGCGGTGCTGGTCGCCGTCCTGGCGCTCGGCACGACCGCCCTGTCGCTCATGCAGAGCCTCGTCGTCCCGCTGCTGCCGGCCATCGCCACCCAGCTGGGGGTCTCGGCCAACGCCGCCGGCTGGGTCCTGACGGCCAACCTGCTCGCCGCCGCCGTCGCCACACCGGTGCTGGGCCGCCTCGGGGACACCTGGGGCGAGCGCCCGGTGGCACTCGGCGTGCTCGCGGCCATGTCGGTGGGCACGCTGCTGGCGCTGGTCACGACCTCGCTGCCCCTGCTGCTGGTGGCGCGGGTGCTGCAGGGCGCCTCCTACGGCCTGTTCCCGCTGGCCATCAGCGTGCTGCGCCGCGAGCTGCCCGCCGCCCGGCTCGACGTCGCGATGTCGGTGGTGAGCAGCACGCTCGCGGTGGGCGGCGTCGTCGGCCTGGTGGCCGCCGGGGTGCTCACCCGGGACGGCGGCGACTACCACCGCCCCTTCTGGATCGGGCTGGTCGTCTGCCTGGTCACGCTGGTGCTGACGGCGGTCGTCCTCCCGCGCCGCGCGGCCACCGGGTCCGGCCGGGTCGACTGGGCCGGCGCCGCCGTGCTGGCCGCGGGGCTGGTGCTCCTGCTGCTGCCGGTCTCGCAGGGCAACGCGTGGGGGTGGACGTCGCCGGGGACGCTGGGCTGTCTGGCCGGGGCGGCGCTCGTGCTGCCAGGCTGGGTGCTGCTGCAGCGGCGGCACACCCAGCCGCTGGTCCGCCCGGGCCTGCTGGCCGACCCGCGGATCGTCGTCCCCAACGTGGCCGGGTTGCTGACCGGGGTGGGGCTGTTCGCCTCCTTCCTGGTCGTCCTGCAGTACGTGCAGACGCCGCCGGAGGCCGGCTACGGCTTCGGCGCCTCGGTGCTCGAGGCCGCGGTGCTGTACCTGCTGCCCGGCGGGGTGGTCGGCGTCCTGCTCGGGCCGGTCGCCGGGAGGATCGTCGCCCGGGTAGGGGCGCTCACCACGCTGCGCGCGGGCGCGCTGTGCGGGCTGGCCGGCTTCGGCCTGTTCGCGGCGCTGCGCGACACCCCGGCGCAGGTGGTCGCCGCCGGGCTGCTCACCCAGGTGTGGGTCACCGTGGCCTACGCGGCGCTGCCCGCCCTCGTGGTGGCCGCCGTCCGCCCCGAGGAGACCGGCGTGGCCAACGCGGTGAACTCCATCGCGCGGTCGGTCGGGCAGGCGGTCGGCAGCACGGTGACCGTCGCGGTCCTCGCGGCCGGCACGGGCGCGGTGACCGGCTTCCCCGCGGCAGGGTCGTTCACCACGGTCGCCCTGATGGGGGCGGGCAGCGCGGCGGCCGTCGCCGCCGTGACGCTGGCCGGCCGGCGACGGCGGGGCGCGGACGAGGGGACCCGGCCGGTCCCGGTGCACGGCGCGGGCTGAGGTCACGGACCGGTCGCGACACACCGGCGGCGGGCATGGACCACGATCATCCGGGGCACTCAGTGCTGGATCGCTCCCCATCCGACGGAGGACTGACGATGGCCCGCTCCACCGGTCCACGTGGCAGCAGAACCGCCGCGAACGAGACCCGCTTCGCCGGCAACACCGCCGGCGACCCCGCTCCGCAGGACCCCAAGGTCAACGACACCCGGCTCGACAACGCCCCGCAGGGCGCGGACAAGAAGGCGACGACCGGCGGGACGCTGAAGCGGACGCTGAAGGAGTTCAGCGAGGACAACCTCACCGACTGGGCGGCCGCGCTCACCTACTACGGCACCCTGGCGCTGTTCCCCGCGCTGATCGCGCTGCTGTCGATCGTCGGCCTGCTGACCAACCCGGAGCAGCTCACCACCGCGCTGACGGCCGTCGTGCCCGGGCAGGCGGCCAGCACGCTGACGCCGGTGGTCGAGCAGCTCGCGGGCAACACCGCGCCGGTCGGCCTCGGTCTGGTCCTCGGTCTCGCGGCCGCCATCTGGTCGGCCTCGGGCTACGTCGGCGCGTTCACCCGCGCGGCCAACGTGGTGTACGAGACCCCCGAGGGCCGCAAGGTCTGGAAGCTCAAGCCGCTGCAGCTGCTGGTCACCCTCGTCGGCGTCCTGTTCGCCGCCCTGATCGTGGCCATGCTGGTGCTCAGCGGCCCGGTGGTCGACGCGGTCGGCAGTGCCATCGGCCTCGGCAGCACCGTGCTGACCGTGTGGAGCTGGGTCAAGTGGCCGGTGGTCGTGCTCATCGTGATGCTGATGATCGCCGTCCTCTACTACTCGACGCCCAACGTCAAGCTGCGCGGCTTCCGCTTCACCAGCCCGGGCGCCGCGGTGGCCCTGCTGGTGTGGGCGGCCGCCTCGGCGCTGTTCGCCTTCTACGTGGCGAACTTCAGCAACTACAACGCCACCTACGGCGCGCTCGCCGGTGTGATCGTCTTCCTCGTCTGGTTCTGGATCACCAACCTGGCGCTGCTGTTCGGCATCGAGCTCGACGCCGAGATCGAGCGCACCAAGGAGCTGAAGGAGGGCGTGCCGCTGGCGGAGAAGGAGATCCAGCTCGACGCCCGCGCCGAGCCCAAGGACCGGCACACGCATTGAGGACCCCGTCCTCCCCACCCTTCGCAAGCTCAGGGCGGGCCCCGGGACTGGGCCGACGGCCACACCCCTGATGGACGGCGACGGCCCCCTCCCGATCGGGAGGGGGCCGTCGTCGGCTGCGGGTCAGCGCGCCGTCGGCGGCCGGTCCCCGCGGCGGGCCGGCGGGGTCCTCTCGACCAGGCCGGCGAGCCCGGCCAGCCCCCGGCTGACCACCTCGCCGGCAGGGGCCAGCGCCGCGGGGGCACGGCGGACGACGGCGTCGACGACGTCGCGGCTGCGGTCGAGCACCGACAGCGGCAGCGCCGAGAGCGCGTTGCCCGGCGGACGGCGGGACACCGTCGGGTGCGGCCGGGTGGGTGAGATCCGGCGGACCAGCTCCCACCGGCGGCCCAGCGCCCGCAGCTCGTGCGGGTCGAGCCGCTCCTGCAGCCGCGGGAACAGCACGTCCTCCTCGTCGCGGACGTCCTCGCACAGCACCTCCACGAGCCGGGACAGCCGCTGCGCGCGACGCGGGTCGTCGTGCCCCAGCGTCTCGAGCTCGCTGACCAGCTCGTTGACCTCCTGGTGCTCCCGCTCGATGCGCAGGGTCAGCTCCTCGCCGTCGGGCAGCACCCGGCGGATCGCCGGCCAGAGCACGCTCTCCTCGGCGAAGGCGTGGCTGAAGACCAGCCGGTCGATGCGGGTGAGGACCTCCTCCTGCTCGCGGCCGGTCGTGCCGTCCAGCTCGTGCAGGAGCCGGTCCAGCTGGACGTGGTCATGGCGCTGGCGGACCAGGACGCTGCCCGGTCCCCCGAGTTCCTCGACCGACTGGTCGGCGATGGAACGGCTCACGGTGGTACCTCCCGGTGGGAACTGCGGGCCGCTCTCCTGCCCGCTGGACAGCCCGGACATGCGCCGGGCCGCACCAGCTGCTCCGGATCCTCGACACTTACCGCGCCGACGGTCGACCCGGAGGCGTGCGCCGTCCCCGGAGTCCCCGCCGCCCCGGCACAGGGGGGCGGTCGGGAGGGGTCAGCGCACGAAGCTGGTCACCGTGGTGCGCAGCTCGGCGGCCATGCGGGAGAGCTCCTCCTCCGGCAACCCCCCGGCCGCGTAGGCCGACACGGCCTCGCCGAACGCCGCCTGGACGGCGGGCACCGTCTCCAGGACCGCCTGGGCGCCGCCGGGCGAGCCGGCGACGAGCGCGTCCCTCGTGAGGACCTGCACGTCGACGATCGCGGCGCGCATGTCACCGGCGGCGGCGATGCGCAGCAGGTTCTCCTGGTACAGCCGCTCGGTGTGCGCCGCGGTCGTGCTCAGCCCTTGGAGGCCGAGGACGCCGACGAGGACCGAGACCAGCGTCGAGAAGGCGACCAGCGCCAGCACCTTGGTCCGGGTGCTGCGGTCGAACCACCACTGCAGGGGCCGGATCCGGGTGATGGGCTCGTACGCCGGTTCGTCAGCTGGGTGGTGTACAAGTGAGGACTGATTAATA
>NZ_NVPT01000073.1 GCF_002802985.1 Geodermatophilus chilensis | reverse complement strand
GGCGCACCCGAGGGTCACCACCGCCACGGTGCGGGCAGGGTCGGTCGGAGGTGTCACCGGTCCATCGTAGGGCGCGCTCCGGCCATCTCCAGGGACGGCGAGGGTGAGCCCGCCCTCGCCTACCCCTCCGTGCCGCGGAGCGTGAACATCACCGACTCGAGCTCGTCGGGCTTGACCAGCACGTCCCGGGCCTTGGAGCCCTCGGACGGGCCGACGATGCCGCGGCTCTCCATGAGGTCCATGAGCCGGCCGGCCTTGGCGAAGCCGACCCGCAGCTTGCGCTGCAGCATCGACGTCGAGCCGAACTGGCTGGTGACGACGAGCTCGACGGCCTGGACGAGCAGCTCCAGGTCACCGCCGATGTCCTCGTCGATCTCCTTCTTCTCGCCCTCGGCGGCGCTGAAGACCTCCTCGCGGTACTCCGGCTCGGCCTGGCGCTTGGTGAACTCGACGACCGCCTCGATCTCGGCGTCGGAGACGTAGGCGCCCTGCACGCGCATCGGCTTGCCCGCGCCGATCGGCAGGAACAGCGCGTCGCCCATGCCGATCAGCTTCTCCGCGCCGGGCTGGTCGAGGATGACCCGGCTGTCGGTGAGGCTGGAGGTGGAGAACGCCAGCCGCGAGGGCACGTTGGCCTTGATCAGGCCGGTGACGACGTCCACCGAGGGGCGCTGGGTGGCCAGTACCAGGTGGATGCCGGCGGCACGCGCCTTCTGGGTGATCCGGACGATCGACTCCTCGACGTCGCGCGGCGCGACCATCATCAGGTCGGCGAGCTCGTCGACGATCGCGAGGATGTACGGATAGGGCCGGTACACCCGCTCGCTGCCCGGGGGCGCCACGATCTCGCCGCGCTCGACCTTGCGGTTGAAGTCGTCGATGTGCCGGACGCCGGTGGCCCGCATGTCCTGGTAGCGCTGCTCCATCTCCTCGACCAGCCAGGCCAGCGCGGTCGCGGCCTTCTTCGGGTCGGTGATGATCGGCGTGATCAGGTGCGGGATGCCGTCGTAGGGCGTGAGCTCGACCATCTTCGGGTCGACCAGGATCATCCGCAGTTGGTCGGGCGTGGCCCGCAGCAGCAGCGAGGTCAGCAGCGAGTTGACGCAGCTGGACTTACCGGCACCGGTGGCGCCGGCGACCAGCAGGTGCGGCATCTTGGCCAGGTTCGCGCAGACGAACCCGCCCTCGATGTCCTTGCCCAGCCCGACCAGCATCGGGTGCGGGTCCTGCTTGGCCACCTGCGAGCGCAGCACGTCGCCGAGGCTGACCATCTCGCGGTCGACGTTGGGCACCTCGACGCCGACGGCGGACTTGCCCGGGATCGGCGCGAGGATCCGGATGTTGTCGTTGGCCACCGCGTAGGCCATGTTCCTGGTCAGCGCGGTGATCTTCTCGACCTTGACCGCCGGGCCCAGCTCGATCTCGTACCGGGTCACCGTCGGCCCGCGGGTGAAGCTGGTGACGGCGGCGTCGATGTTGAACTGCTCGAGCACGCCGGTGATGGCCTCGATCGCCGCGTCGTTGGCCTTGGAGCCCTTCTTCGGCGGGTCGCCGGCCCGCAGCACGCCGACCGAGGGCAGCGTGTACTGCCCCTCCACCGGCTCGATGCGCAGCTGCTGGGGCTCCTCGATCGGCGGCAGGTCCTCCGCGGGCGCGGTGCGGTCGACGACCGCCGGACGGCGGGCCGGGACCGGCGGGGGCGGCGGCTCGTGGCGCACGGCCTCGGGCGCCTCGTCGAGCGCGGCGTGGTCGATGGCCGGCACGGTCTCCACCGGGCCGGTGTCCATCAGGTCGTCCGAGAGCGACCGGCGGCGGGCGCGGCGCGGCGCCGGCGCCTCGGCCGGCTCCTCGTCGTCCTCCCAGTCCTCGTCGTCGTAGGCGTCCTCGTCGTCGGCCTGGCCGAGCAGGCGGTCGGCGAGCTCGCGCAGCCGCTCGGGGATCTGGTGCACCGGCGTCGCGGTCAGCACCAGCAGGCCGAAGAAGGCCAGCAGGACCAGCAGGACGACGGCGACGACGGTACCCACGCCGGTGACCAGCGGCGTGGCCGCGGCCCAGCCGACCAGCCCACCGGAGCCGGGCCGGTCCTGCGACGGGACGGCGCCCTCGCCGACGACCTGGGCGATGCCGAGCACCGAGACCACCAGGCACAGCCAGCCGATCGCCAGCCGGCCGCGCGCCTCGGGACGCGGCCCCCGGCGCAGCAGCCGCAGCGCGGCCAGGAAGAGCACGACCGGCAGCACCATGACCAGCGAGCCGACGACCCAGCGCACCGCGCCGGCGAAGGCGGCGCCGACCGGGCCGATGCCGTTGCTCCAGGCGGCCGCGCCGAGGACGACGGCCAGGCCGAGCACGGCCAGGCCCACGCCGTCGCGGCGGTGCTCGGGGGCGAGCGGCTCGGCCTCCTCCGGGCGGGCGACCGAGCGGGCCAGCCCGCCGGCGCCGCGGGCCAGCAGCGACCAGCTGCCACTGACGACGCCCCAGAGGCCGGGCCCGGACTTCTTGGACGCGGGCTTGCGGGCGGCGGGCTTGCGGCCGCCGGCAGCGGGTCGCTTGGCGGGCGGGCGCTTCCGGGACGCGGTCGACCCGGAGCCCGAGCGTCCGCGCGCGGACGACCGGCCCGAGGGTCGGGTCGTCGTCGTGCGAGCAGGCATGTGTCGACGGTAATGGCCCGGGGTCCGCCTCGACGGAAGGCGCAGCGTCGTGTCCGCGCGACCTACGGTCGGGCCATGCCGCCGCGCACCGCCGTCCCGTACGGGAGCTGGCCGACCCCGATCACCTCCGAACTCGTCGTCCGGGCCGCCGCTCGGCTCGAGGAGGTGGCCGTCGACGGCGACGACGTGTGGTGGTCGGAGTCCCGCCCCGGTGAGGGCGGCCGGTCCGCACTGGTCCGCCGGGACGCCGACGGCGTGACCGCCGACGTCCTGCCGCCACCGTGGAACGCGCGCACCCGGGTCCACGAGTACGGAGGCGGCGCGTGGACGCTCTCCAGCGGCGTCCTGTGGTTCACCGAGTTCACCGACCAGCGGCTGCACCGCCTCGACCCGGGCGCCGCCGAGCCGGTCGCGGCGACCCCGGCGCCCGACGTACCCGCGGGCGTGCGGTACGCCGACCTCACCGTCGCACCGGACGGCGGGCTCTTCGCCGTCCGGGAGACGCATGCGGCCGGGGGCGCCGCCGCCGACGTCGTCAACGAGCTCGTCCGGATCGGTGTGGACGGCGCGGGAGAGGTCCTGGTCAGCGGGCCCGACTTCGTCTCCGACCCCCGCCCCTCCCGTGACGGCCGGCACCTGGCCTGGCTGCAGTGGCAGCACCCCGACATGCCGTGGGACGCAGCGCAGCTCGTCGTCCGCGGCGCCGACGGCACCGAGGTGGTGGTCGCCGGCGGCCGCTCCCCCGACGGCCGGGCGGAGTCCGTGGTGCAGCCGACCTGGGACGCCGATGGCGCGCTGTGGTTCTGTGCCGACCGCACCGACGTCTGGGCGCTGTACCGCTGGCGGCGGGGTGGCGGGGTGGAGTGCGTGCTGGACGTGGGTGCGGACGTCGCCGGGCCGCAGTGGCGGTTCGGCGCCCGGCGGTTCGCCCTGCTCGGCGACGGCCGCGTGGTCCTGGCCTTCGTCCGGGAGGGCGCCGACCGCCTGGCGGTGCTCGACGATGACGGCACGCTCCGCGAGCTGGACCTGCCGTACACGGCGTTCCGGTCGGTCACCGCCACGGACGGGGGCGTGGTCTGCGTGGCGGGCAGCCCGGCGAGCGAGCCGGTGGTGCTCCGGGTGCCACTGGACGGCGGCGCCGCCGAGGTGCTGCGACCGGCCCGCGACCTGGGCCTGGACCCGGCCTGCTTCTCCCGACCCGAGCACGTCACCTTCCCCACCCCGGACCGCGGGACCGGGATCGACGCGGCTCACGCGCTGGTCTACCCGCCGACCAACCCGGAGGCGACCGCACCGGAGGGTGCACGGCCGTCGCTGCTCGTCCTCGTGCACGGCGGGCCGACGGCCGCGACCACCTCGGTGCTGAACCTCGAGGTGCAGTACTGGACCTCCCGCGGGTTCTACGTCGCCGACGTCGACTACCGCGGCTCCACCGGGTACGGCAGGCGTTACCGGGAGGCGCTGCGCGGCAACTGGGGCGTGGTCGACCTCGACGACGTCGCCGCCTGTGCCCGGTACCTCGCCGATGCAGGCCGGGTCGACCCTGCCCGGATGGCCATCCGCGGCGGCTCGGCCGGCGGGTACACGGCGCTCGCGGCGCTGTGCCTGCGGCCGGGGGTCTTCTCCGCCGGGGCCAGCCACTTCGGCGTGGGCGACCTCGCCGCGCTGGCCTCCGACACGCACAAGTTCGAGTCCCGCTACCTGGACTCCCTGGTCGCGCCGTGGCCGGAGGGAGCCGACGTTTACGCCGAACGCTCGCCGATCTCGCACGTCGACGCGTTCGACACCCCGCTGGCGGTCTTCCAGGGCGCGGAGGACCGGGTGGTGCCGCCCGAGCAGGCCGAGGCCATCGTCGCGGCGCTGCGCGAGAAGGGCGTGCCGCACGCCTACCTGCTCTTCCCCGGTGAGCAGCACGGCTTCCGGCGCGCGGAGAACATCCGCGCGGCGCTGGACGGCGAGCTGTCCTTCTACGCCCAGGTGTGGGGCTTCGACCTGCCCGAGGAGGGCATCGTGCCGATCCATCTGCGCTAGACCGCGCGGACGCCCGCTCCGGGTCGCCGGAGCAGCGCCGGGCCTGCTCGCCTCGACGAGCGGAGACCACCGATCCACCGCTAGGGACGTACCCCACCGGACGTTGGGGCACGGGAGCGGCCGCGGGCACCGGAGAGCCCCCTGAACAAAGCGTTGCAATATCCGCAACGGCTAATTGCAGGCTGTGCACCACTCCTCGATAGTGGCGGCATGCATGAGACCCAGGACACAGGAGCCGCCAAGATCCTGGCGATCCTGGAGGCGCTGGCGCAGTCGGGGCCCGTGGTGACCCGCGGTCTCACGGTCAGCGGGCTGGCGCGGTCCCTGGGGCGCGACAAGTCGAGCATCTCCCGTCAGCTGAAACCGCTGGTCGACCTGGGACTGGTGGAACGTGATGACGACGGGCTGCACCGACTCGGGTGGAGACTGTTCGCACTGGCGACCCAAGCGGGAGACCAACGTCTGCTCCTGCTCGCTCCGCCCGTGATGCGCCAGCTGGCGCGCCAGGTGAAGGAGCGGGTGCACCTGAGCATCTGCCGCAACGACGAGGTGCTCACCATCTTGTCGGAGGGGCCGCACCGAGCAGTCGAGGCTGTGCAGTGGGTGGGTCGCACGGTGCCCATGTCGTGCACCTCGTCGGGTCGGGCCCTGCTGTTCGATCACGGTCCCGACGAGATTCGGGCCCTGCTCGAGCACGACTTCCGCAAGGGACCCGGCTCCAAGGCGCCTGCCACCGTCGAGGCGGTGATCGACCGGGTGGGTCGAGCGCGGGCGCTGGGATACGCGGCCGTGGTCGACGAGTTCGACGACGACCTGGCCGCGGTGGCCGCCCCGGTGCGCGACGGGCACGGGCGGATCGTCGCCGCACTGAACATCTCCGCGCCCACGTATCGGCTGCACAAGACCATGAACGGCGTCGGCCGACAGATCAGCCAGGCCGCCCAGTACCTCAGCCAGGCACTGTCGTCGCCCCCCGTGCCCCATCCCCCTCCATCCAAGGAGCAGCACAGTGCACTACCGGGACTCAGTGGCGAGATGAGAAGGATCTCGTGAGCTTCCTCGACTACGTCAGCGAGAACTCGACCCGCATTTCGTTCCTGTTCCTGCAACACGTGCAGGTCGTCCTGATCTCGGTAGGGCTCGCCACGGTGGTCAGCATCCTCCTCGCCATGGTCACGGAGCGCCTTCCGAAGACACGCAAGGCGGCGCTCTCCATCACCGGGACGATCCTCACCATCCCGTCCTTCGCCTTGTTCGGGCTCATGATCCCGCTCTTCGGGCTCGGCGTGGCGCCGACCGTGCTGGCCCTGACGGTCTACGCGGTGTTCCCCATCTTGAGAAATGCCGTGACCGGCCTCGAGACCGTGGACGCCAGCGTGGTCGACGCGGCGCGAGGAATGGGCATGGCCTCTCGGCAGCGACTGTGGAGGATCCGGCTGCCACTCGCATGGCCGGTGATCCTCAACGGCATCCGGGTGGCCACGATCATGGTGGTCGCCATCGCTGCCATCGGCGCAGCAGTGCGCGGTCCCGGTCTCGGGGAGCTCATCTTCCGTGGATTGTCCCGAATGGGAGCCGCGAATGCCCTCAATGAAGCACTTGCCGGCGTGGTGGCGATCGTCGTCGTGGCCGCGGTCATGGACGTGCTCTTCCTGATCATCGGCCGGGTCACTACACCGAGAGGTCTCCATGCTTGACATCAGCAATGCCCCCGATGGCACGACCGACGCCATGATCCGGCTGACTGGGGTCACCAAGCACTACGAGGGATCCGACGCTCCCGCCGTCGCCCCCCTGACGATGGACATCCGGCGCGGAGAATTCGTCTGCCTGGTCGGCCCGTCCGGCTGCGGGAAGACCACGACCCTCCGGATGATCAATCGCCTGGTGGAGCCCACCGCGGGACAGATCTGGATCGACGGCCAGGATGTGACTCATTCCGATCCGGACCAGCTCCGCCGCCACATCGGGTATGTGATCCAGCAGGTGGGGCTCATTCCGCACATGTCCATCGGCCAGAACGTGGGCATCGTCCCGTCCATGCTGGGGTGGGACAGGAAACGGATCTCCGCCCGCGTCGACGAACTGCTCGAACTCGTCGGCCTGGACCCGTCCGTGTACCGATCCCGGTATCCGAAGCAGCTCTCCGGCGGGCAGCAGCAGCGGGTGGGGGTCGCCCGGGCCCTTGCCGCGGACCCGCCCGTGATGCTGATGGACGAGCCCTTCGGCGCGATCGACCCCATCACCCGGGAGCGTCTGCAGGCGGAGTTCCTCCAACTCCAGGAGCGCATCCGCAAGACCATCGTCTTCGTCACCCACGACGTCGACGAGGCGTTGCGCCTGGGAGACCGCATCGCGATCTTCGCCGAGGGGTCCCGGCTGGCCCAGTTCGACACCCCCCTGGAGATCCTCACCAATCCGGCGGACGACTTCGTCCGGACGTTCATCGGGGAGGGTGCCGCCCTGCGCCGGTTGTCCTTGCTGCGAGTGGGGGACCTGCCCGCCTCGGTCGATTCGGGGGAGCCCGTCGACCTCACCGTGGGTGCCGACGAGACGGTTGCCGGGGTCCTGGAGAAGATGCTCATGGCCGGAGCCGAGCGGGTCCACGTGGCCGGCGGAGCCACCCTGACCGTTCAGGACATGCTCCTGGCCACCGCCCTGCCCAAGCACCCGGCCCTGCGGTGAGCAACACAGTGACGTCGTTGCGCACCGCGGGCACCGCGAATCGCGACAAGGACCGCTCGGGCTGGGTCCTGCCCGTCATCGCGGCGACGCTGGCGGTCGGCACGTTGGGCTACATCGGCACCGCCAGCCTCGACTCCATCGAGGCTCGGGCGCTCACCACGGACGTGCTGCTGGAACGACTCTTCGAGCACGTCTCCCTCGTCGTGGTGTCCACCGTCGTGGTGATCGCCATAGGGGTTCCGGCCGGGATCCTGCTGAGCAGACCGGGTGCGCGCTATCTCCGCCCTCCGGCCTTGGCCCTGGCGAACGCGGGTCAGGCCATCCCCTCGATCGGGATCCTGGTGCTCCTGGCCCTGGTCTACGGCGTCGGTTTCCGCATGGCCGTCGTGGCTCTGGTCGTCTACGCCCTGCTCCCCATCCTGAGGAACACGATCGTGGGGCTGCAGCAGGTGTCGCCCTTCGTCATCGACGCGGCGCGGGGAATGGGCATGAGCGCTCGCCGCATCCTCTTCACCGTCGAACTCCCCCTCGCCGTGCCGGTCATGCTCGCCGGCATCCGGGTCTCCCTGATCCTCAACGTCGGAGTGGCCACGCTCGCCACCTACACGAACGCGGGCGGACTGGGCGACCTCATCGAGCGGGGCATCGTGTTCAACCGCATGCCGATCCTCATGGCCGGCTGCCTGCTCACGATCGCCCTGGCGCTGATCGTCGACTGGCTGGCCGGTCTCACCGAGCGCCGCCTTCGCCCCAAGGGCATCTGAACCCCTCCACCCTCCAGGCAGCTGACAGACGTCCACCAGGAAGCACGACGCCTCTCCCCGAAAGGGCACCACCATGCGTTACAGACTCACGACCGTCACCGGGCTGACCGCCGCCGTCGCCCTGCTCTCCTCCTGCGCCCTGGGCGAGGAACCACCGACCGGGGTGTCGGCCGGCAGCCTCGCCGAGAACGCTGATCTCAGCGGCGTCGAGCTCACCGTCGGTGGCAAGGAGTTCACCGAGCAACTGATCCTGTGCGAGCTCACCGCGCAGGCCTTGGAGTCCGCTGGGGCCACCGCCACCCGCAACTGCGGGATGTCGGGGAGCAGCAGCGTGCGCTCCGCGCTCCTCAGCGGCGACCTCGACATGTACTGGGAGTACACCGGCACGGGATGGATCACCCACCTGGGCGAGACCGAGCCGATCGCCGACCCGCAGGAGCTCTACCAGGCGGTCGCCGAGCGCGATGAGCAGGAGAACTCCGTGGTCTGGCTCGAGCCGGCGCCCGCGAACAACACCTACGCGGTCGCTGTCAGCCGGGAGAAGGCGGAGGAGCTGGGTGTCGAGACGCTGTCCGACTATGCCGAGCTGGTGAAGTCCGATCCGGCCAACGCCACCTTCTGTGGCGCGGCGGAGTTCTTCGGCCGCGACGACGGCTGGCCCGGACTCCAGAACACCTACGGGTTCGACCTCCCCCGTGACCGCGTGTCCGAACTGGCGGCCGGGGCCATCTACAACGCGATCGACACGGCCGATCCCTGTGTCTTCGGTGAGGTCTTCGCCACCGACGGACGGATCGCCGCGCTGGACCTCGTGGTCCTCGAGGACGACAAGCAGTTCTTCACGGCCTACAACCCCGCCGTGACGATCCGCGCCGAGGCCCTCGAGCAGAATCCCGCCATCGCGGACGTCCTCGCTCCCCTGGCCGAAGCTCTCGACGACCAGACGCTGCAGTCGCTGAACGCCAAGGTCGACGTGGACGGGGACACCCCCGAAGAGGCGGCCAAGGCATGGCTCGTCGAGGAGGGCTTCGTCGGTGAGTGAGAGGCCTCATGAACCGACAGGCAGTGCCGTCCTGAAGGTCCGCCTGCTGCAGACCGATCCCACCCTGGGCGACGTGGGGGGCAACCTCCAGGGGTTGGACGCCCTGGTGGAGAAGGCCTCGGATCGTGATCTCGTCGTGGCTCCCGAGCTGGCGACGCACGGGTACCACCTCAGCGAGGTGCCCGACGTCCCACCGCTGTCCCCGGACGATCCGAGGTTGCTGGAGCTGGGCCGGCACGGCCCGGCCGCGGTGGTCGGTTTCGCCGAGGCGTTCCGCCACCACACCTTCAACAGCGCCGCTCTCCTGGTCGACGGGAAGGCCCGGGTCCAGCGCAAGATGTTCCTGCCCACCTACCGGGGATGGGAGGAGCGCAAGCACTTCCGCCCGGGTGGGGCGCTGCACTGCTATGACCTTCCCACGACCCGGGTCTCGACCCTGATCTGCAACGACGCCTGGCAACCGCCGCTCCCCTGGCTCGCCGCACACGGCGGGGCAGAGGTCCTGCTCGTTCCCACCAACAGCGCGGTCAGCCATGTCGGCCTGCCGACGTCACGGGCCTGGGAGATCCTCCTGCTGCACGCCGCCGTCGCCCTGCAGGCGTACGTCGTGTTCGTCAACCGCTGCGGAGAAGAGGCCGGGCGCCAGTTCTGGGGCGGGTCGCGCGTGATCCATCCCTCGGGCGAGGTGCTGGGCCAGCTGGGCTCGGAGCCCGGAGAGCTCGACTGCGAACTGGACCTCGCCGAGTTGCGTTCGCTGCGCCGGCAGTGGCCCTTGCTCCAGGAGTCCCGCGCGGACGTCGTCGCCCGTGCCGCCCTGAAGCTGGCCGACGAGGAGCACTGACGTGTTCGACAGCCACGTGCACGCCGGGCCCGACGTACTGGAGCGCATCGGGGACGACGCCGCAGTCGCCCGGGCCTACGCCCTGGCCGACTTCTCCGGCTTCGTGCTCAAGGCACACTACGAGTCGACCGTGGGACGGGCCCACGCCGCCGCACGGTCGACGGGTCAGACCGTGTACGGAGGGGTCGCGCTCAACCAGCACTGCGGCGGCATCAACCCCAGTGCGGTTGCTGCCGCTCTGGGGGCGGGCGGACGCGTCATATGGATGCCCACGGCCGATGCGCACACGCAGCACACCGCTGATCTGCCCCGACTCTGTCACCAGGTGCCTCGGATCGGCTCGCACACGTTCGCCGTCCCCCCGGTCGACGAGCGAGCCACCGAAGCGACCGAGGCGGTGCTCGCACTGATCGCCGACCACGATGCCGTCCTGGCCACCGGCCATCTCAGCGGGGACGAGTGCCGATGGCTCAGTGAGCGAGCGCGCTTCTACGGCATCGGCCGAGTGCTGTTCACCCATCCCTCGTACACGGTCCCGGGCCTGGACCCCTCCGCCGTCCGCGCCCTGGTGGAAGGCGGCGGACACGCGGAGATCACCACCTATCAACTGCTGCACCAGCCGGGATGCACCGCGGCCATGCTGGCTCGGGTCGCAGAGGCTGCCGGCGATCGGCTGGTCCTCTCCTCGGACGCGGGACAGCCGGATTCCCCGTCCCCGCCGGAGGCGCTGATGTTGCTGGTCGAGACCCTCGCCGCCGAGGGTCTCGACCGCGGCCGGCTGGAGGCTGCCGCCTCGACCGTCCCCACGTCCTTGTTCGCGCCGAGGTAGCCACCCGTCACGGCCTGCCTCGGGCACCGACCGCAGGCAGCACCGGCCCCCTGTCCGGGCTCTCCCTCGGTGTGTCCAGTGCCCCGGGCACCGCGACGGAGGCACACGAATCGCGCCGCGTCGACAGCCGGCCCGTCAGCCAGAGAGGTCCGCTTCGTGAGCACCGAACCTGCTCTCCCAGCATTCATCCACCGCACCGACCATCCGGATCTCCCGGTGGAGGTGGTGCACCAGGCGCGGCGGTGCCTGCTGGATCTCATCGGGGTCGCAGCGGCGGGAACCGGCACGTCGCTGTCGAAGATCCTGCGTGACCACGCATCCCGTCACGCCGGCGGATCGAGGCAGACGTCCGGCCTGCTCTTCGACGGTCGACGGGTCGGCGCCGCCCACGCGGCCCTGGCCAATGCCGGAACGATCGACGCGATGGACGGGCACGACGGCCATCGCCTGGCCAAGGGCCACGCCGGCGTAGCCGTCCTCCCCGCCGTACTGGCTCTCATGGACGGGGCGCCGGGACGGGTGATGGGCGATCTCCTCTCCGCCCTCGTCGTCGGCTACGAGGTCTGTCTGCGTGCGGGGATGGCGCTGCACCGGACGGCGGCGGACTACCACAGCTCGGGCGCATGGAATGCGATCGGCGCCGCTGCGGTGGGCGCCCGGGTGCTCGGTCTCGACGAGCAGGCCACCTGTCATGCGCTGGGGATCGCGGAGTACTCCGCTCCTCGGGGACCGATGATGCGGGCCATCGACCACCCCACGATGGTCAAGGACAGTTCCGCATGGGGCGCCCAGGCGGGGGTGGCCGCCGCTCTCCTCGCCCGAGAGGGCTTCACCGGCGCCCCGGCCGAACTCGTCGACGGAGCACTCGAGAGCCACGACCTCGGAGTCCGGTGGCGGATCACCGAGCAGTACTTCAAGCCTCACCCGGTGTGCCGGTGGGCCCACCCGGCAGTCCAGGCCGGCCTCACCCTCGCCCGCGAGCACGATCTGCCGATCGACGAGATCGAAGAGATCGAAGTGATCACCTTCGATGCCGCGGCCCGACTGCGGACCGCAGCTCCCCGGACCACGGAAGAGGCGCAGTACAGCCTCCCCTTCGCGCTGGCGTCAGCCCTGGTCCACGGGGAGTTGGCGCCTGACCGCATCCTGGCTCCACAGCACGACGAAGCTGCGCTGGAGCTCGCGAAGAAGATCAGGTCGACACCGTCGGCGGAAATGACCGACGAGTTCCCCGCCAGGCGTCGCGCCGAGGTGCGGATCAGGTTCACGGACGGCCGTTCGCACTCCTCGGCCCCCACCCTCGCCGACGGCGACCCGGAGTCCCCCCTGAGCGACGACGTGCTCCTCGAGAAGTTCGAGGACTACACGCGTCCTCTCGGACGTCGGCGGAGCGACTCCATCGCGGAGGTGGTCCTGGGTGAGATGGACAGGGGTGTGGACGAGCTGACACGGCTGCTCATGGCGCCGATCTGACATCGGCACGTCACCGCCCCGCGGGCAGTCGGCCCGGAGCTCTTCTGTGAGCACGTGCGCGTGTTCACAGGCTGCGACAACTCGGAGGTAACAGATCAGCCCGTAGGACGCCTTTTCCCCTGACCGCCGACCGCGGGGATCACCGTGAATGCAATCCAGCTACGCCCGGTCGAGCCCGGAACGACTACTGGTCCACCAAGAAACGAGGGATGAGAGAGTGATCGAGAAGAACACGACGTTCTTCAGCGAGGGTTGCCGTCTGCAGGCGACCTTGTACTACCCGGACGAGCTGCCTGGGGACGGCCCCCACCCTGCACTGATCGTCAACTCCGGCTATCAGGGGTTCAACGAGTTCTACCCCAGGATGTTCGCCGAGCAGATGACGCAGCGCGGATACATCTGCCTGGGCTTCGACTATCGGGGGATGGCCGACAGCGAGGGCGAGAAGGGCACGGTACTCATCGAGCAGCAGGTGGAGGACATCCGCAACGCTGTGACCTTCCTGCAGACCCAGACCGACGTCGACAACTCGCGGATCGGCCTCATCGGGTGGGGAATGGGTGCGGCCAACGTCGTCCTCGCGGCCGAGAAGGGCCACAACGTCGCAGGCGTGGCTGCGCTGAACGGCTTCTACGACGGAGAGCGCTGGTTGAAGTCCATCCACACCTACGACGAGTGGACGCGGATCGTCGACGAGGTGGCGGAGGACCGGACGCGGCGGGTGCTGGAGGGCGAGTCGCAGCTGGCCGACACCTTTCACCACTACCCGCTGGACCCGGCCACCAAGGACTACGTGGGCAAGGAGCTGGAGCAGGTCTACGGCTTCGGCCACCCGACCCGACTGCAGTTCACCGAGTCGATCATGGATCTGAAGGTGGAGAGGGTGGTCCGGCACCTGGGGCCGATCCCCCTGTTCATCGCGCACGGGAAGCGCAACACCCTGCACCCGTACGACGAGGCGATCAGCCTGTACGAGGCGGCCTCGTCGCCGAAGACGTTGTACAGCATCGACGGTCGGCACAACGACTTCATGTACGGGGACCACCCGGAGTTCGTGCTCATGTGCGATCGCCTCCAGGAGTTCTTCGACGAGGCCTTCCAGAAGAGCTCCAATCCGTCCCGGATCGTGTCCGCCTGACCAGCTGCATCGGGTGCCTGCCGATCCCGTTCCGGGATCGGCAGGCACCCGGTGGCATGTCGGCAGGCACGAGGCGGATGGTCCGGTGAGGACCAGGCCGCCTCGCCACCAGCACGCGGGGTCGTGTCACGCACCGACCGTGAGCTCCCTCCAGAGACAAGACCTGCCACCCGGTTCCTGTCCGTGAACGTCCGGAGCCGTTCCGACGGCTGGACGCAGGACCCGTGACAACCGACCAGTGAGGTGCGGACCCATGACCGACATCCGAGACGACCTCACCACCCGTGCCGCCTACGTCTCCGATGCCTCCATCTACCGCCGGCTGCCCGAGGCGGTCGCCGAACCGCGCGACGTGGACGAGATCCGGGAACTGCTCGCCCTCGCGAGGGAGCGCGGCTGGCCCGTGATCTCCCGGGGCGGCGGGACGTCGGTGGCCGGGAACGCCATCGGCGAGGGCCTGGTCATCGACACGTCTCGCCAGTTCAACCGGATCCTGTCCATCGACCCGGAGGCCATGACCGCGACCATCGAGCCGGGCGTGATCTGCGACCAACTGCGGGCGGCGGCGTCCGAGTTCGGTCTCACCTACGGTCCCGATCCCTCGACGCACTCACGCTGCACGATCGGCGGAATGGTGGCCAACAACGCGTGCGGCTCGCACTCCGTGGCTTGGGGGACGAGCGCCGACAACCTGGTCTCACTCACGGTCATGCTCGCCGACGGGCGCGAAGTGGAGCTTCGGGAGGGAGGCACGTCCGACCCGGCGATCACCCGGCAGCTCGTCGGGATCCGCGACCGGCACCTGGCGACGCTCCGCACCGAACTGGGCCAGTTCCCTCGCCAGGTCTCCGGCTACGGCCTGCACCACCTGCTCGCCGAGAACGGTTTCGACACCGCCAAGACCTTCGCCGGCACGGAGGGCACGTGCGGGATCATCACCCGCCTCACGGTGCGCCTGGTCCGCAAGCCCGCGCACACGGCCCTGGCCGTGCTCGGCTTCGAGGATGCCTTCGAGGCCGCGACCGCCGCGCCGAAGCTGCGCGTCCCCGGCGTCTACACGATCGAAGGCATGGGCTCGGACCTGGTCGAGGCCCTGCAGACCCGCCCGGGCCGGGAGAGCTCCGGCTCCGAGCTGCCGCGCGGCGGCGGCTGGCTGTACTGCGAGGTCGGCGCCGATACCCCCGAGGCGGCCGAGGCTCGGGCCCGGGGGCTGTCGGGCCTGGTGCCCGGGCGCGTCATCGACTCGGTCATCGTGAGCGAGCCGGCGCTGGCCAGAGCGTTGTGGGACATCCGCGAGGCGGGTGCGGGGCTGGTGACCCGCCTGCCTGACGGTGGTGAGGCCTGGCCGGGCTGGGAGGACTCAGCGGTGCCCCCTGCCCGCCTGGGCGAATACCTGCGCGCTCTCTACGACCTGCTGCACGAGCTCGACCTCACCGGCATCCCCTTCGGCCACTTCGGCGAGGGCTGTGTGCACATCCGCATCTCCTTCGACTTCTCCGACGAGGCCGGGGTGGCCGCCTACAGGAGCTTCGTCGAGCGTGCCGCTGAACTGGTCCACAGCTACGGCGGTTCCCTCTCGGGCGAGCACGGCGACGGGCGCGCCCGATCCGAGCTGCTGTCCACGATCTACTCCCCCGCCGCCCTCCAGGCCTTCGCGGAGTTCAAGCACGTCTTCGACCCCGACGGCGTGTTCAACCCGGGCGTGCTCGTGGATCCCGAGCCCGTCGACAAGGGGATCCGGCCGGGCCCCGGCGCCCGCGACCTCGAGGTGACTCCCGTGCACGCGCTGACCCGGGACGGCGGGTCCTTCTCCAGCGCCGTCAACCGGTGCGTGGGCGTGGGTTCGTGCCGCTCGGACGACGGTGCGATGTGCCCGTCCTTCCACGTCACCGGGGACGAGGTGCACTCGACCCGCGGACGCGCCCGCGTGCTGGCCGAGATGCTGCGCGGGGAGTCGATCCCCGAGGGCTGGAGGTCGAAGGACGCCCTCGAGGCGCTGGACCTCTGCTTGTCCTGCAAGGCGTGCGCCACCGAGTGTCCGGTCAACGTGGACATGGCCACGTACAAGGCGGAGTTCCTCCACCATCACTACGGCCAGGGCCTGCGATCCTTCGTGGGCCGGAACCGGCGCCCTATGGCGCAGTTCACCATGGGTTGGCTGCCGCGGCTCATGCGGATCGCGGAGAAGGTGCCCGTCGCCTTCCGAGCGCTGAACCTGCTGCTGTCCTTCCGGCCCGTCGAGGAGCTGACCAAGCGGCTGGGCGGGATCGAGCCGAAGCGGCGGATGATCTCCTTCGCCCCGCAGCCGCTGACGGCGTGGTTCCGCCGCCGGTCTGCAGGACGCGGCTCCGGCGAGGCCGCCCACGGCCGCGAGACCGTGGTGCTGTGGCCGGACACGTTCACGAACTACTCCGCCGACGCGCCGGGCCGGGCCGCCGTCGAGGTCCTCGAGGCCATGGGTTACCGGGTCGTCATGCCGAGGGCGCACGTCTGCTGCGGTCTGACCTGGCACTCGACCGGGCAGCTGGACATGACCCGGAAGGTCCTCCATGACACCCTCGAGGTGATGGAGCCGCTGCTCGAGGCCGGCTACCCGATCATCGGTCTCGAGCCCTCCTGCACCGTCATGCTCCAGGAGGAGAGCCTCGAGATGCTCCCCGACGATCCGCGGGCACGTCGGGCAACCGAGCTGACCACGACCCTCGGGGCCTTCGCGGCCCGCCACCTCGAGCGGGGACGACCGTGGCCGTTCGGGCAACTGTCCACCGATGCAGGCCCCGCCCCGGCCGTCTGCCAGGTGCACTGCCACCAGAAGTCGTTGCACGGCTACGGACCCGAGCTCCGGGTCCTGGAGAAGCTGGGCGTGGATCCCGCGGTCGTCGGCGGTGGCTGCTGCGGACTGGCAGGCAACTGGGGCTTCGAGCCCGGGCACTACGAGGTCTCGCAAGCCCTGGCCGAGCGCGAGCTGTTCCCGGCGATCCGCGCTGCGGCCGATGGCACGATCGTGCTGGCCGACGGCTTCTCCTGCCGCACGCAGATCACCCAGGGCACCGGTGCAGAGGGCGTCCACCTGGCGCAGGTGCTGCAGGCTGCTCTCCTCACGGAGGACCCTGTGCGGTGACCGAAGGCGCTGTGGCCGGAGAAGACGACCTGGCAGCCGGGGCACAACCGGACCGGCCGTCGCGACCACCAGGGCCTCCGCTCACCGGCCGCCGTACGCCGGCCAGCCGGGGTCAGCCCGGGCACCCCGACGCCGGAGGAGTTCCGCCGCGGAATCGTCCGGAAGGCGACGGGGTGCTCAGACCTCGAGGACGGTCGGGATGATCATCGGGCGGCGGCGGTAGGTGTCGGACACCCACTTGCCGATCGTCCGGCGGATCACCTGCGAGAGCCGGTGCGGGTCGGTCTCGCCGTCGGCCAGCGTGCGGCGCAAGGTCTCCTCGACCAGCCGCAGCGCAGGGTCGAAGACGGCGGGGTCGTCGGCGAAGCCGCGGGCGGAGAGGTGCACCGGCCGCACGATCGTACGGGTCGAGGGCTCGATCACGACGGTCAGCGCGACGAACCCCTCGTCGCCGAGGATGCGCCGCTCCTGCAGCGACTCCTCCCCCACGTCGCCGACGTTGAGGCCGTCGACGTAGACGTCACCGACGGGCACCGAGCCGACGATCGTCGCCTTGCCGTCGACCAGGTCGACCACGACGCCGTTCTCGGCGAGCAGCACCCGGTCGGTGGCCATGCCGGTCTGCTCGGCCAGCGCCGCGTGCGCCCGCAGGTGCCGCCACTCGCCGTGCACCGGCATCAGGTGCCGCGGCTTGGCCACGTTGAGCAGCGTGCGGAGCTCGCCGGCCGGGGCGTGCCCGGAGACGTGCACCCGCGCGGTCTCCTTGTGCACGACGGTCGCGCCGAGCCGGGCCAGCCCGTTGATGACCTTGTAGACGGCGGTCTCGTTGCCCGGCACCAGCGAGGACGCCAGCACGATCGTGTCGCCGGCCTCGATGGTGACCTGGTGGTGCTCGCCCCGGGCCATCCGCCCCAGCGCCGACAGCGGCTCGCCCTGCGACCCGGTGCTGACCAGCACCACCTGCTCCGGCGGCATGCTGGTCGCCTCGTCCAGGCTCACCATGAGGCCGGGCGCCACGCGCAGCAGCCCGAGGTCGCGGGCGACGCCCATGTTGCGGACCATCGAGCGGCCGACGAACGCGACCTTGCGGCCGTGCATGTCGGCGGCGTCGAGCACCTGCTGGATGCGGTGCACGTGGCTGGCGAAGCTGGAGACGATCAGCCGCTGGGTGGCCCGCCGGAACACGTCCTCGAGCACCGGGCCGATCGACCGCTCCGGCGTCACGAACCCGGGAATCTCGGCGTTGGTGGAGTCGGCGAGCAGCAGGTCGATGCCCTCGAGGCCGAGCCGGGCGAAGGCGCCCAGGTCGGTGAGGACGCCGTCCAGCGGCAACTGGTCCATCTTGAAGTCGCCGGTGTGCACCAGGACCCCCGCCGGCGTGTGGACGGCGACGGCCAGCGCGTCGGGGATCGAGTGGTTCACCGAGATGAACTCGCAGTGGAACGGGCCCGCGACGTGGTCGTCACCGGCGGCGACCTCCACCAGCACCGGGTCCAGGCGGTGCTCGCGCAGCTTGGCCTTGACCAGGGCGAGGGTGAACCGCGAGCCGACCAGCGGGATGTCGCCGCGCATGCGCAGCAGGTAGGGGATCGCGCCGATGTGGTCCTCGTGCCCGTGGGTGAGGACGACGGCGAGGACGTCGTCGAGCCGGTGCTCGATGACCCCGAAGTCCGGCAGGATCAGGTCGACGCCGGGCTGCTCGGCCTCGGGAAAGAGCACGCCGCAGTCGATGACGAGCAGCTTGCCGTCGAACTCGAGGACGGCCATGTTGCGGCCGATCTCGCCGAGCCCGCCGAGCGCCATGACGCGCAGGCCGCCCTCGGGCAGGCGCGGGGGGACCCGCAGGTCCAGGTGCGGCTGGGTGGTCGAGGTGGTCACGAGGTCGCGCTCACAGGTGGATGCCTCCGTCGGCGAGGTCGGCGCGCAGCTGCGCGAGTTGTTCGGGGGTGGCGTCGACCAGCGGCGGGCGCACCGGCCCGCCAGGCAGGCCGAGTTCGCGCAGCGCCGCCTTGGTCAGGATGACGCCCTGGGTGCGGAAGATGCCGGTGTACAGCGGCAGCAGGCTCTCGTTGACCGCGCGGGCCTTGACCAGGTCGCCGGACTCCACGGCGGCGATCAGCTCGGCCAGCCGCGGGCCGGCGAGGTGCCCGACCACGCTGACGACGCCGACCGCGCCGACCGCCAGCAGCGGCAGGTTGAGCACGTCCTCGCCGCTGTAGTAGGCGAGGTCGGTGCGGGCAAGGGTCTGCATCACCGCGCCGAGGTCGCCCTTGGCGTCCTTGACCGCGACGATGCGCGGGTGCTCGGCCAGCCGGGCGAGGGTGTCCACCTCGATGGGGACGACCGAGCGTGGCGGGATGTCGTAGAGCATCACCGGCAGGTCGGTCGCGTCGGCGACGGCGGTGAAGTGGCGCAGCAGCCCGGCCTGCGGCGGCTTGTTGTAGTACGGCGTCACGACGAGCAGGCCGTGCGCACCGAGCCGCTCGGCCCGGCGCGCGTTCTCGATGGTGTGCGCGGTGTCGTTGGTGCCGACGCCGGCCAGCACGGTGGCGCGGTCACCGACGGCGTCGAGCACCGCCTCGAGGACGGCGTGCTGCTCGCCGTCGCTCAGGGTGGGGGCCTCACCGGTGGTGCCGAGCACCACCAGGCCGTCGTGCGCCTGCCGGTCGACCAGGTGGGCGGCCAGTTCCTGGGCCCCCGCGAGGTCGATCGAGCCGTCCTCGGCGAGGGGGGTCACCATCGCCGTGAGCACACGCCCGAAGGGCCGGGCGGGGTCACTGGTCATGCCCAGAATCTACCGACCCGTCCCGGCGGACACGTCGGCCTCGGTCGCTGCGCGCGCGTGGTCCGACACCGAGTACCGCAGTCCGGTGGTGGACGTCGCCCATCCGGCTGCCGGGGTGCGCGACACCCGCACCCATCCCGGGCCCAGTGCCGGCGCCCAGGTGTCGCCCTCGACGTCGGTGTCGACCTCGGTGACGACCACCCGGTCGGCATGCTGGAGGAAGGCGGCGTAGACGCGGCCGCCGCCGATCACCCAGAGGTCGCCGGCGTCCTCGCGCGCCAGCACCTGCGCCACGTCGCCGGCCCGCTCGGCTCCGTCGGCGGCCCACGCGGGGTCGGTGGTGAGGACGACGTTGCGCCGTCCGGGCAGCGGGCGGAAGCGCTCGGGCAGGGACTCCCACGTGCGCCGGCCCATGACGACGGTGGATCCGGTCGTGAGGTCCCGGAACAGGCGCAGGTCCTCGGGCAGGTGCCAGGGCAGCCGGCCGCCGGCGCCGATGACCCCGCCGCGGGCCTGGGCCCAGACCAGCCCGACGGCCACCCGGGTCAGACCGCCACCGCGGCGCGGATCGCCGGGTGGTGCCGGTAGTCGCGCAGGGTGAGGTGCTCGTAGGTGTAGTCGAACAGCGACGGCGCCGGGGCCAGGTCGAGCATCGGGAAGGGCAGCACCTCGCGGGAGAGCTGCTCGCGGACCTGGTCGACGTGGTTGCTGTAGACGTGGCAGTCGCCGCCGACCCAGATGAAGTCGCCGGGGGCCAGGCCCACCTGATCGGCGACCATCCGGGTCAGCAGCGCGTAGCTGGCGATGTTGAAGGGCACGCCCAGGAACATGTCGGCGCTGCGCTGGTACAGCTGGCAGGACAGCCGCCCGTCGGCGACGTGGAACTGGAACAGCGCGTGGCACGGCGCGAGCGCCATCTCCGGCAGCGCGGCCACGTTCCAGGCCGAGACGATCATGCGCCGGGAGTCCGGATCGGTGCGCAGCGTCTCGAGGACGCCGGCGATCTGGTCGACGTGCTCGCCATCGGGCGTGGGCCAGGACCGCCACTGCACGCCGTAGACCGGGCCGAGCTCGCCCTCCGGCGAGGCCCACTCGTCCCAGATGCTGACCCGGTTCTCCTGCAGCCAGCGCACGTTGCTGTCACCGCGGAGGAACCACAGCAGCTCGTAGGCGATCGACCGGAAGTGCACCGACTTGGTGGTGACCAGCGGGAACCGCTCGGAGAGGTCGTAGCGCAGCCGCTCGCCGAACAGGCTCACCGTGCCGGTGCCCGTGCGGTCGGACTTCGGCGTGCCCTGCTCGAGCACCCGGCGCAGCAGGTCCTCGTACTGGGTGTCGATCGGGCCGTCGGTCGTACTCACCACGCCCCAAGCCTACGGGCGGGGACCGACAGCGGGCCGCGACACCGGTCACCTCCCGGTCGCTCCCGCCCCACCGGTCAGAATCGTCACCGTGGAGTGGGTGCGCGTGCTCGCGGCCGTCGTGGGCGGGCTGCTCCTGCTCTGGGGCGTGCTGCTCGTGCTGCTGTGGCGGTGGCGGCCGCCGGACCTCACCGTTCGCGAGGCGCTGCGGCTGCTGCCCGACCTGGTGCGGCTGGTGCGGCGGCTCGCCGCGGACCGGTCCCTGCCGCGGGGCGTGCGGGTGCGGCTGTGGATGCTGCTGGCCTACCTGCTCTCGCCGGTGGACCTCGTGCCCGACGTCGTCCCGGTCCTCGGCTACGCCGACGACGTCGTCGTGGTGGCCCTGGCGCTGCGCTCGGTGGTGCGGGTGGCCGGGGACGCGGCACTCGAGCGGTCCTGGCCGGGCGGCGCGGCCGGCCTGGCGGTCGTCCGCCGCCTGGCCGGCCTGCGGGCGGGGACCTAGCCGACGGCGGCGGCCAGCTCGGCGGCCAGGTCGCCCCGCTCGCCCACGACGACGGCGTCGAGCAGCATCCACCCCGCCATGAGCGTCAGCTCCTCCGCCAGCGCGGCGGCCACCTCGGCGCGGTCGACGCCGTCCTCGGCGAACGCGGCCTGGACCCGCAGCACGGCGGCCTGCCGGTCGGCCTTGAGGTCGACGCGGGCCACCAGCCGGTCGCCCAGCAGGAACGGCAGCACGTAGTAGCCGTGCACCCGCTGGGCGGCGGGGGTGTAGATCTCGAGCCGGTACCGGAAACCGAAGATGCGCTCCACCCGCGGCCGCTCCCACACCAGCGAGTCGAAGGGGCTCAGCAGCGCCCGCGCCCGGATCCAGCGGGGACGGCGCGCCTCCGGGTGCAGCCAGGCGGGCGCGCCCCAGCCGGCCACCTCGACGGGCAGCAGCTCGCCGGCGTCGACCAGCTCGGCGATCGCGGCCCGCGCCGCCGGGGGGCGGAGCCGGAAGTAGTCGCGCAGGTCCCGCTCGGTGGCCACGCCCAGGGCGCGCGAGGCGGTGCGCACCAGCTCCCGGACGGCGTCGGCCGGCTCCGGGGTCGGAGCCTGCAGGACGGCGGCCGGGAGCACCCGCTCGGTGAGGTCGTAGACGCGCTCGAAGCCCGCCGTCCGGCCCCGGGTGGTGATCACGCCGGTGTAGAAGAGCCACTCGAGGGCGACCTTGCCGGCGTGCCAGTTCCACATGCTGCCGGGCCGGTCCGGTCGCGGCTCGGCCAGGTCACTGGCCTTCAGCGGACCGGCCTCCCGCACCCGCTCGAGGACCTCGCCGACGTACCCCGGCCGCTCCCGCTGGATCCGGACCATGGAGCCCCAGGCGTGTTCCTCCGCCGCGGCCATGCGCCACCGCAGCTGCGGGTGCAGCCGGACCGGCAGCAGCGAGGCCTCGTGCGCCCAGTACTCGAACAACTCCCTCCGGCGGCCGGCGAGGTCGTCGAGCGCCTGGCGCGGGTAGGGCCCGAGCCGGCTGAAGGCGGGCAGGTAGTGCGCGCGGGAGAGCACGTTCACCGAGTCGATCTGCAACACCGCGAGCCGGGACGTCATGCGGCGCAGCTGCCTGCGGTCGACGGGACCCGCCGGTCGCGGGTCGGCGAAGCCCTGGGCGGCGAGGGCGACGCGACGGGCCAGGGCGGCCGGCAGCCGGTCGGCGACGGGTGCTCCCACGGCCGCCGATCCTGCCCCGGGCCCCTGACACCGGTGAGTGCCACCCCGCCGCGGCCTACGCTGCCTGGCGTGCAGCCGAGCTCGCCGTTCCCCCGCCGGTCGGGGACCGCGGAGGTGTCGGTCCGCCCGGCCCGGCCTGCCGACGCCGCGCAGGTCGCCCGGGTGCAGGCGGTGACCTGGCGGACGGCGTACCGCGCCGCCCTCCCGGCCGAGGTGCTCGACAGCTGGGACGAGACGGCTGCTGCGGACACCTGGCGGGCGGCGATCGCCGCACCACCCACCCCGGGGCACGGTGTGCTCGTGGCCGTGGAGCAGGACCGGGTGGTCGGCTTCGCCGCGCACGGCCCGGCGGAGCTCACCGCGCAGGAGCGGCCGCATCCGGCGGGGCCCAGCGGTGAGGTCGCCACCCTGCTCGTCGAGCCACGGTGGGGACGGCGGGGGCACGGCAGTCGGCTGCTGGCCGCCGTCACCGACCTGGCCCGCGCCGGCGGGACGGCGCGGCTGCAGGTCTGGCTGCCGGAACAGGACACGGCGTCGGCCGGCTTCTTCGAGTCGGCCGGCTGGGCGCGCGACGGGTGGGTGCGCACGCTGGACACCGGCGGCACCCCCCTGCGCGAGGTCCGCTGGCACACGCTGCTCGAGGAGGTGGACGAGGGTCGATGACGTTCCAGGGCTTCCCCGACGAGGGGCTGGTCTTCTACGAGGGCCTCGAGGCCGACAACAGCAAGACGTACTGGACCCGCAACCGCTCCGTCTACGACGACTGCGTGCGGGCACCCATGCAGGCGCTGCTCGACGAGCTGGCCGGCGAGTTCGGCACCCCGAAGCTCTTCCGGCCGTACCGGGACGTGCGCTTCAGCCACGACAAGACGCCGTACAAGACCCACCAGGGCGCGGTGGTGAACCCCGACGGCCGCGGCGCGGGCGCCTGGTACGTGCAGGTCTCGGCCGACGGGCTGATGGTCGCCGGGGGGTGCTGGCGGCTGCAGTCCGACCAGGTGGCCCGGTACCGCCGGGCCGTCGCGGACGACGTGCAGGGTCCGCGGCTGCGGGCCGAGGTGGACCGGCTGGCCGCCTCCGGGTGGTCTATCGACGGCGAGCGGCTGGTGCGGGTGCCCTCCGGCTTCGACAAGCACGGCGATCGGGCCGACCTGCTCCGGCACAAGTCGCTGCACGCGATCAGGCGCTGGGAGCCGGCCGGTTGGCTGCACGAGCGCCGCGCCCTCGAGGAGATCCGGACCTCCTGGCGGGACCTGACGGCGCTCAACGCGTGGTTCGCCGACAACGTGGGCGCGACGACCAGGGAGCCGCGCGACCGCCGGTGACCTCCCCCGGGATCACCGACCGTAGGGGAGACCGTTCCGGGAATGCATGAAGGGCCCTCACCTGGTGGTGAGGGCCCTTCATGGAATGGTTGTCCGGCGGCGTCCTACTCTCCCACCCCGTCTCCAGGGCAGTACCATCGGCGCTGAGAGGCTTAGCTTCCGGGTTCGGAATGGGTCCGGGCGTTTCCCTCTCGCCATGGCCGCCGTAACACTGTGAACGTGTACCACCCACCGCCGGGGCGGGTTGGTGCGTTCAGAACCGCACAGTGGACGCTTGTCACGCAACTTCTTCGACCGACCGGCCCCCGTGCTGCGTGTGGGGGGTGTTGTGGTCGTGTGGTCAAGCCCTCGGCCTGTTAGTACCGGTCAGCTCCACACCTCACGGTGCTTCCACTTCCGGCCTATCAACCCGCTGGTCTGGGCGGGGGCCTTACCCGGTTGTCCCGGTGAGAGACCTCATCTTGAAGCGAGCTTCCCGCTTAGATGCTTTCAGCGGTTATCCCTGCCGAACGTAGCCAACCAGCAGTGCACCTGGCGGTACAACTGGCACACCAGAGGTTCGTCCGTCCCGGTCCTCTCGTACTAGGGACAGCTCTTCTCAAGTCTCTTACGCGCGCGGCGGATAGGGACCGAACTGTCTCACGACGTTCTAAACCCAGCTCGCGTACCGCTTTAATGGGCGAACAGCCCAACCCTTGGGACCTACTCCAGCCCCAGGATGCGACGAGCCGACATCGAGGTGCCAAACCATCCCGTCGATATGGACTCTTGGGGAAGATCAGCCTGTTATCCCCGGGGTACCTTTTATCCGTTGAGCGACACCGCTTCCACATGCCGGTGCCGGGTCACTAGTCCCAGCTTTCGCTCCTGCTCGACCCGTCGGTCTCACAGTCAAGCTCCCTTGTGCACTTGCACTCGACACCTGATTGCCAACCAGGCTGAGGGAACCTTTGGGCGCCTCCGTTACATTTTGGGAGGCAACCGCCCCAGTTAAACTACCCACCTGACACTGTTCCTGATCCGGATCACGGACCGAGGTTAGACATCCAATTCGACCAGAGTGGTATTTCAACGGCGACTCCACGAACACTGGCGTGCCCGCTTCACAGTCTCCCACCTATCCTACACAAGCCGAACCGAACACCAATATCAAGCTGTAGTGAAGGTCCCGGGGTCTTTCCGTCCTGCCGCGCGTAACGAGCATCTTTACTCGTAGTGCAATTTCGCCGAGCCTGTGGTTGAGACAGCTGAGAAGTCGTTACGCCATTCGTGCAGGTCGGAACTTACCCGACAAGGAATTTCGCTACCTTAGGATGGTTATAGTTACCACCGCCGTTTACTGGCGCTTGAGTTCTGAGCTTCGCCCCGAAGGACTAACCCGTCCCCTTAACGTTCCAGCACCGGGCAGGCGTCAGTCCGTATACATCGTCTTACGACTTCGCACGGACCTGTGTTTTTAGTAAACAGTCGCTTCTCACTGGTCTCTGCGGCCCCCCACCGCTGCCCACCGCAAGGGTGTTGACGGTAAAGGGCCCCCCTTCTCCCGAAGTTACGGGGGCATTTTGCCGAGTTCCTTAACCACAGTTCGCTCGATCGCCTCGGTATTCTCTACCTGACCACCTGAGTTGGTTTGGGGTACGGGCCGCTCGGAACTCGCTAGAGGCTTTTCTCGGCAGCATAGGATCATCCCATTCACCGCAAACGGCTATGCGTCAGGCCTCACCCTGCATGTCCGACGGATTTACCTGCCGGACGGGCCACACCCTTGCACCGGTACTACCACTCACCGGTAGGACTACCTTCCTGCGTCACCCCATCGCTTGCCTACTACCAGTCCGGATCCCGCGCTAGTCCCCGCACCGATCCTCGAAAGAACCGGACACGGGTGTTCGGGCGGTTAGCATCGCTGGGTTCGGCATGGGCGTTCCTTCGCGGGTACGGGAATATCAACCCGTTGTCCATCGACTACGCCTGTCGGCCTCGCCTTAGGTCCCGACTCACCCTGGGCGGATTAGCCTGGCCCAGGAACCCTTGGTCTTCCGGCGGGGGAGGTTCTCACTCCCCTCTCGCTACTCATGCCTGCATTCTCACTCGCGTGGCGTCCACGGCTGGATCACTCCGCCGCTTCCACCGCCACACGACGCTCCCCTACCCACCCCGCCACCTGGCCGCCGTCCACGAGGAACGACGACGGGCTGTCGGCGGAGTGCCACGGCTTCGGCGGTGTGCTTGAGCCCCGCTACATTGTCGGCGCGGAACCACTTGACCAGTGAGCTATTACGCACTCTTTCAAGGGTGGCTGCTTCTAAGCCAACCTCCTGGTTGTCTCTGCGATCCCACATCCTTTTCCACTTAGCACACGCTTAGGGGCCTTAGCCGATGATCTGGGCTGTTTCCCTCTCGACTACGAACCTTATCGCCCGCAGTCTCACTGCCGCGCTCTCACTTACCGGCATTCGGAGTTTGGTTGACGTCAGTAACCTTGTGGGGCCCATCGGCCATCCAGTGCTCTACCTCCGGCAAGAAACACGCGACGCTGCACCTAAATGCATTTCGGGGAGAACCAGCTATCACCGAGTTTGATTGGCCTTTCACCCCTACCCACAGCTCATCCCCCAGGTTTTCAACCCTGGTGGGTTCGGTCCTCCACGCGGTCTTACCCGCGCTTCAACCTGGCCATGGGTAGATCACTCGGCTTCGGGTCTAGAGCACGCGACTGGCATCGCCCTGTTCGGACTCGCTTTCGCTACGGCTACCCCTCACGGGTTAACCTCGCCACGTACCACTAACTCGCAGGCTCATTCTTCAAAAGGCACGCAATCACCGCCCGCACACGAGGTGCGGCTTCACGGCTCTCACGGCTTGTAGGCACACGGTTTCAGGTACTATTTCACTCCCCTCCCGGGGTACTTTTCACCTTTCCCTCACGGTACTCGTCCGCTATCGGTCACCAGGGAGTATTCAGGCTTAGCGGGTGGTCCCGCCAGATTCACACCGAATTCCACGGGCTCGGTGCTACTTGGGAAACACGTTCGGGAGGTGCAGCGTTTTCGTGTACGGGGCTCTCACCCTCTTCGGCGACCCCTTCCAGAGGCCTTCCACTAACGACAGCACTTTCTCACTCCCCGCCAGTCCGGCAGAACTGGCTGAACGGTCCCACGACCCCGCTTCCACAACCCCTGCCGGGTATCACATGGAAACGGTTTAGCCTCATCCGCTTTCGCTCGCCACTACTCACGGAATCACGGTTGTTTTCTCTTCCTGTGGGTACTGAGATGTTTCACTTCCCCACGTTCCCTCCACACGCCCTATGTGTTCAGGCGCGGGTCACACCACATGACTGGTGCGGGGTTCCCCCATTCGGACATCCTCGGATCAACGCTCGGTTGGCAGCTCCCCGAGGCTTATCGCAGCCTCCTACGTCCTTCATCGGCTCCTGGTGCCCAGGCATCCACCGTGTGCCCTTAACAACTTGGCCACACAACTACAACCTGTCTCTTATAACACATCT
>NZ_NVPT01000072.1 GCF_002802985.1 Geodermatophilus chilensis | reverse complement strand
GCACCCGCGCCTCGCGCACGACCCGCTGGATCAGCGAGGCCCCGCCGCGCGGGATCACCACGTCGACGACGCCGCGGGCGTTCAGCAGCTCGCCGACCGGCTGGGCAAGCCGCTGCTGGTGGAGGGGCCGGCGGGCACCGGCAAGACCGAGCTGGCCAAGGCGCTGGCGGCCGCCACCGGCTCGGAGCTGATCCGGCTGCAGTGCTACGAGGGCCTGGACGAGGCGCGGGCGCTCTACGAGTGGAACTACAAGAAGCAGCTGCTGCGCATCCAGGCGGCGCAGGGGGACGGCGGCGCCGACTGGGGCACCGTGCACGACGACATCTTCGGCGAGGAGTTCCTGCTCTCCCGGCCGCTGCTGACCGCCATTCGGCGCACCGAGCCGACCGTGCTGTTGATCGACGAGACCGACAAGGCCGACGTCGAGGTCGAGGGCCTGCTGCTCGAGGTGCTCAGCGACTTCCAGGTGACCATCCCCGAGCTCGGCACGGTGACCGCTGCCCGCCGGCCGATGGTGGTGCTGACCTCCAACGCCACCCGTGAGCTGTCCGAGGCGCTCAAGCGGCGCTGCCTGTACCTGGCGCTGGACTACCCCTCGGCCGAGCGGGAGCGGGAGATCGTGCTCTCCCGGGTGCCCGACCTGGCGCCGGGGCTGGCCGAGCAGCTGGTGCGGACCATCCGGGCGCTGCGGGCGATGGAGCTGAAGAAGTCGCCGTCGATCTCGGAGACCCTCGACTGGGCCCAGACGCTGCTCGAGCTGGGGCTGGACACCCTCGACGAGACGGCGGTCGGCTCGACGCTGGGCGTGGTGCTCAAGCACGCCAGCGACCAGGAGCGGGCCGCGGCCGAGCTGCGGCTGAACTGATGATGCAGGGGTCGCCGGGCGGGCTGGCCGGTCACCTGGACGGCTTCGTCCGGGCGGTCCGGGAGGCCGGGATCCCGGTCGGCATCAGCCAGGCCGTGGACGCCGCGGAGATCCTGACCGTCGTCGACCTGCTCGACCGCGAGCAGCTGCGGCACGGGCTGGCGGCGGTGCTGCTGCAGCGCGCGGCGCAGCGGCCGGCGTACGACGTCCTGTTCGACCTGTGGTGGCCGCTGTCCGACCGGCCGGCGGCCCCCTCGGCCGACGACGAGCCCGGCGGGGAGCCGGGGGAGTCCGCGGAGTCGACCCTCGACCTGCCCGACGGCGCCGACCTCGCGCAGCTGATGCGCGAGGAGCTGTCCCGGCTGCTGCTCGACGGCGACGAGGAGGCGCTGCGCCGCTTGGCCCGCGACGCGGTCGACCAGCTGGGCCGGACGGCGCCCTCGCCGTCGGGCCAGTCCTTCTTCAGCTACCGGGTGATGCGGGCGCTCTCGCCGGACACCCTGGTCGCCCAGCTGCTGGCCGGCCTGCTCGGGGACGGCGGGCGCGGTGGGCTCGCCGAGCAGGTGGCCCGCCAGACGGTGCGCGAGCGGCTGGCGGCCTTCCGGGCCGCGGTGGAGGCCGAGGTCCGGCGGCGGACGGCGGCCGAGCGCGGCCGGGACAAGGTGGCGAGGAACGCCGTCCGCCCGCTGGCCGACCAGGTCGACTTCCTGCGCGCCCAGGCCGTGGACCTCGCCGAGCTGCGCCGGACGGTCGCCCCGCTGGCCCGGCGGCTGGCCGTCCGGCTCTCGGCGCGGCGGCGGCTGGGCCGGGAGGGACGGCTGGACTTCCGCAGGACCGTCCGGGCGTCGCTGGGCACCGGCGGCGTGCCGGTGGTGACCCACCACCGGCCGCGGAAGGTGCACAAGCCCGAGCTCGTGGTGCTCTGCGACGTCAGCGGCTCGGTCGCCGGCTTCAGCCACTTCACGCTGATGCTCACCCAGGCGCTGCGCGAGCACTTCTCGGGTGTGCGGGCGTTCGCCTTCGTCGACTCCACCGACGAGGTGACCCGCTTCTTCCGCCCCGGTGCCGACGTCGCCGACGCGGTGGCCCGGATCGGGCGGGAGGCCGACGTCGTCGGTTTCGACGGGCACAGCGACTACGGGACGGCGTTCGAGGTCTTCGCCGACCGCTGGCCCGCGGCCGTCGGGCCGAGGACGTCGCTGCTGGTGCTGGGTGACGGGCGGACCAACTACCGCCCGCCGGGGCTGCCGGTGCTGGCCGACCTGGTCCGCCGCTCCCGCTCGGCGCACTGGCTCAACCCCGAGCCGCGCCGGCTGTGGGGCAGCGGCGACTCCGCGGCCGACCGCTACGGCGAGGTGGTGGACATGGTGGAGTGCCGCAACGCCGCCCAGCTCGCGGACTTCGTCACCACGCTCTGAAGCGGTCTCCCGGCGGCGTGACCGCGCCGCGCAACGGTCGTCGTATCCGGTGGCTGCCGGGCGTCCCGGCGCCGCCGGCGGGTCCCGTCCACGCCGGTCGCGGCCGGCCGCAACCGGCGCGGACGGGGACACCGGTCGTCCAGGGCCCGCGCCGGTCCCCGCTCCGGCGTGCCCGGCGGGGAGGCCCCGTGCCCGCTGTCCGGGGTCGGTCCTCGCGGGCCGGGGTCGGACCGCCCGGATACGCTCGATCGGTGGCAGGTCGGCGGGTCGGGGTGATGGGCGGGACGTTCGACCCCATCCACCACGGGCACCTCGTGGCCGCGAGCGAGGTAGCGGTCCTCTTCGGGCTGGACGAGGTGGTCTTCGTACCCACCGGGCAGCCGTGGCAGAAGAGCGACCGCCACGTGGCGCCGGCCGAGGACCGCTACCTCATGACCGTCATCGCCACCGCCTCCAACCCGCGGTTCTCGGTGAGCCGGGTCGACGTCGACCGCGGCGGCCCCACGTACACGATCGACACGCTCACCGACCTGCAGCGGCAGCGGCCCGACGACGAGCTGTTCTTCATCACCGGCGCCGACGCCCTCTCGCAGATCCTCAGCTGGCGCGACAGCGCCGCCTGCTTCGCCCTGGCCCACTTCATCGGCGTCACCCGCCCCGGCTTCGACCTGGGTGCGTCCCACCTGCCGGAGGGGGCGGTCAGCCTGGTCGAGGTGCCGGCGCTGGCGATCAGCTCCAGCGACTGCCGTGAGCGGGTCGGCCGGGGGATGCCGGTCTGGTACCTGGTCCCCGACGGCGTCGTCCAGTACATCGAGAAGCGTGGGCTGTACCGGTCGGCCGCCGGCGGTCGTGCCGTCGCGCGGGAGGGCATCGCCCACCGTGGTGTCCCCGGCGACGCACCGCCGTCCGGCGATCGCCCCACGTACGACCGGCCGCCCGCGACGGCTCCCCCGACCGAGGGCACACCTCCCGAACCACCGACCACCGATCTCCAGGAGGTACCCCGATGACCGCCTCGACCGAGGCGCGGGAGACCGCACTGCTGGCCGCCCAAGCCGCCGCCGACAAGCTGGCGACCGACGTCGCGATCGTCGACGTCAGCGAGCGGCTGGCCATCACCGACGCCTTCGTGCTGGCGTCGGCCCCCAACGAGCGCCAGGTGCAGGCCATCGTCGACGAGGTGGAGGAGCGCCTGCGGCAGCACGGCGTCAAGCCGGTCCGCCGGGAGGGCGTGGCCGAGGCGCGCTGGGTGCTGCTGGACTTCGTCGACGTCGTCGTCCACGTCCAGCACGCCGAGGAGCGCGCCTACTACGCCCTCGAGCGGCTCTGGAAGGACTGCCCGACGATCCCGTTCGTCGACCGCGCCGCACCGCAGGGCGACGGGGCGGCGACCGGCACCGCGACGCTGTCGGCCGACGACGTCGACCCGGCCAGCGCCGACCCGACCCCGCTGGCGCCCGAGCCGGCCGACGAGGGCCCGGCGGCCAACGGACCGCTGGACGGCGAGGGGCCGTCCGCGCCGGCGGACGGCGAGGGGCCGTCCGCGCCCGGGGCGGCCGGCCGGTGAGCGACGTCCCGGCGCTGCCGGTGCCGCGTCTGGTCCTCTGGCGGCACGGGCGCACCGAGTGGAACGCCGCGGGTCGCTTCCAGGGGCAGCTCGACCCGCCGCTGAACGAGGTGGGCCGCCGCCAGGCCCGGCGGGCCGCGCCGCACGTGGCCGCGCCGCTGCCCGACGGCACGATCGTCCTCTCGAGCGACCTCGGCCGGGCCGCCGAGACCGCGGTGGCGCTGACCGACGTGCTCGGAGTACCGCTGCGACTGGACGCCCGGCTGCGCGAGGTCGGCATGGGCTCCTGGGAGGGGCTTACCCGTGAGGAGGTCGCCGAGCGCCATCCCGAGCAGTACGCCGACTGGCTGGCCGGGCGGGCCATCTCCGGACGCGGTGGTGAGGACGCCGCCGACGTCCCGGCGCGGGCGCTGGCCGCGCTGCGCGACCTGCCCGAGGCCCCGGCGGCCGTCGTCGTCAGCCATGGCGGGACCTCCGCGCGCCTGATCGAGGCGCTGCTCGGGCTGGGGCCCGAGCACCGGCGGGTGCTGGGCCCCCTGAGCAACTGCGCCTGGAGCGAGCTGGCCGAGCAGAGCGGCCGGTGGCGGCTGCTGCGGCACAACACCACGGCACCGGAGCTGCCCGACGGCCCCGTCTCCACGCCGCAGCCCGGCGCCCGCCGCCCGGACGCCGGCGCCAGCCCCGAGGAGGGCGCGCCGGGCCCTCCGCAGGACGCCGACGCACTGTGATCCCCGCCGTGGCCGGTCGGCGGCGGGAGGGCGCGGGCTAGCCTCGCCGGGTGTCCGTCGCCGTGGTCACCGACTCCTCGGCGTACCTGCCTGCCCGGCTCCTGGAGCAGTACGCGGTCGAGGTCGTCCCGCTGTACGTCGTGATGGCCGGCCACTCCGGCCGCGAGGGCGACGACATCGGACCGGCGGACGTCGCCCGCGCGCTCGGCGTCCGGGGCCAGCGCGTCTCGACCTCCCGCCCGACGCCCGGGGACTTCGTCGCCGCCTACCGCCGGCGGCTGGACGCCGGGGCCGACTCCATCGTCTCGGTGCACCTCTCTGCGGAGCTGTCCGGCACGGTGGACGCCGCCCGGCTGGCCGCGGCCCAGGTCGGGGAGCACATCGTGACCGTCGTCGACTCCCGCTCCGCGGCGATGGGCAACGGGTTCGCGGTGCTGGCCGCGGCCCGGGCGGCGGCGCGGGGCGAGGACACGGCCACCGTGGCCGCGGCGGCCCGGGACACCGCCGCGGCCACCCGCACGCTGTTCGTCGTCGACACCCTCGAGCACCTGCGCCGGGGTGGGCGCATCGGGCACGCCACCTCGATGATCGGCACCGCGCTGTCGGTCAAGCCGGTGCTGCACGTCGCCGACGGCCGGGTGGTGCCGCTGGAGAAGGTGCGCACGACCGCCCGGGCCCTCGTCCGCCTGGTCCAGCGCGGGGTGGAGGCCGCCGCGGGGGGACCGGTGATGGTCGCCGTCCACCACCTGGCCGCACCGGAGCGGGCCGAACGTCTCGCCGCCGACCTCGAGGAGCGGATCCCCGGCCTGCGCGAGCTCTACGTCAGCGAGCTCGGCGCGGCGATCGGCGCGCACGTGGGGCCGGGAGCCGTGGGCCTGGTCGTGGCACCGGCCGTGCCGGCGCGGCCGCCCGACGGCTCGGACGCCCCGGAGGAGACGGAGGACCGGTAGCGGGCACGGGACGGGCACCGGTGCAGCGTGCCCCTGCAACCCGCGCGCAGGCCCTCGGGATCCACAGCGGCACCGGCCGTCCACAGTTCCTCGGCGGCCCCGCCGGACCCGTCCGCCGCTCCCTAGCGTCGCGCCGGTGCGCCTCCCTCCCCGTCGCAGCGACGACGCCGACCTGATCCGGGAACGGCTGCGGGCCCTGCTGCAGGAGCGCCGGCCACCCGGTTGGGTGCCCGACGACGACCTCGAGCCCGAGCCGGGGGAGGAGCAGCTCCCGACCACGGCGGCGGAGGACGGGCTGCCTGCCGGCATCGGCCGGCACCGCGCCCCGGGCAGCGCCGTCCGGCTGGCCCCGGGTCGCCGCGCCGCCTGGTCGCTGTGGATCGCCGGCCTGCTCGCCGCGCTCCTCGTGGTCGGCGGCACGTGGCTGGACCGTCCGCAGGTCCAGCCCGCACCCGTCGAGCCGGCCCCGACCGCGCCGCCCGCGGAGGAGGAACCCGCCGCGACGCCGTCGGTCGGGGTCGCGGCCGACTCCGCGGCCACGGTCGTCGTCTCGGTGGTGGGCTCGGTGGCCCGGCCGGGGCTGGTCACCCTGCCCGAGGGCGCGCGGGTGGCCGACGCGCTGGCGGCCGCCGGGGGCCTGCTGCCCGACGCCGACCCGGCCTCGGTCAACCTCGCCGCGGTCGTCTCCGACGGCCAGCAGGTGGCGGTCGGGATCCCCGGGGCAGGGGCGGTGGGAGGCGCCGGCGTCGCGGCAGGAACAGCCGGCGGTGCCGGCCCGGTGGACCTCAACGCGGCGACCGCCGCCGACCTCGACGCGCTGCCGGGCATCGGCCCGGTCCTGGCCCAGCGGATCGTCGAGCACCGGGAGCGCAACGGCTCCTTCCGCAGCGTGGAGCAGCTGGACGACGTCCCCGGCATCGGCCCGGCCACCTACGCCGAGCTCGCCGAGCTGGTGACCGTGTGAGCACCGCCCGGGAGCGCTGGTCGTGGCTGGACCTGCGGCTCGCGCCCGCGGCGGCCACGGTCTGGGCCACCACCCTCCTCGCGCCGCTGCTGCCCGTCCCGGTGCTGGCCGGCGCGGTACCGGTGGCCGCCCTGGCCGCGGTCGCGGTGACCCGCCGCAGCCGGTCGCCGGCGGCGGTCGTGCTGCTGGGCGTCCTGGCGGCGCTCGCGGTCACCGCGACGACCGCGGCGGTACGGCAGGCGGCGCGGGAGGCCTCACCGCTGGCCGCGGTCGCCGAGGGACGGCGGACGGTCGAGCTGGTCCTGGAGCTCGACGGCGACCCGGCGGCGGTGCGCAGGGGAGGTCCGCCACGGGCCGTCGTCGAGGCCACGGTCACCACGCTCGAGGACGGCGGCACGCGCACCCGGCTGGACGACGCCGTGGTCCTGTTCGGTCCTGCCGACGAGTGGCGCGGGCTGCTGCCGGGCCAGGTGGTCCGGGTGCGGGCGGCGGTCGCTCCGGCCGCCGCCGAGGAGGGCGTGGTGGCGCGGCTGTCGGCGCGGGCGCCGCCGGTGCCCATCGGCGAGCCGTCGGCGGTGCAGCGGGCCGCCGGGGAACTGCGGGAGGGGCTGCGCGGGGCCGCCGTCCAGGTGCTCGGGCCGCAGGCCGGCGGGCTCCTGCCGGGCCTGGTCGTCGGGGACACCCAGGCGATGGACCCGGTGCTGGTCGAGGACTTCCGGCGGGCCGGCCTGGCGCACCTCACGGCCGTATCCGGCGCCAACGTGGCGATCGTGCTCGCCGGGGTGCTGGCGCCGCTGCGGCGCCGGGCGGTCGACCGGCGGGTGCAGGCGCTGGTCGCGGTGGGAGCGCTGGCCGGGTTCGTGGTGCTGGCCCGGCCCAGCGCCAGCGTGGTCCGGGCGGCGGCCATGGGCGCGGTGACCCTGCTGGCGCTGGCCACCGGGCGGTCCCGCGCGGCGCTGCCGGCTCTCGGGGCGGCCGTCGTCGTGCTGCTGCTGGCCGATCCCGGCCTCGCCCGGGACGCGGGCTTCGCGCTCTCCGTCGCGGCCACCGGGGCCATCGTGCTGCTCGCGCCGGGCTGGTCCCGCCGCCTGCGCGGTCGCGGCTGGCCACCGGTCCTGGCCGACGCGGTCGCGGTCGCCGCGGCCGCCGGGCTCGCCACCGCACCGCTGGTAGCCGGGCTCTCCGGGCTGGTGAGCCCCGTGTCGCTGCCGGCCAACCTGCTCGCCGCGCCGGCCGTCGCCCCGGCCACCGTGCTCGGCCTGTTGGCCGCGGTCACGCTGCCGGTCGTGCCGCCCGTGGGTGAGGCGCTCGTCCGGTTGGCCGGGTGGCCGGTGCGGTGGCTGGTGGTCGTCGCCCAGCACGCGGCGGCTCTGCCCGACGGTGCGACCGGGTGGCCGGCCGGCACCCGGGGCGCGGTGCTGCTGACGGTGCTGCTCCTGGCGGTCGGCTGGCTGCTGTGGCGCTTCCCCCGCGCCCGGCCCCTGGCGCTCGCGGCCCTCGTCGGCGTCGTGCTGCTCGGGTGGCCGCTGCGGCAGGTCACCCGAGGGTGGCCGCCCGATCGGACGGTGCTGGTCGCCTGCGACGTCGGGCAGGGCGACGCGCTGGTGGTGCCGACCGCGCCGGGGGAGGGTGTGCTCGTCGATGCCGGACCGGACGTGGGGGCGATCGACCGCTGCCTGGACCGGCTGGGCATCGACACGCTGCCCCTGGTGCTGGTCACCCACCTCGACGCCGACCACGCCGGCGGTCTGGCCGGGGCGCTGTCCGGGCGGGAGGTCGGGGTCGTCGCCACGGGCACCCTCTCGCCCGCCGAGGACCGGGCCGGCGCCCTGGAGGCGGCGGTGCGCCGGGCCGGTGCCGAGCGCGCCGTCCTGGTCCCCGGCGACCGGAGGACGGTGGGGACGGCGACCGTCGAGGTGCTCGCCCCGCCGCCGGAGGTCGCCACCGCCGCGGTGCCCGCCAACGACCTGTCGCTGGTGGTCCGGGTGACCCAGCGCGGCATCCGGGTGCTGCTCACCGGCGACCTCGGCGGTGCCATGGAGGCGAGGATCGCGGCCCGCGGGGTCGACCTGCGCGCCGATGTGCTCAAGGTGCCGCACCACGGCAGCGCCGACGCCGACCGCGGCTTCTTCGCCGCCACCGGGGCACGCGTCGCTCTGGTCTCGGTGGGCGCGGACAACACCTACGGGCACCCGACGGCCCGGGTGCTGGCCTGGCTGGCGCAACAGGGGGTGCGGGTGCACCGCACCGACCGGGAGGGCGACCTGGCCGTGGTGGGCGACGCCGGCGCGTGGGGCGTGGCCGTCCGCGGACCGGGCGACGGCGCCTCGGCGGCCCGCCGGTCCGGCGCGGTGGGGGGCCGCCCACCGGGGTGGTCGACCGCCGGGCGGGAGCCCGCGCGGGACGGCGGGAGCGTCGGTCCCGCGTGACACCATGCCGGTGTGGCCGCAGCACCCCCCGCACCGACCTCCCGACTGCGCGCCGTGGTGGGCGAGGAGGAGCTGCTGCGCTCGCGCGCCGTCTCGGCCGTCCGGGCCGCCGTCCTCGAGCGCCACCCCGACGCGGAGCTGCACGACCTGCCGGCGCAGGGCCTTCCGGTGGGCCAGCTGGCCGACGTCCTGGCCCCCTCGCTGTTCGGCGCGCACCGGCTGGTGGTCGTCACCGGGGTGCACGAGGCCGCCGGCGCGCTCGCCGACGCGCTCACCGGCTACGCCGAGGACCCGGACCCGGACCTCACGCTCGTGATCGTCCACCCCGGGGGCAAGCGCAACGAGGCCCTGGTGAAGGCGTTCATCGCCGCGGGGGCGGCCGTCGACGACTGCCCGAAGGTCAGCTCGGTGGGCGACCGGATCGCCTTCGTGCGCAACGAGGTCCGCTCGGCCGGCGGCCGGATCACCCCGGACGCCGCCTCGGCGCTGGTCGAGGCGATCGGCGCGGACCTGCGGCAGCTCTCGTCGGCGGCCACGCAGCTGGTCTCGGACTTCGGCGGCACGATCGACGCCGACGCCGTCGCCCGCTTCCACCGGGGGCAGGCCGAGGTCACCGGCTTCACGGTCGCCGAGCGGGTCCTGGTCGGCGACCGGCAGGGCTCCCTGGAGATGCTGCGCTGGGCGCTGCAGCGCGGTGTCGCCCACGTCCTCATCGCCGACGCGATCGCCGACGGCGTGCGGACGGCGGCCCGCGTCTCCTCGGTCCGCAGCTCCAACCCCGGCGACCTGGCCCGCACGCTGAAGATGCCGCCGTGGAAGGTCAAGCGGGCGCAGTCGCAGGCGCGGGGCTGGAGCATCGACGGCCTGCAGCAGGCGATCGGCGTGGCCGCCGAGCTCAACGCCGACGTCAAGGGCGCGGCGGCCAGCGCCGACTACGCGTTGGAGCGGGCCATCCGGCGGATCGTCGCCATCCGGCGGGAGACCGGCCGCGGCGTCCGCGGCTGACCGTCCGCGGGCGCCGCACCGCGCGGACACGGACCCACCGTCGGGACACCGGCTCCGGAACGCGACGAGCCCCCGTCCCGCAGGGGGAGGGGGCTCGTCGGACGGCCGCGCGGACGCGGCCGGAGGTCAGCTGGAGAGGCCGGTCAGCTGCTTGGCCATGCCCGACTTGCGGTTGGCGGCCTGGTTCTTGTGGATGACGCCCTTGCTGGCGGCCTTGTCCAGCGCCTTGCTGGCGGTCTGCAGCGCGGTCGTCGCGGCCGCGGCGTCCCCGGTGGCGGCGGCCGCGCGGAAGCGGCGGACGGCCGTCTTCAGGGCGGACTTGACGGCAACGTTGCGCTGACGCGCCTTCTCGTTGGTCTTGTTCCGCTTGATCTGGGACTTGATGTTCGCCACGCGTGAGCCTCGGGTGTCTCTCGGGAGGGAGTACTTCTGGACAGTGCGTCCGGACGGCGTGCGTCAGCGGACCGGTCTGCCAAGATACCAGCGTCGTCCGCCCGGCCCCAACCCGCGGGTACGCGCCCGGAGCCGAGCGGTGGCTGGACGACGCGGCCGGGCGTGGGACGATAGGGGCACTGTGACGACTCCCGCCTCCACCGACCCGGCCCGCATCCGGAACTTCTGCATCATCGCCCACATCGACCACGGCAAGTCGACGCTGGCCGACCGGATGCTCGAGGTCACCGGGGTCATCGAGGCGCGGCAGATGCGCGCCCAGTACCTCGACCGGATGGACATCGAGCGCGAACGCGGCATCACCATCAAGGCGCAGAACGTGCGCCTGCCGTGGCGGGCCGGGGACACCGAGTACGTCCTCGACATGATCGACACCCCCGGCCACGTCGACTTCACCTACGAGGTGTCCCGGTCGCTGGCCGCCTGCGAGGGTGCCGTGCTGCTGGTCGACGCCGCCCAGGGGATCGAGGCCCAGACGCTGGCGAATCTCTACCTGGCGCTGGAGAACGACCTCACGATCATCCCGGTCCTCAACAAGATCGACCTGCCGGCCGCCCAGCCCGAGAAGTACGCCGCCGAGATCGCGCACATCATCGGCTGCGACCCCTCCGAGGTCCTGCGGGTCAGCGGCAAGACCGGCGAGGGCGTGCCCGAGCTGCTCGACGCGATCGTGGCCCAGGTCCCCGCGCCCGAGGGCGACGCCGAGGCCCCGGCCCGCGCGATGATCTTCGACAGCGTCTACGACATCTACCGCGGCGTCATCACCTACGTGCGGGTCGTCGACGGGCGGATCTCCAGCCGCGAGCGGATCAAGATGATGTCGACCGGCGCCACCCACGAGCTGCTCGAGATCGGCGTCATCTCACCCGAGCCCAAGCCGGTCGACGGCCTCGGCGTCGGCGAGGTCGGCTACTTCATCACCGGCGTGAAGGACGTCCGCCAGTCCCGCGTCGGTGACACCGTCACGCTGCAGGCGCGTCCGGCCGCCGAGCCGATCGGCGGCTACAGCGACCCCAAGCCGATGGTCTACTCCGGCCTGTACCCGATCGACGGCAGCGAGTACCCGCTGCTGCGCGAGGCGCTGGACAAGCTGCTGCTCAACGACGCCGCGCTGACCTACGAGCCGGAGACCTCCGCGGCACTGGGCTTCGGCTTCCGCGTCGGCTTCCTCGGCCTGCTGCACCTGGAAATCGTCCGCGAGCGGCTGGAGCGCGAGGCCGGCATCAGCCTCATCTCCACCGCGCCGAACGTCGTCTACCGGGTGGTCATGGAGGACGGCTCGGAGATCACCGTGACCAACCCGAGCGACTGGCCCGAGGGCAAGATCGACCGGGTCTACGAGCCCATCGTCAACGCGACGATCATCGCGCCCAGCGACTACACCGGCGTGATCATGGAGCTCTGCCAGAGCCGGCGCGGGCAGCTCGGCGGCATGGACTACCTGAGCGAGTCCCGGGTCGAGCTGCGGTACACGCTGCCCCTGGGCGAGATCATCTTCGACTTCTTCGACGCACTGAAGTCGCGCACCCGCGGCTACGCGAGCCTCGACTACGCCGAGGCCGGCGAGCAGGAGGCGAAGCTCGTCAAGGTCGACATCCTGCTGCAGGGCGAGCCCGTCGACGCCTTCAGCGCGATCGTGCACAAGGACAAGGCCTACAGCTACGGCGTCATGATGGCCGGCAAGCTGCGCGAGCTCATCCCGCGGCAGCAGTTCGAGGTGCCGATCCAGGCCGCCGTCGGCTCCCGGGTCATCGCCCGCGAGACGGTCCGTGCCATCCGCAAGGACGTCCTCGCCAAGTGCTACGGCGGTGACATCTCCCGCAAGCGGAAGCTGCTGGAGAAGCAGAAGGAGGGCAAGAAGCGGATGAAGATGGTCGGCCGCGTCGAGGTCCCCCAGGAGGCCTTCGTGGCCGCGCTCTCCACCAGCGAGCCGAGCACCTCCTCCGCCAAGAAGTGAGCCCCGGCCGGATCGAGGCGGTCTGCGTCTCCGTCTCCGACCTGCTGCCGCTGCTCGGCCGTCGTCCGGACCGCAGCGGCATCGACAAGCGGCCGGTCGCCGGGCGGGTCGCCGTCCACCCGCTCGGGCTGGACGGTGACGTACAGGTCAACCGCAGGTACCACGGCGGCGAGGGGCAGGCGGTCTACGCCTACGCCCAGGAGGACGCCGACTGGTGGACCGCCGAGCTGGACCGCCAGCTGCCGCCGGGCCGGTTCGGCGAGAACCTGCGGACGACGGGTCTGGACCTCACCGGCGCGGTGCTCGGCGAGCGCTGGCGGGCGGGGACGGCGCTGTTCGAGGTGACCGCCTGCCGCATCCCGTGTGCCAACTTCGAGCGGTTCTGGAACGAGCCGCAGCTGGTGAAGCGGTTCACCGCGCACGGGGCCAGCGGCGCCTACCTGCGGGTGCTCGAGACCGGCGACGTGGGCGCCGGCGACGCGGTGGAGGTGGTCTCCCGGCCCGACCACGGCGTCACCGTCGGCCTGCTGTTCCGGGCGACGACGACACAGCGGAGCCGGTTGCCCGAGATCGCGCCCGCGCTGGCCGCCCTCCCGCTCAAGGACCAGGCCAAGCTCGCCGCCAGGATCGAGAAGCGGCTCGCCGCACGCTCCTGACCGATGGCGTCGTCCGCCGTGCGCTCGGCCTCTCGCCGCTCCGGGCGGCCACGGAGGTGCCGGCATGCACCGTCGGGACGGGGCCGGGCTGCTGGTCGGCGACGTGGTCCTGGTCGTTGCCGCCCGTCCCCGACGGCGCCGCCCCGCCACCGGGAGCGCCGCCGTGTCGGCGGCGTGACGCGACCGGAGTCACCGGCCGGGGACGCCGCGGGCCCGGTGCCGGCTGCTCAGTGCAGCCACGGCGCGAAGGACAGTCCCACGATGAGCCCCTCGGGCGACTGCAGCCGGGCGACCGTCTGCCCCCACGGCTCGGTCCGCGCGCCGTGCAGCAACCGGTGGCCGGCGGCCTCCAGCTCGACCGCGCCGTCGGCCACCGCATCAGGGTCGGCGAGCTCGAACTCGATGCTCGCCTGCGGCACCGGGCGGCCGGCCGGCCAGGAGCGCTCCCCGAAGCAGGCGACCGCCGCCTCGGGGAGCGGCCACACGCCGAAGTGCTTGCTACCGCCGATGTGCTCGCTGGCGAAGTACTCGCCCTCGAGGCGCTCGAGTGGCAGCCCGAGGGCGTCCACGTACAGGCGCCGGCTCTCCACCGGGTCGGGCGCGATGACGCTGACGCTGGCGACGAAGAGGATCTCCATGCCGGCACCGTCCCACCGGAGGGTGACAGGAGGGGCGGTCACGCGGCCAGTGACCGGGTGAGCTCGGCGCGCAGGGTCCCCGGGTCCGCGCCGCGCTCCCGCAGCACCTCCAGTGCGGTGCCCCCGCCGCGCAGCAGGCCGAGCACGATGTGCCCGTCGGTGATGGTCCTCGAGTGCATCGCCAGCGCCTCGCGCAGCGAGAGCTCCAGGACCTTCTTCGCGTCGGGCGTGAACGGGATGTGCCCGGCGACGCCACGCCGCCGTCCGCGGCGTGGGGCGTCCAGCGCGCCCGGTCCGAAGGTCGCCTCGGCAACGTCCCGGACGGCGTCCAGGTCGATGCCCAGGGTCCGCAGCGCCTCGGCGTCCAGGTCCTCGCCGCCGGGGTGGGCGGTGACCGCCTCGGTCACCTCGTCGTGGTCGAGCCCGTGCCGGCGCAGGACGGCGGTCGTCGGGGTGTCCAGCCGCAGCAGGGCGAGCAGCAGGTGCTCGGTGCCGATGTGGCCGTGCCGGAGGGCGCGGGCCTCTGCCTGGGCCAGGACGACGACCTCGCGGGCGTCGGACGTGAAGCGTTCGACACGGTCAGTCCCTCCGCCGGAGCGGCCCACGGCCGCCTGCGTGCTTCTTGTGCACCGCCTGCCTCGTGACGCCGAGCAGCTGGGCGATCTGCTCCCACGTCCAGCCCTGGTCGCGGGCGTTCTCCACCTGCAGGGCCTCCTGCCGCTCGACCAGGGTCCGCAGCGCGCGGACCGCCTTCAGCCCGACCGCGGGGTCGCGGCTGCTGGCGGTGGAGGCCACCTGTGCTGTGTCGGCCATGTCGTCAACTGTGGTTGACGCGAGGGTCGGTGTCAATCGCCGTTGACGCGCGATGCGGTCAGTGGACCTCGTGGTGCGTGACGGTGCGTTCCCGGGCGACCAGCCGGCGGTCGTCCTCGGGATGGGAGACCGCCGTGCCCACGTCGTCGCCGGCTGAGCCGCGGACGGCGTCCGGCGAGGTCCAGGAGCTGAGCGTGACGACCTCGATCCGGCCGTCGTCGAGGTCTCTCGTGAGCAGGTGGGCCGCCAGGTCGCGGGGGGTGGCGCGGTACTGCGCGATGCCGGTGTCCCGGACGTGGGGAGGACGGCGGCCTCCCTGCAGGGTCCCGCCGGCCCCGTCCCGGGCCCCGCCCTGAGCCTGCGGAGGGTGGGGAGGACGGGGTCCTTCTACGAGTGGCGGGGGGCAGGGGTCCTTCCTCAGGCCACGGCTGCCTCGTCGCCCCCGGTCACCCGCAGCAGGTCGGTGTAGGTGAGCCCGACCATCGTGTGGTGGTCGCCGCCGCCGGCCCAGAGCAGCGGGTGCGCCGCCAGGTCGACGTCGACCAGCGCACGCAGTAGGGCCGGGTGGCCGGTCGGCGCCACCCCGCCGACCTCCTGGCCGGTCGCCGCGAGGACGAACGCAGGAGTGGCCCGCCGCACCCGCTGGGCGCCGACCAGGGCCGCGACCCTGCCGGTGTCCACCCGGTGCGCGCCGCTGGCCAGCACGAGCAGCGGCGCGCCGTCGGCGTCGAAGACCAGACTGTTGGCGATCGCGCCCACGTCGCAGTCGAGCGCCTCGGCGGCGGCCGCCGCGGTAGGCACCGGCTCCTCGAAGTGGCGCACCTCGGCGTCCACCCCGGCCTCGCGGAGCGCGGCGACCACCCGGTCGACCGGACTCACGGCGCGCACCGATTCGCTCCCGCCCGGCGGAGCCGGTGTGGCAGCAGAGCCGCTCACGGCAGCGTGAAGACGATCTTCCCCGCCGTCCGGCCCTCGAGCATCCGCTCGAAGCCCTCGCGCGCCTGCTCGAGCGGCAGCTCGACGTCGATGACCGGGCGGACGCCGGTGGCCGTGCACATGCGCATGAGCGCCTCGAGCTCGTCGCGGGTGCCCATCGTCGAGCCGATGACCGAGAGCTGGGTGAAGAAGACCCGGTTCAGCTCGGCGCCGGGGTTGAAGCCGGTGGTCGCGCCGGAGGTGACGATGACGCCACCGGGCTTGAGCGACTTGACGCTGTGGCTCCAGGTCGCCTCGCCGACGGTCTCCATGACGCCGTCCACCCGCTCGGGCAGCCGGGCACCGGTCTCGAAGGCCTGCTCGGCACCGAGCTCCAGCGCCGCCTGGCGCTTCTCCTCGGTGCGGCCGGTCACCCACACGCGGAAGCCGGCCGCTCTGCCGAGCACGATGAGCGCGGTGGCGACGCCGCCGCTGGCGCCCTGCACCAGCACGGTGTGGCCGGGGCGCAGCCCCGACTTCACGAACAGCATGCGGTAGGCGGTCAGCCAGGCGGTGGGCAGGCACGCGGCCTCGGCGAAGGACAGCCCGGCCGGCTTGGGCAGCACGTTGCGCCGGGGGACGGCGACCCGCTCGGCCATCGTGCCCTGGTAGAGCTCCGAGAACAGCGTGCGCTTGGGGTCGAGCGTCTCGTCGCCGGTCCAGTCCGGGCTCGCGACGACGCCGTGGACGACGACCTCGTTGCCGTCCTCGTCCAGCCCGGCCGCGTCGGTGCCGAGGATCATCGGCATCCGCTCCTGCGGCAGGCCGATGCCGCGCAGGCTGAACAGGTCGTGGTGGTTCAGCGAGACGGCCTTGACCTGCACCGTCGTCCAGCCGTCGGGCGCCTCCGGCTCAGGGCGCTCACCGACCTCCAGCACGGAGAGCGGGTCCTTCGGGGCGGGCGTCGAGACGAATGCAGCGAGCATGGTCGGACCGTAACCGAGATCACGGGGTGCTTGCGACGCCGGTCGATCAGCACGCGCCCCCGATCCCTGTCGTCGATCTCCGCGGGGATCGACGACGCGGCTGCCTCAGCGGACGACGACGACGTGCTCCCCGCGCGGGACGAACTCGCCGATCACCGGGGCGCCGGGCACCTCGCCGCCGAGCAGCAGCCCGCCGGAGGTCTGCGCGTCGGCCAGCAGCAGTGCCTCGTCCTCGGAGACGGCGGACAGGTCGGCGTGCGGCCGCACCCAGTCGAGGTTGCGCCGGGTGCCGCCGGAGACGAAGCCCGCGGCCAGCGCCTCGCGCGCCCCGGTCAGGTAGGGGACGGCGGCGGCGTCGACCACCGCGGTGACCCCGCTGGCCCGGGCCATCTTGTAGAGGTGGCCGAGGAGGCCGAAGCCGGTGACGTCAGTGCCGGCGCGGATCCCGGCGGCCACGGCGGCCCGCCCGGCGTCGCGGTTGAGCGTCGTCATCGCCGCGACGGCCTCCTCCGACACCTCGCCGGTGGCCTTCATCCGATTGTTGAGCACGCCGATCCCCAGTGGCTTGGTCAGCGACAGCGGCGTCCCGGCGACCGCGGCGGAGTTGGTGATGACCCGGTCGACGTCGACGACGCCGGTCACCGCCATGCCGTACTTGGGCTCGGGGTCGTCGATGGAGTGGCCGCCGCCGACGTGGCAGCCGGCCTCCTGCGCGGCCTCCAGCCCGCCGCGCAGCACCTCGGCGGCGAGCTCGGTGGGCAGCACGTCGCGCGGCCAGCCGAGGAGGTTCACGGCGACGACCGGGGTGCCGCCCATGGCGTAGACGTCGGAGAGCGCGTTGGTCGCCGCGATCCGGCCGAAGGTGTAGGCGTCGTCGACGACCGGGGTGAAGAAGTCGGTGGTCAGCACCAGCCCCTGCCCGCCCGGGATCCGGACGACGGCCGCGTCGTCGCCGTCGTCCAGGCCGATGACCAGCTCGGCGGCCGGGTCGACCGGACCGCCCGCGGTCAGGCCCGCCACCACGGACTCCAGCTCGCCCGGCGGGATCTTGCAGGCGCACCCGCCGCCGTGCGCGTACTGGGTGAGCCGGATGCGAGCGGGCGCGGTCGTCACCGGCTCACCGTAAGCTCCCCGGCGGAGGCGTCAGGGTGTCTGGTGGCCCCCGCGGCCTCTAAAGCCGACGTGGCCGAGCATCTCGGTCAGGCGGGTTCGATTCCCGTCCGCCTCCGCCAGTCCTCGTGCCGGCCGGGACAACCGTCCCGGCCGGCTTCTTCTTCCCGCGCATCCATTGAGCCCCACCGGATGGCGCGCTACCGTCTCGGCCGTGTGAGACGGCTCACACGTCCCTCGGTGCTGGGCGCCCCGTGCGGGGCAGGCGCGCAGGCGCCCGGTATCTCACCTCGTTGAGGAGCGCGCCATGACCACGGCATCCCAGACCCCGTCGCTGTACGAGCGGCTCGGCGGCATCTACGGCATCGCCGGCGCCGTCGACGTCCTGGTCGACCGGCTGTACGACAACGTGTCGGCCAACCGCAACCCGCACGTGGAGGCGTTCCACCTGATGAAGGGGCACGCCGGCTTCAAGTTCCTCGTCACCGCGTGGTCCATCGAGAAGACCGGCGGCCCGGCCTGCTACCCGGGGCGCGACATGGGCCCGGCGCACGCGCATCTGCAGGTGACCGACGCCGAGTTCGACGTCGTCGCCACCGAAATCGCTGCGACCCTCTACCACGTCGGCGTCCCGGCGCAGGAGCACAAGGAGTTCATGGACATCATCGAGAGCTACCGGTCGCAGGTCGTCGGGCCGCCGGTGGCGGCGAAGGAGGAAGCCGCGCTCGTCTGAGCGCCGGGCGGCGCGCGGGGGAGTGACGCCGGCGGCGCGGGCCGCCGGCGGCTCCTACGCTGCTCTGCGATGACCGACGACCGCCGGCGGCTGGTGCCGCGCACCGACACGCTGCTCGCCGAGCCGCAGCTCGCCGCCGCCGCCGACCGGCTGGGTCGCGAGCTGGTCAAGGCCGCCGTCCAGGACGTCCAGCAGCGCGTCCGCACCGGCGCCGTCGCGCCCGACGACGCCGTCCCCGCCGTCCTGGCCGCCCTGCCGACGACGGCCGCCAGCCTGCGCCCGGTGCTCAACGCGACCGGCGTGCTGGTGCACACCAACCTGGGTCGCTCGCCGCTGTCGCCGGCCGCGGTCGAGGCGGTCGTCGCCGCCAGTGGCACCACCGACGTCGAGCTCGACCTGACCACCGGCCGGCGCGGGCCACGGGGAGAGGCGGCGCTGGCCGCGCTGGTCGAGGCGGTCCCGGCCGCGGAGGCCGCACTCGTGGTCAACAACTGCGCCGCCGCACTGGCCCTGGTGGCGACCGCGCTCGGCGGCGAGCTGGTCATCGCCCGCGGCGAGCTGGTCGAGATCGGCGACGGCTTCCGCATCCCCGAGCTGCTCGAGGCCACCGGTGCCCGGCTCCGCGAGGTGGGGACGACGAACCGCGTGGCGCTCGACGACTACCGGCGCGCCCTGTCCGAGCAGACCGGCGCGGTGCTCAAGGTGCACCCGTCGAACTTCGTCGTCCGCGGGTTCACCCGGGCGGTGCCGGTGGCCGAGCTCGCCGCGGGGTTGGCCGGCAGCGGCGTCCCGCTCGTGGCCGACGTCGGCTCCGGGCTGCTGCGCCCGCACCCGGTGCTGCCCGACGAGCCGGACCTGCAGACCACCCTCGTCGACGGCGCCGACCTGGTGCTGGCCAGTGGCGACAAGCTGCTCGGGGGCCCGCAGGCCGGGATCGTGCTGGGCCGCGCCGACCTCGTGCAGCGGCTGCGTCGGCACCCGCTCTACCGGGCCTTCCGCGTCGACAAGACGACCCTCGCCGCGCTGGAGGCCACCCTGCGCGGGCCGCAGCCGCCGGTGCAGCAGATGCTCGGCGCCGACCGCGACGGCCTGCGCGGCCGCGCCGCCGCGCTCGCCGCCCGGTTGACCTCCGCCGGGCTGGACGCGGTCGCGGTGGGGTCCGACGCCCGCGTCGGCGGGGGAGGGGCGCCGGAGCACCCGCTGCCCAGCGCCGCGGTGTCACTCCCGGCGGAGTTCGCGGTGCCGCTGCGCGCCGGCACGCCCCCGGTGGTCGGGTACGTCGCGGGCGACCGCACCCTGCTCGACCTGCGCAGCCTCCCGCCGGCGGACGACGAGACGCTGGCCGCCGCGGTGCTGGAGGTGGCCCGCCGGTGGACCTGACCGCATCCGGCACGTCCGGTATGGACGTCATCGCGACCGCGGGCCACGTGGACCACGGCAAGTCCACGCTGGTCCGTGCGCTCACCGGCATGGAGCCCGACCGGTGGGAGGAGGAGCGCCGCCGCGGGCTGACCATCGACCTCGGCTTCGCCTGGACGACGCTGCCCTCGGGCCGCCGCCTGGCGGTCGTCGACGTGCCCGGGCACGAGCGCTTCGTCGGCAACATGCTGGCCGGCGTCGGCTCCGTGCCCGCCGCGCTGGTCGTCGTCGCGGCGGACGACGGGTGGTCGGCGCAGACCGCCGAGCACGTCGCCGTCCTCGACGCCCTCGGCGTACGGCACGCGCTGCTCGCCGTCACCAAGGCCGACCTCGCCGACCCCGCGCCGGTGCTCGCCGACGTCCGGGAGCGGCTGGCCGCGACGTCGATGGGCGAGGTGCCCGGCGTGGCGGTCAGCGCCGCGACCGGTGCGGGCGTGCCGGACGTCGTCGCCGCGCTGGAGGCACTGCTCGCCGGGCTGTCCGCCCCTGATCGGGACGCGCCGGTGCGGCTGTGGATCGACCGGGCCTTCCCGGTGAAGGGCGCCGGCACGGTGGTCACCGGCACGCTCGCCGCCGGGCACGTCGCCGCCGGCGACCGGCTGCAGCTCGGCGGCCGGGAGGTCGGTGTCCGCGGCGTGCACTCGCTGGGGCAGCCGGTCGAGCACGCCGAGGCCACGGCACGGGTGGCGCTGAACCTGCGCGGGATCGCCGTCGAGGAGCTCGCCCGCGGCGACGCCCTGCTCACACCCGGAGCGTTCCGCGACACCGCCGAGCTCGACGTCACCCTCGCCCGGAAACCGGGGGACCGGCTGCCCGCCGAGGTGGTCGTGCACGTCGGCTCGGCCGCGGTCGGCGCCCGGCTGCGGCCGCTGGAGGGGGCCGCGGTGCGGCTGCGGCTGACCACCCCGCTGCCGCTGCGGGTCGGCGACCGGTTGCTGCTGCGCGACCCCGGCGCCCGCCGGGTGTTCGGCGCCGACGTCCGGGACGTCGACCCGCCCGAGCTGCGCCGCCGCGGGGCCGCCCGCCGGCGCGCCGAGGAGCTGGCCGCCCAGCCCGGCGGCACGGCCGGGGCCGCCGCCGAGCTCGCCCGCCGGCGGTTCGTCCGGGCCGCGGACTTCGCCGCGATGGGCTGGCCGGTGCCCGAGCAGGCGATCGCCGTGGGGCCCTGGCTGCTCGCGCCCGGGCTGGTCGACCAGCTGGCCGCGGCCCTGCCCGGGATCGTCGCCCGCTACCGGCAGCTGCGCCCGCTCGAGCCCGGCCCGCCGGTGGCCGTCGCCCGCCGGGCGCTGGAGCTGCCCGACGACGAGCTGGTGCCGGCCGCGGTCCGGGAGCCGCTGACCCTGCGCGAGGGCCGGGTGGTCGTCGCGACCGCCGGCCTGCCCGACCGGGTGCAGCAGGCGGTCGACCGGATCCGGGCGGCGCTGGCCGCCGACCCGTTCGCCGCACCGGACGCCGACCAGCTACGCGCCGCCGGGCTGGGGCCGCGGGAGCTGGCCGCGGCCGTGCGCGACGGGCAGCTGGTCAAGATCGCCGACGGCGTCTACCTCGCGCCCGGGGTGGCCGAGCAGGCGCGGGCCCGGCTGGCCGCCGTCCCCGCGCCGTTCACGCTCAGCCAGGCCCGCTCGGCGTGGCGGACCAGCCGGCGGGTCGCCGTTCCGCTGATGGAGTGGCTGGACGCGCGCAGCGTCACCGAGCGGCTGCCCGACAACACCCGGCGACTGCGGTAGCTCCCTCCGGCGGCGGGTACGGCGCGCACGCGGGTGTTCAGCCTCCTCCGGTCCCCCTAGCATCCCCTGCTGCGCCAGCCATGACGCACGACCGCACCGACGCAGCGGGAGCCCAGGCGGTGGCGTGAGGCCACCTCCGGCGACGGTCGCCAGGGGGAACACATGGAGCTCACCAGACGGACCACGTGGTTCACGGTCGCGGGTGTGGTGGCCGCACTCCTGACCGGGTGCGCAGGCGGCCAGGCCCCGTCCGCCGCGCCGCCCGCCGTCCCCTCTGCCGCGCCGCCCGCCGTCCCGTCCGCGGTCGATGCCGGATCGCCGGCTCCCGGCTCCCAGGCGACTGGTTCCCAGGACACCGGAGCGGCGGACGCCGGGTTGCCGGTTCCCCCGACGCCGGAGGCACCGCACGACCCCGGGTCCGCGGACCGCACGACGGCGGATGACGGCGTCCTCACCCCCAAGGAGGTCTACGCCGGCAACGTGGATGCCACCGTCCAGGTCCTCGTGGGGGACGGCGGCTCCGGTTCGGGGTTCGTGATCGATGCTGCGGAGGGCATCGTGGTGACGAACGCGCACGTCACCGGCGGGGTGGGGCCCTTGAGCGTGGCGACCTCCCGAGGCGATCGGGTCCCCGCGCGGCGGCTGGGCGTGTCTCCGTGCGATGACCTCGCCGTGCTCCAGCTCAACACGGTCCCGCGGGGCCTGACCCAGGTCGTCCTGGGGGACTCGACCGCTCTGCAGTCCCAGGACCAGGTGACGGCCATCGGCTTCCCAGCCAGCTTCGACGCCGCCGCGAACGGCAGCCGGACCGCGGTCTCCTCCTCCGGCAACGTCCAGGTGCCTCGTCTGGACGCTGCGCCGGACTCCAGCTTGCCGCTGTACCCCGCGGCCATCCAGCACGATGCGGTCATCAACCCCGGCAACAGCGGCGGGCCACTGTTCAATGACCGCGGAGAGGTCGTGGGCGTGAACTCGCTCGGCAACACCCAGCAGGGAGGACGCACCATCCAGGGGCAGTACTACGCCATCTCGACCGAGCACGCCCTGCCCGTCATCGAACGGTTGAGGGAGGGGGTGAGCTACAGCGACGTGGGACTCACCGGGTTCGACTTCAGCGAGCTGACCGCCGAGGACGCGGCTCAGATCTGGCAGGACGGTGCGCGCCACCCGGCGGCCTTCGCCCAGGCCGGACTGCCCGCGTTCGTGGTGACCGCGGTCGAGAGCGGCTCGCCCGCGGAGGCCGCACGAATCTTCCAGGGCGACGTCATCACCAGCATGGCCGGGCAGCCGGTCTCGTCCTTCGCCGAGGTGTGCGATGTCCTCGCCTCGGCCACCCCCGGCGAGGCCGTCGTGGTCGAGGGCGTCTACATGGAGCCCACCCAGACCGCGGACGTCTACGACCTCTGGCGGGTGGAGCTGCAGCTGGAGGACGCCTCGGCCGAGGACTAGCGGGGAGCCGGGTGCCGCCGTCCGCCGCGGGCGGCGGGGGAGCCGGTGGGACGGACCCCACCCGTCTCCACCGGTGGCGGTCCCAGTCGCTCGGGTTCCAGGGGGCGAGGATCCGATGGACGTGCGGCGACACACGCGGGCGCGCGCCGGGGGTGCCCGGCCGGGCCCTACCGTCACGGAGTGATCGACTTCAGCAACGGTGGCGTCTTCAAGCTCACCCCCGCCTCCCCGCAGGAGCTCGGCCCCGAGGTGGCGCCCCTGCTCGTCCTGGGCGAGCAGGTCGTGGCCTGCTTCAAGGCGATGCGCGACTTCGTCATCTTCACCGACAAGCGGCTGATCGCCGTCAACGTCCAGGGGATGACCGGCCGCAAGAAGGACTACACCTCCCTGCCCTACAGCAAGGTGCAGGCCTTCTCGATCGAGACCGCCGGCACCTTCGACCTCGACGCCGAGCTCGACCTGTGGTTCAGCGGGCTGGGCAACGTCCGGCTGGAGTTCAGGGGCAACGCCGACATCCGCGGCCTCGGGCAGATGATCGCCGGCTACGTCCTCTGAGGTCCTCCCCGCGGACGCTCAGGCGCTGCCCACACCTGTAGGCAGGCGCTGCCCACACCTGTAGGCAGGTGCTGAGCGTCCGGGGACCTCAGTCGGCCGCGGGCACCCAGCGGGCCGGGCGCTTCTCGAGGAACGCCGCGATGCCCTCCTGACCCTCCTCGCTGGCGAAGAACCGGGACGAGAGTTCGAGCAGCTCGTCGAAGGAGCCGCGCAGCCCGCCGGCGCGCAGCAGCCGCTTGGTCTCGGCCAGTGCCGCCGGCGCTCCGGCGGCGAGCGCGGTCACCTGGGCGGCCACGGCGGCGTCCACCTCGTCGTCGGGCACGCAGAGGTCCACCAGGCCGCCGGCGGCCGCGGCCGCCGCGTCGAACACCTCGCCGGACAGCATCAGCCGGTGGGCCGTGTGCGGCACCATCCGTGGCAGCACGACGGCGGAGACGACCGCGGGCACGATGCCCAGCCGCACCTCGGAGAAGGCGAAGGTCGCCGAGGCCGCGGCGACCACCACGTCGCAGGCCGCAGCCAGGCCCAGCCCGCCGGCCCGCGCCGGCCCCCGGAGGACGGCGACCACCGGCTTGGGCGCGCGCCACACCGTCTCCAGCAGCTCGGGCAGCTCGCGCACCCCCTGGTCGCCGGGGGCGCCGCCGGCCGCCTCGGTGAGGTCCATCCCGGAGCAGAAGACCCGGCCGGTGTGGTCGAGCACGACCACCCGCACCGCGTCGTCGGCCAGCGCGTCGGACAGCGCCGTCCGCAGTCGGGCACGCATCGCGCGGGAGAGCGCGTTGCGGTTGGCGGGGGAGTCCAGGGTGAGGGTCGCGACCCCCCGGGACGTCGAGACCTGCAGCACGGTGTCGTCGCTCACGTCCGGCATCCTGCCGGGAGCGGCACACTGGGTGCAGATGAACACCGTCCTGCCGCTGCTCGAGGCCCCGCCGCGGACCCTGCAGCTCCCCGACAGCGCCCGCGAGGGGCTGGCCCGCACGCCCTTCGGGCTGTACGTGCACGTGCCCTTCTGCGCCACCCGCTGCGGCTACTGCGACTTCAACACCTACACCGCCGACGAGCTGGGCCCCGGCGCCAGCCGCGCCGAGTACGTCGGCACCGCGATCGCCGAGCTGCGGCAGGCGGCCGAGACCCTCGGCCCGGACCTGCCGACGGTCGCCACCGTCTTCGTCGGCGGCGGCACGCCCACGCTGCTGGCCGCCGACGACCTGGCCGCCGTCCTGTCCGAGGTGCGCCGGCTGTTCCCGGTCGCCGACGACGTCGAGGTCACCACCGAGGCCAACCCCGAGACGGTGACGCCGGCGTCCCTGGCCACGCTGCGCGCGGCCGGCTTCACCCGGGTCAGCCTGGGCATGCAGTCCGCGGCCGAGCACGTGCTCGCCGTCCTCGACCGGCGGCACACCCCCGGCCGCGCCGTCGAGGCCGCGCACGAGGCCCGCGCGGCCGGGTTCGAGCACGTCAACCTCGACCTGATCTACGGGACGCCGGGGGAGACCGACGCCGACTGGGCCGCCTCGCTCGACGCCGTCCTCGCCGCGCCGGTCGACCACGTCAGTGCCTACGCGCTCATCGTCGAGGAGGGCACCCGGCTGGCCCGCCGCATCCACCGCGGCGAGCTGCCGATGCCCGACGACGACGTCCTCGCCGACCGCTACGAGCAGGCCGACGCGACCCTCCGCGCCGCCGGGTTCGACTGGTACGAGGTGTCCAACTGGGCCCGCGGCGAGGCCGCCCGCTGCCGGCACAACGAGCTGTACTGGGCCAACGCCAACTGGTGGGGCGTCGGGCCCGGCGCGCACAGCCACGTCGGCGGCCTGCGCTGGTGGAACGTCAAGCACCCCGCCGCCTACGCCGGCCGGCTGCTGCGCGGGGAGAACCCGGTGCAGGACTCCGAGCTGCTCGACGACGACGACCGCGCGCTGGAGACGGTGATGCTCGGCCTGCGGCTGCGCGAGGGGCTGCCGTTGACCGCGCTGTCGGACGTCGGGCAGGCCCGCGCCGCCGACGCCGTCGTCCGCGGGCTGCTCGAGCCCAGGGCGCACGCCCGGGGCCGCGCCGTCCTCACCGACCGCGGCCGCCTGCTCGCCGACGCGCTCGTGAGGGACCTGACCGACTAAGCCGCCGGACCGCCTTTCGCGCGCGGAAGACGGTCCTGGGCTCGGCGCTGACAGATGTCAGGCCAGGACGGCGACGTCCCGCACTACTGCGCACACGCCGCTGACCAGCAGGCTCGTCGCGTGCCCCCAGACGCGCTCGACACCCGCGAGGTCGTCGTCCTGGCCGGGTTCGCGGCAGCGTTCGCCGCCCTGGCCGTCCTCGTGGCGCGGCGCCGTCCGCTGACCGCCGCCGCGGGCTGATGGAGCTACGGTCGGGCGCCGTGGACCCCCGCCCCCGCTGGCAGCGCGTCGGCTGGGCGCTGCCCTGGCTGCTGTTCCAGTTCTTCCCGGTCGCCGACCTGGTCACCACCGACCGGCCGCTCGCCGTCCGGCTGGTCGCCGGCACCGGCCTGGTCGTCTTCACCGCGGTCTACCTCGGCGTCTTCCGGCGTGCCTTCGGCGGCGGCCGGAGCGGGTCCGTGCTGGGCCGGCTGGCCGTCGTCGCCGGTCTGGGGCTCGCCCTGGCCGTGTGGATGGGGCCGTCGTGGGCCGGGCTGCTGATCTACGTGTCGGCGGCCGCGGCGGCGGCGCTGCCGACCCGGTGGGTGTGGCCGGCCGTCGTCGCGGCGGCCGCGGCCTGCGCGGGGGTGGTCATCCGCGACGGCGAACCCGGGCTGCTCATCCTGCCGGTGATGTGCCTGCTCACCGCCTTCGCGCTGCGCGGCACCCGGCACCTGGTCTCGGTGAACGCCGAGCTGGCGGAGGCGCGGGAGGAGCTGGCCCGCAACGCCGTCGCCGAGGAGCGGCTCCGCTTCGCCCGCGACCTGCACGACCTGCTCGGCCACAGCCTGTCGCTCATCGCGCTCAAGAGCGAGCTGGCCGGCCGGCTGGCCGAGGCCGACCCCGCGCGGGCGCGGGCGGAGATGGCCGACGTCGAGGCCGCGGCCCGCCGGGCGCTGGCCGAGGTCCGGGACGCGGTCAGCGGCTACCGGCAGGTCAGCTGCGCCCAGGCGCTGGCCGAGGCCCGCGCGGCGCTGTCGGGCGCCGGCATCGCCGTCCGGCTGCCCGCCCGGGTGCCGACGCTGCCCGGCCCGGTCGACGCGGCGCTGGGCTGGGTGGTCCGCGAGGCGACGACCAACGTGCTGCGGCACAGCGGCGCCCGCGCGGTGACCGTCACGCTCACCGAGGACGGCGCCGAGGCGGTGCTCACCGTCGCCGACGACGGCCGCGGCCCGGCCGACGACACCGAGCCCGGCTCCGGCCTCGCCGGCCTGGCCGAGCGGGTGGGCGCGCTGGGCGGGGCGCTCACCGGCGGCGCCGGGCGGGACGGCGGCTACGAGCTGCGCGCGGTGCTGCCGCTGGCGCCGGTGCCTGCCGGGGCGGCGCGGTGATCCGGGTGCTGGTGGCCGAGGACCAGTCGATGGTCCGCGGCGCGCTGCGGGCGCTGCTGGAGCTGGAGGAGGACATCACCGTCGTCGCCGAGGTCGGCCGCGGCGACGAGGTGCTCGCCGCGGCCCGCGAGCACCGGCCCGACGTCGCGCTGCTCGACATCGAGATGCCCGGCCGGGACGGGATCGAGGCCGCGCGGGAGCTGGCCGCGCAGCTGCCGGGCGTGCGTGCCGTCGTCCTCACGACGTTCGGCCGGCCGGGGTTCCTGCGCCGGGCCATGGAGGTCGGCGCGGCCGGGTTCCTGGTCAAGGACGCGCCCGTCGCCGAGCTGGCGAAGGCGATCCGCGCCGTCGTCGCCGGGGAGCGGGTCATCGACCGCGACCTCGCCGCGGCGGCCCTGGCGCTGGGCGCCACACCGCTGTCGGCCCGCGAGGCCGACGTGCTCCGGGAGGCCGCCGACGGCGCGACCGTCGCCGACATCGCCCGCCGGCTGTTCCTCTCCGAGGGGACGGTGCGCAACTACCTGTCCTCGGCGATCGGCAAGACCGGCGCGCGCACCCGCGTCGAGGCCGCCCGGGTGGCGGCCGACAAGGGCTGGCTGTAGAGGGACCCTCCTGCCCCCACGGCCCCGTCCCGAGGCTGTCTCTTATACCCATTT
>NZ_NVPT01000071.1 GCF_002802985.1 Geodermatophilus chilensis | reverse complement strand
CGCCTGTAACGGTCTCGTGGGCTCGGAGATGTGTATAAGCAACAGCTCCCCCACCTCGGCGACCTCCGCCACCTCGGTCTGGGCGAGCAGCACGACGTCGACGGCCACGGTGGCGACCACACCGGCGGCCGCGGCCAGCGCGCCGGCCAGGTCCGCGACCGGCAGCCGCACGGTGTGCCACGCGACGGCGGTGCCCGTCAGCTGCAGCTCCTCGGCCAGCGCCGCCCGCAGCGCGACGCCGGCCCCGCCGCTGGCCGCCAGCGTGCCGACGGCGCCGCCGTACTGCACCGGCAGCTCGGCGACCACCTCGGCCAGCCGCAGCCGGGCGCCGTCCAGCCCGGCCAGCCAGCCGGCGGCCTTGAGCCCGAAGGTGGTGGGCAGCGCCTGCTGCATGAGGGTGCGGCCGGCCAGCACGTCGTCCCGGTGGGTACGGGCGAGGCCCGCGGCGGTCTCCGCGGCGGCGGCCAGGTCGGCGTCGACCGCGGCGATCGCGTTCCGCGCCATGAGCAGCAGCGCGGTGTCCAGCACGTCCTGGCTGGTGGCGCCGACGTGGACGGCGACGGCGTCGCGCTCGCCGACCGCGTCCTGCAGCACCCGGACCAGCGGCGGCACCGGGTTGCCGGCGTCCGCGGCCCGGGCGACCACCGTGGCGAGGTCCAGGCGCCCGGGGTGCGCGCAGGCGGCGGTGACCGCGTCGGCCGCGGTGGTCGGCACCAGCCCGGTGCGGGCCGCGGCGCGGGCCAGCGCGGCCTCCACCTCGAGCAGCGCCCGGAACCATGCGTCGTCGGAGACGGCGGCCGCGGCCCCGCCGCGGGCGAAGGTCCCGGAGAACAGCGTCATACGGCGAAGAACACCGTCTCCCGGTCGCCCTGCAGGTACAGGTCGAGGCGGTAGCCGTCGTCGGTCGGCGTGGCGATCAGCGTCTGCCGGCGGTCCTCCGGCAGCCCCTGCAGGACGACGTCCTCGGCGTTGGCCTCCGCCTCGTCGGCGAAGTAGACCCGGGTGACGACCCGGTCGAGCAGCCCGCGGGCGAACACCGAGACGTCGACGTGCGGGGCCTGCAGGCCGCCCTCCCCGTCGGGCACCCGGCCGGGCTTGAGCGTGCAGATGGCGTAGTCGCCGTCGGGCACCGTCTGCGCGCGGCCGAAGCCGGTGAAGCCGGGGTACCGGGCGGAGCCGCGCGGGTCGTCGGGGTGGTCGAAGCGGCCGTCGGGGTCGGCCTGCCAGGTCTCGACCATCGCGTCGGACACCGGGTCGCCGTTGCCGTCGAACACCGTGCCGCGCAGCCAGACGGCGCCCGGGGTCCCCGGCGGGACGACGAACTCGCCGCCCTCCCAGGTGAGGCCGATCGCCAGGTACGGGCCGACGGTGGCGCTGGGGGTGGGCTGCAGTCGCGTCACGCCACGTCTCCGTCGTCCTCGGTCTCGAACGGTGTCTGGTCGCTGCCGCGCAGCACGATGTCCCACTCGTAGGCCAGCGCCCAGTGGTCGACGGTGCGCTCGTAGTCGAACCGGCTGATCGCCAGCGGGCGGGCCGCCTCCGGGATGGAGGTGAAGATGGGGTCCTGGAAGAACAGCGGGTCGTCCGGGAAGTACATCTGCGTGACCAGGCGCTGGGTGAAGGCCCGGCCGAACAGCGAGAAGTGGATGTGCGCCGGCCGCCACGCGTTGTCGTGGTTGCGCCACGGGTAGGCGCCCGGTCGGATCGTCAGGAACTCGTAGCGGCCCTGGTCGTCGGTCATGACCCGGCCCAGCCCGTCGAAGTGCGGGTCCAGCGGCGCGGGCCAGTTGTCGACCACGTGCCGGTAGCGCCCGGCGGCGTTGGCCTGCCAGACCTCGACCAGCGTGTGGGGCACCGGGCGGCCGTCGCCGTCGAGGACCCGGCCGTGGACGATGATCCGCTGGCCCACCGCCTCCCCGCCCAGCCGCCTGGTCAGGTCGGCGTCCTCCGGCCGGACCCGGTCCTCGCCCAGCAGCGGCCGGGTGACCTCGGTCAGGCGGTGCGGCAGGTCGACCGGGGTGCGCAGCGGGGCCCGCAGCCCGGTGCTCCGGTAGTCGGAGTAGCTCAGCGGCGTCCGCAGGGCGGCGTCCGTGCGCGCGTAGCGCGGCAGGTCGAGCCGGCCGCCGGATGTGGTCCCGGTCATGCCAGGACCGTAGGGCCGCCGGGCTACGCTGCCCAAGCCTGGCCTTCCGGCCAGCGGAAGGGAGCGTCGTGGCCGGTGGCGGGACGGCGGCGGGGCGGTCGGTGACCGCGCGCGCCCTCGACGTGCTCGGCGCCTTCGACAGCTCCGCGCCGCGGCTGACGCTCTCGGAGATCGCCGAGCGCTCCGGGACGCCGCTGTCGACCACCCACCGTCTGCTCGGCGAGCTCACCGGCTGGGGTGCGCTGCACCGGCGCCCCGACGGCCGCTACGAGATCGGCCGTCGGCTGTGGGACCTCGGCCTGCTCGCTCGCGTCCAGCTGGAGCTGCGCCAGGTCGCCGCGCCGTTCCTGCTCGACGTGCACACCGCGACCCGCGACACCGTGCACCTCGCCGTCCGGGAGGGCCGCAGCGCCCTCTACGTCGAGCGGGTCTCCGGCCGCGAGTCGGTCCCGGTGGTGAGCCAGGTGGGCAGCCGGCTGCCGCTGCACGCCACCGGGGTCGGCAAGGTGCTGCTGGCCGCCGCGCCGGACGACGTCGCCGAGGCCGTGCTGCGCGCGCCGACGCGGGAGACGCGGCACACCGTCGTCGACCCCGGGCGGCTGCGCCGGGAGATCGCCGAGGTGCGCCGCCGCGGGTACGCGCGCACGGCCGAGGAGATGTCGCTGGGCACCCTGTCGGTCGCCGTCCCGGTGCGCGTGGAGCGGCCGGCCGGCCCGGTGGTCGCCGCCGCCCTGGGGATCGTCGTCCCCAGTCACCGGCGCGACCTGCTGCGGCTGGTGCCGGCGTTGGAGGTGGCCGCGCGGGGCATCGGCCGGGAGCTGGCGCGGGCACAGTCCTTCCACTGAGCGGGAGCGCGCGGTTCCCAGCCCGGCGTAGCGGCGGTCACACTCGGCCCGTGCGCACTCAGGTGGGGATCATCGGCGCCGGTCCGGCCGGCCTGCTGCTGTCGCGGCTGCTCGCGCTGCAGGGCATCGACTCCGTCCTCCTGGAGAACCGGTCGCGGGAGTACGTGGAGGCGCGGATCCGCGCCGGCATCCTCGAGCAGCACACGGTCGACACGCTGACCGCGGCCGGCGTGGGGATGCGGCTGCAGCGGGAGGGGCTGGAGCACTCCGGCATCCACCTGCAGTACCCGGGCACCCGGCACACGCTGGACTTCCCGTCGCTGTGCGGGCGCACGGTGTGGGTGTACGGGCAGACGGAGGTCACCAAGGACCTCATCAGGGCCCAGCTGGACGGCGGCCCGCCGCTGCTGTTCGAGGTCTCCGACGTCCGCCCCGAGGACGTCGACGGCGACGCCCCGCGGATCCGGTTCACCGACGCGGACGGCGTCCCGCAGGTGCTCGAGTGCGACGTCATCGCCGGCACCGACGGCTTCCACGGCCCCTCGCGCGCGGTGGTGCAGGAGGCCGGCGGACGGGTGTGGGAGCGCATCTACCCCTACGCGTGGCTCGGCATCCTCGCCGACGCCGCGCCGGCCACCGACGAGCTGATCTACGCCTGGCACCCCGAGGGCTTCGCGCTCTACTCGATGCGCTCGCCGAAGGTGTCGCGGCTGTACCTGCAGGTCGACCCGACGGAGAAGATCGAGGACTGGTCCGACGAGCGGATCTGGGACGCCCTCGACACCCGCATGGCGCTGGAGGGCTGGTCGGTCAACCGCGGGCCGGTGACGGAGAAGTCGATCCTGCCGATGCGCTCGTTCGTCAGCGCCCCGATGCGCCGCGGCCGGCTCTTCCTCGCCGGGGACGCCGCGCACATCGTCCCGCCGACCGGCGCCAAGGGCCTCAACCTCGCCGTCGCCGACGTCACCCTGCTCGCGCAGGCACTGGTGCGGCTGCTGCGGGAGAAGGAGACCGACCTGGTCGACTCCTACTCCGACCGCGCCCTGGCCCGCGTCTGGCGGTGCACCCACTTCTCCTGGTGGATGACCTCGATGCTGCACCGCTCCGGCGACGACTTCGACGCCGAGCTGCAGCTCTCCCAGCTGCGCCGGGTCTGCTCGTCCGAGCCCGCCGCGGGCGAGCTGGCCGAGAACTACACCGGCCTCCCCCTCGAGCTCTGACCCGCCGCTGCGGCGGCCCGCCGAGTGCGCACTCGCCGTCGTCCAGGGTCCGGACGCGTACTCCCCACCCCCACACGCCGTGACCGGCCGCTGCAGGACTCCGTGCGGCACTGGTGAGCAGCCGGGTCAGCTCCGTTGCGCCAGGCTGCCATGGTGGGCGGCGGCGCTCAGGACGGCCAACGGATCTCGACCCTGGTCCAGGTGACCTCGAGCCGGCCGGGGAGAACCTGCTCCAGCGCATCGGCACCGACACGCTGCCGGGCCATCCGGCCGGCCATCTCGACCGCCTTGGCGGCCGCGGCCGCGGTGAGCGCGAACGCCGACGCGGTGAGCAGCGGCCCGGCGATCGCCACCCGAGCGAGCGTCGGGATCAGCGAGGAGAGCGACAGCGGCGCCACGTCGTGACCGGGCGCACGCGGGCCCGGAACCGCGGTCCCGTCCCTGTCGATGATCGCGTCCGGTTCGACCGGCTGCTGATCCGTCATCTCGTCCTCCGTCCACCGGGCACTCCGGCCCTGGAGCACCGCCCCCGCCCATCGTGACGGACGGAGGCACCGCGGCGCGAGGGCGCCGTCCGGAGACACGCGGGCGGACAGGAACGAGGAGTGACGGCTGCTGCTGACGCCTCTCGACGCACCGTCCCGGCGAACGGCCGGGGCCTGCCCGACAGGTTCTCCCGAGGCGGTCAGCGGCCGGCGTCCAGCAGGGTGAGGACGGCGTCCGCGGTGCCCGGCGCGAGCGGCAGGTGCGGGAGGACGGCGGGCAGCTCGTCGGGCTCGATGCCCTCGGCCAGCAGCGCGGTGAGCACCCGGTCGGCCTGGGTCGGCGGCACCGGCTCGTCGAGGTCCGCCAGCGCGGCCCGGGCCAGGAAGACCGCCCCCGAGGCGGCCGGGTCCTCCCCCGGCGGCGCGGACGCCGGTGGGCCGGCGGCCTGCCGCGTCAGCGCCTCGGCCGCCCGCACCAGCGACAGCGGCAGCCCCTCGGCCTCGACCTCCAGCAGCGGGACGTCGGCCAGCGCCGCCAGCACCAGGTGCTCGGCCTCGGTCCGCAGCGACGCCTCCCACTCCCCCGCCCGGACGACGCCGACCAGGTCGCGGCCGTCCTCGCCGAGGTCGTCGAGCAGCTCGACCCAGTCCGCCCGCCGCGTCGCCCGCGCCCGCTCGGCGGCGAGCACGCAGGTGGCCAGCACGAACGGCTCGAGCACCTCGCGGTCGAACCGGTCGGCGTAGAGGACCCCGGTCGCGTCCACCGCGTTGAGGACGTCGCGGAAGCTGCCCGGCCGGGCGTCGCCGAGGTCGAGCCGGCCGTCCTCCTCCCCGGACAGCGGCTGCCCGCGGGCGATGCGGTCGCCGATGGTCCCGCCGGTCTCGCCCAGCCGGCCGCGGCGCCGCTCGTGGTGCGGCCGGTCGGACATCCCGACGGTCCACGCGCACGCCTCGGCGATCAGCGCGGGCAGCCGCTCCCGCAGCACCTCGCGGCCGAGCTGACCCATCCAGTCGACGTCGAACACGCCTCCATGCGTGCCCCGCCGCGGCGTCAGCCGAACAGCTCGCCCAGGAACGACTGCTTGCGCTTGTGCCCGTACCCCGAGGAGGAGTGCTGCTTCTTCTGGACCTGGTTGAGCACCTCGCCGACGACCGCGCCGAGCCCGCCGGCGGAGCCGTGGCCACCAGCGGGGGCGGAGCCGCCGGTCGGGTGGCCCGACCCGGCGTGCGGTGCCGACGTCGAGGTGGGCCGGCCGCCCTCGTGCCACGCGGTCTCGGCGTCGATCAGCCGCTCGAGCTCACCGCGGTCGAGGAAGATGCCGCGGCACTCCGTGCACTGGTCGACGTGCACCCCGTTGCGCTCGTAGGTGCGCATCGTGCCGTGGCACTTGGGACAGGTCAGCTCCATGGCCGGGCAACGGGCGGCGGACGACACGCGTTCCCCCGCGCGCGGCGCGGGCCGACCTGGCGTCCGCACCGGCGACGGTGTGCGCAGATGGGCAGGAACCGCCACGTGACAACCGCGCATCTGCGCACACCGATGCGGTGCGTCGACTCCGGCGACGGACACGGCGCGCCGCCCCGAGGCCCTGGGTTACCGGCCGGTAGCTCGTGTGGGAGAGTCGATCTCCCACCCTGCGAGACGGCCCGGTCGCCGTCAGGAGAGAGGCCCGATGCGCTTGCAACTGTCCCCGGAGCTGGAGGCCTTCCGGGAGGAGATGCGGACGTTCTTCACCACCCAGGTGCCCCAGGAGATCCGTGACACCGTCGCGGCCCGCCGGCACCTGTCCAAGGAGCAGTACGTCGAGGCCATGCGGACGCTCAACGCCGCCGGCCTGGCCGTGCCGCACTGGCCCGTGGAGTGGGGCGGCAGGGGCTGGACGCCGCTGCAGATGCACATCTGGCGTGAGGAGATGCAGCTGGCCTGCGTCCCCGAGCCACTGCCCTTCAACGCCAGCATGATCGGCCCGGTCATCGCGGCCTTCGGCAGCCAGGAGCAGAAGGAGCGCTTCCTGCCGAAGACCGCCAACATCGACATCTGGTGGTGCCAGGGCTTCTCCGAGCCCGACGCCGGCTCCGACCTGGCCAGCCTGCGCACCACCGCCGTCCGCGACGGCGACGACTGGGTGGTCAACGGGCAGAAGACGTGGACGACGCTCGGCCAGCACGCCGACTGGATCTTCTGCCTGGTCCGCACCGACCCGACCGCGGAGAAGAAGCAGCGCGGCATCTCGCTGCTGGTCTTCCCGATGGACGCCCCCGGTGTCACGCTGCGGCCGATCCAGCTCATCGACGGCAGCCACGAGGTCAACGAGGTCTTCTTCGAGGACGTCCGCGTCCCGGCCGAGAACCTCATCGGCGAGGAGAACCGCGGCTGGGACTACGCCAAGTTCCTGCTCGGCAACGAGCGCGTGGGCATCGCGCGGATCGGCTCCTCCAAGCGGCTGCTGGCCCAGGCCAAGGCGTACGCCCGGGAGGTCACCGTCGGCGGCCGCCCGCTCATCGAGGAGCCGCGGATGGCCGACCGCATCGCCGAGCTGGAGAACGAGCTGCTCGCCCTGGAGCTGACCGCGCTGCGCGTGGTCGCGCACTCCGCCGACGGCAAGTCCCACCCGGCCTCGTCGGTGCTCAAGCTGCGCGGCTCGGAGCTGCAGCAGGACATCACCGAGCTGGTCGTCGACATCGCCGGCCCGCTCTCGCTGTCCTCGTTCGCCGACGGCGGTTCCGAGGTGCCGGACTGGGCCCGCGTGGCCACGCCGGAGTACCTCAACTACCGCAAGGTCTCCATCTACGGAGGCTCCAACGAGGTGCAGCGCACCATCATCGCCGGCACGATCCTGGGGCTCTGAGGCAACCGTGGACTTCACCTTCGACAGTGAGCAGAACGACCTCCGGGAGGCCGTGCGCGGCCTGCTGGAGCGCGCCTACGGCGACAGCGAGCAGCGTCGCCGGGTGACCGGCACCGACCCGGGCTTCGACGAGAAGACCTGGTCGCGGCTGGCCGAGATGGGCCTGCTGGGGCTGCCCTTCGCCGAGGAGCACGGCGGCATGGGCGCCGGGCCGATCGAGGTGGCGATCGTCGCCGAGGAGATCGGCCGGGTGCTCGCGCCCGAGCCGTTCGTCGAGGCGGTCGTGCTGGCCGGCGGCCTGGTCGCCGCCGTCGGCACCGACGCCCAGAAGAGCGAGATCCTGGCCGGCATCGCCGAGGGGACGACGCTGGCCGCCCTCGCGCACGCCGAGCCCGACACCCGCTGGAGCCCGTCGGCCGCGGCCGTCACCGCCACGCAGGACGGCGACTCGTGGACGCTCACCGGCGTCAAGGAGCCGGTGCTCCACGGCGCGCGGGCCGACGTCCTGGTCGTCTCCGCGGTGATCGACGGTGGGACGGCGCTGTTCCTGGTCCGCGGCGACGCGGCGGGCCTGACCCGCACCGGCTACCGCACCCACGACGGCAGCCGCGCGGCCGCCGTCCGCTTCGCCAGCATCCCGGCCGAGTTGCTCGGCGAGGGCTCTGCGGACCGGACCGCGGAGATCGAGCGGGTGCTCGCCGAGGGGCGCATCGCCTACGCCCACGAGGCCATCGGCTCGATGGACACGGCGCTGCGCACCACCGCCGAGTACCTCAAGACCCGCAAGCAGTTCGGCGTGACGCTCAACCGGTTCCAGGCGCTCACCTTCCGCGCCGCGGACATGTACGTCTCGCTCGAGCTGGCTCGCAGCACCGCGCTGTGGGCGTCGATGGTGGCCGACGCCGGCGGGGACGTCGTCGCCGCAGCCGACCGCGCCCGGCTGCAGACCAGCCGCGCCGGCCGGCACATCGGCAAGGAGGCGATCCAGCTGCACGGCGGGATCGGCGTGACCGCCGAGTACACGGTGGGCCACCACACCAGCCGGCTCACCGCCATCGACCACGTCCTCGGCGACGGCGACTGGGCGCTGTCCCGGCTCGCCGCGGACGTGACCGGGCACGAGACCGTCGACCCGCTGGGTGCGCCCTACACCTCCTGAGCGAGCGGCAGACGACCGCGGCCGGCGTCCCCACCGGGGACGCCGGCCGCGGTCGTCTGCGCGGCCCCGTCCCGGGCCGGCCCCGTCCAGAGGCTCGCCGCGAGCCTGCGAGCGGTGAGGAGGACGGGCGGCCTGCCGGCAGGGTCCCGCCGCGAGCCTGCGAGCGGTGGAGGGGCCGGGGGGCCTTCTTCAGTCGAGCAGCGCCAGGCGGAGTTCCTCGGCCTCAGCGCGCACCCGGTCGAGCACCGGGACGACGGCGTCGTCGCGCAGCTGTCCGCCGGTCAGCTCCTCGACCGGCACCGGCTCGTGGTCCTCGACCGTCAGCCGGGCCGCGACCTCGAGCGCCGCCCGCAGCAGCGCGCCGTCCTCGGTGCCGAGGTCGTCGACCGCGCCGAGCGGGGTGACCATGCTGGGCGGGAAGCCCCAGTGCTCGAGGGCCACCGCGGTGAGCCGGTAGGCGTGGAGGCCGTAGCGGCGCACCTCGGCCGCCCGGCGGCCGGCGGCGGTCGGCTCGGCGGCCGACAGCTCGGCGTAGCCCTCCTCGTCGTTGTGGTGCAGCAGGGCGACGCCCAGGGGCGCGAGCAGGCCCAGGCACAGCGCGTCCTGGGGGCGCTCGCCGAACCGCGGGGCCAGGGTGGAGGCGCCCAGCGCGACGCAGGTGCTCATGCGCCAGAAGTCCCGGGGCAGCCGCGACTCGTCGTCCAGGTCGGTCAGCGCGACGGTGGCCATGGTCCGCACGGTGGTGAAGCCGACGACGGTGACGGCGAACTGCAGCGAGGTGACCCGCCCGCGCATGCCGAAGTAGGCGGAGTTGGCCAGCTTCATGACCCGGCCGGCCAGCGCGGCGTCGGAACCGAGGACGCGGGCCAGGCCGCGCGCGTCGGTGTCGTCGGAGCCGGCGATCGAGACGATCTGCGCGGCGACCGGCTTCTGCGTGGCCATCGTCTCGATGCTGGCCAGCACCGCCTCGAGGTCGAAGGACGGCGCGGCGGCCAGGGTCGTGGGCACGGGTGCTCCCGGGAGGAAGGTGACGGTCATCGGGCGTGTGCGGCGTACCAGGCGGCGGTGCGGTGGCCGGTCATCGGCTGGGCCAGGTTGAAGCCCTGCAGGAAGCCGGCCCCGAGCTCGGCGAGCTGGGCGGCCTGCTCCTCGGTCTCCACACCCTCCGCGACGGTCGTCAGCTCCAGGCTGCGGGCCAGCGCGATGACCGCGGAGGCGATCTCGGTGTGCCCGTCGGCCAGCTCGGCGACGAACGAGCGGTCCACCTTGAGGACGTCGACCGGCAGGTGGCGCAGGTAGGCCAGCGAGGAGTACCCGGTGCCGAAGTCGTCGATGGCCAGCGAGACGCCGAGGCCGCGCAGCTGCATGAGCACCTCGCGGGCCGACGCCGGGTCCTTCATCAGGGCCGACTCGGTGATCTCGATGGACAGCCGCGAGGGCGGCAGCCCGTGCCGCTCCAGCGCGGCGACGACGTGGCCGTGCAGGTGCTCGTCGAGCTGTAGGGCGGACACGTTGACGTTGGCTCGGGGCGGGGCGGCGGGGCCCAGCACGCGGTCCCACTCGGCCAGCTGCCGGCAGGTCTCGTCGAGCACCAGCAGGCCCAGCGCGCCGATCAGCCCGCTCTCCTCGGCCAGGGCGACGAACACGGCGGGGCTGATCGCGCCGCGCACCGGGTGGTGCCAGCGGGCCAGCGACTCCACCGCCACCGGGGCGCCGTCGGCGGTGTCGAAGATCGGCTGGTAGAGCAGCGTGATCTCCCGCCGCTCGATCGCCTCGCGCAGCTCGGCGACCAGCCGCAGCTTGTCGCGCGCCTCGGCCCGGGCCCGCTGGTCGAGCACGGTGATCCGGCCCTTGCCACCGGCCTTGGCCTGGTACATCGCGATGTGGCAGTCGCGGATGAGCTCCTCGGCCGCGCCGTGCTCAGCGGTCTGCACGGTCACGCCGACGCTGGCGTGCGAGCGGACGTCGACCCCGCCGAGGCGCACCGGCTCGGCCAGCGCGGCGCCGATCCGCTGGGCCAGCGTCACCGCGTCGTCCTCGTCGACGTCCTGGCAGACGACGACGAACTCGTCGCCGCCGAAGCGGGCAACCAGGTCGCCGGGGCGCACCGTGGCGCGCAGCCGGGCGGCGACCTCGACGAGCAGCTCGTCGCCGGCTGCGTGGCCGAGGGAGTCGTTGACGACCTTGAAGTTGTCCAGGTCGAGGAACAGGCAGGCCAACCCGCTGCTGCCGGGCCGGAACCGCGCGGCCACGTGCTCGGCGAGCAGGGTGCGGTTGGGCAGCCCGGTGAGCGGGTCGTGGTTGGCCTGGTGCTCCAGCCGCGCCTCGAAGGCCAGCCGATCGGTGATGTCCTCGATCGTGCCGACGAAGCCCGCCCCGACGCCGGGGGTGAACAGCTGCGAGAAGCGGAAGACCGCCGTCCGCTCGATGCCGTCGGTGCGCAGCAGCCGCGCCTTGGTCTCGCCGTCGCCCCCGCCCAGGACGACGACGACCTGCTCGATGACGTCGTCGAGGTCGTCGGGGTGCACGGTGGCCATCCAGCCGGTGCCCAGCAGCTGCTCGGCCTGCAGGCCGACCAGGCTGCAGAAGGCGTCGTTGACGTGCGCCAGGCGCATGCCCTGCTCGGAGAGCAGCGTGGGCACCGGGGAGCGCTCGGTCAGCGTGGCGAACCGCTGCTCGTGGGCGTCGGCGGTGGCCCGCAGGGCCCGCTCGGACTCGCTGTCGGCGGGGACCAGCCGCAGCGTCCACGTCCGGCCGCTGGGCATCGGCGTGCACCGCACCACCGCCTCGACGAGGGCGCCGCTGGCGGTGCGCACCGGCAGCGTCATGCGCACGCTGCGCTCGCGGCGCAGCAGCAGCCGGACCTCGCCGCCGCGCAGCGTCGGCACCAGCGAGGTGACCGGCAGGGACCGCAGGTCGTCCAGCCCGTAGCCCAGCAGCTGCGTGGCGCCCTCGTTGCCCCAGGTGATGCGCGGCGTCCCACCGACCAGCTCGGCCACGAGGAGCACGAGCGTGTCGCTCACCGCGGCCCCGTAGAAGATCGCCGAGACGACCTCCGGTGGCACCAGCGGTTCGGCAGTCACGGTGGTCGCTGACACGCGGCCTCCTCTGCTGGTCCACGGCGATCGGCGTCCGTGCCGCTCGTCCGTCCTGCGAAGGAGTACGCCAACCCGTCCTCGCAGTTCCAGCCGGGATCGTCCTGCTTCACTCTCCCGAGGGGGCCGGGGCCCCGGAGGCGCCGGCGGATCGAGAGGGCACACTGCAGAGGGTGACGCAGCCCACCCACGGAGGAGCCCCGCGGTTCGGCATGATCTCCCCGGCTGCGCCACCAGTGCACGCCGTCCCGGACCACCCGCCCACCGGCGGGCGCCACCGCTGTACCGGACCGCACCGTCACCCGCGACGGGCGGCGCCCGACCCGTGCAGGAGGAACCGGACGTGCTGATCGGAGTCCCTCGGGAGACCCGGCCCGGCGAGACACGCGTGGCGGCGACGCCGACCACCGTGCGCCAGCTGATCGCCCTCGGCCACGACGTCCTCGTCGAGACCGGGGCAGGCGCGGCCGCCAGCTTCCCCGACGACGCCTACCGGGAGGCCGGCGCCCGGGTGGGGACGGCGGAGGACGCGTGGGGCGCCGACGTCGTCCTGCACGTGGCCAAGCCGACCCCGGAAGAGGTCGGACGGCTGCACGGCGGCGCGGTGCTGGTCAGCACCCTCGCCCCGGCGCTCGACCCCGACCTGCTGGCGACGCTCGCCGCCCGGCCGATCACCGCGCTGGCGATGGACGCCGTCCCGCGGATCAGCCGCGCGCAGTCGCTCGACGTGCTCAGCTCGATGGCCAACATCGCCGGCTACCGGGCGGTGATCGAGGCCGCGCACGCGTTCGGCCGCTCGTTCACCGGCCAGGTCACCGCGGCCGGCAAGGTGCCCCCCGCGACGGTGCTGGTCGTCGGCGCGGGCGTCGCCGGGCTGGCCGCGATCGGCGCGGCGAGCAGCCTGGGCGCGGTCGTGCGGGCCACCGACGTCCGCCCCGAGGTCGCCGAGCAGATCGCCTCGATGGGCGGTGAGTACGTCGGGGTGCCCGCCGACGAGGCGCCCAGCGGCGGCGGCACGGGGTACGCGAGCGTCACCAGCGAGGACTACGACCGGCGGGCCGCGGCGATGTACGCCGAGCAGGCCCGCGAGGTGGACATCGTCATCACCACCGCGCTGATCCCGGGCCGCCCGGCGCCGCGGCTGATCACCGAGGAGATGGTGGCCAGCATGAAGCCGGGCTCGGTGATCGTGGACATGGCCGCTGGCCAGGGCGGGAACGTGGCCGGCTCGGTGCCCGACGAGGTCGTCGTCACCCCGAACGGCGTGACGATCATCGGCTACACCGACTTGCCCGGCCGGCTGCCCGGCCAGGCCTCACAGCTGTTCGGCACCAACCTGGTCAACCTCGTCAAGCTGCTCACCCCCGGCAAGGACGGGCGGCTGGTGCTCGACCTCGACGACGTCGTCCAGCGCTCGATGACGGTGGTGCGCGACGGCGAGCTGCTCTGGCCACCGCCGCCGGTGCAGGTGTCGGCGGCACCGGCCGCGGCGCCGGCCGCGCGCCCGCCCGCACCCGTCGCCCGGCCCAAGGCGCCCCGCTCCCCTGCGCGCACCGCGGCCGTCGTCGGTGTCGCGGCGCTGCTGCTGTTCCTGGCCGCGGCGTTCTCGCCGAACCAACTGATCGGCAACCTGACGGTGTTCGCGCTCGCGGTCGTCGTGGGCTTCTACGTGATCGGCAACGTGCACCACGCGCTGCACACGCCGCTGATGAGCGTCACCAACGCGATCTCCGGGATCATCGTGGTCGGCGCCCTGTTGCAGATGGGCCACACCAGCGCCCTGGTCACCGTGCTGGCCACGGTCGCCGTGCTGGTGGCCAGCATCAACGTCTTCGGCGGCTTCGCCGTGACCCGCCGCATGCTCGGCATGTTCACCCGCGGGCCGGCCCGCGCCACCACGGAGCGCTGACATGACCGCCACCTCCGCCGCCGCTGCGGCCTACATCGTCGCCGCGCTGCTGTTCGTGCTGAGCCTCGCCGGCCTGTCCCGGCACGAGACGGCGAAGTCGGGCAACGCCTTCGGCATCGCCGGCATGGCGATCGCCCTGGCCGCCACCGTCGGGCTGGCCGCCCGCAGCATCGAGGCCGCCGCCGTCGGGCTGCTCGTCGTCGCCATGGCCGGCGGCGCCGCGATCGGGCTGTGGCGGGCCCGCCGGGTCGAGATGACCGGCATGCCCGAGCTCATCGCGCTGCTGCACAGCTTCGTCGGCCTGGCCGCCGTCCTGGTCGGCTGGAACGGTTACCTGTCGGTCGAGGCGAACGCCGGGGAGCAGACCGAGGTGCCCGCCGACCTGCTCGGCATCCACTCCGCCGAGGTGGTGATCGGCGTCTTCATCGGCGCGGTCACCCTCACCGGCTCGATCGTCGCCTTCCTGAAGCTGTCGGCCCGGATCAAGAGCAACCCGCTCATGCTGCCGGGCCGCAACTGGCTGAACCTCGGGGCGCTGGTCGCCTTCGCCGCGCTGACGGTGGTCTTCGTCGCCTCGCCGTCCCTCGGGGTGCTGACCGCGGTCACGGTGCTCGCACTCGCGCTGGGCTGGCACCTGGTCGCCTCGATCGGTGGCGGCGACATGCCGGTCGTCGTCTCGATGCTCAACAGCTACTCGGGCTGGGCGGCCGCGGCGTCGGGCTTCCTGCTCGACAACGACCTGCTGATCATCACCGGCGCGCTGGTCGGCTCCTCGGGTGCCTACCTCAGCTACATCATGTGCCGGGCGATGAACCGCTCCTTCCTGTCGGTCATCGCCGGCGGCTTCGGCAACGAGGGCAGCACCGCCTCCGGCGCCGCCGACGGCGAGCACACCGAGATCACCGCCGAGGAGGTCGCCGAGCTGCTGCGCGACGCCCGGTCGGTGGTCATCACGCCCGGCTACGGCATGGCCGTGGCGCACGCGCAGTACCCGGTCGCCGAGCTCACCCGCACGCTCACCGAGAAGGGCGTGGAGGTGCGCTTCGGCATCCACCCGGTCGCCGGCCGGCTGCCCGGGCACATGAACGTGCTGCTGGCCGAGGCAAAGGTGCCGTACGACATCGTCCTGGAGATGGACGAGATCAACGACGACCTCGCCAAGACGGACGTGGTGCTGGTGATCGGCGCGAACGACACGGTGAATCCGGCCGCGCTGGATGACCCGGGCAGCCCGATCGCCGGCATGCCGGTGCTGCAGGTGTGGGAGGCCGAGCACGTCGTCGTCTTCAAGCGGTCGATGAGCACCGGCTACGCCGGCGTGCAGAACCCGCTGTTCTTCCGGGAGAACACCCGGATGCTCTTCGGCGACGCCCGGGAGCGGGTCGAGGACATCCTCAAGGCGCTCTGACGGTTGCGGGGACGGCCCGGGTCCCCGACGGTTGCGGGGTGGACCCCTTCCGCGGCCTGGGCCTGCCCCGCATCCCCGGCCTGTCCGAGCTGGTCGACGTCCTGCAGAAGCAGACCGAGGCGCTCGCGCAGCTGCCCCGCACGCTGGCCGACCTCAACGGCGCCGTCCGGGAGCTGATCGCGGCCACCCGCGTGGCCACCGAGACGATCGCGTCGGCGCAGCGGACCGCCGAGCGGCTCGAGGACCTGGTCGAGGAGCTCGAGGAGCCGGTGCGGGCGCTGCGCCCCGGGCTCGAGCGGGTGGGCCGGGTGCTCGACGACCCGGCCATCGAGACCGTGCCCGACACGCTGCGCACCGTCGCCGAGGACCTGCTGCCGCTGGTGCACGGGCTGCGGCAGGCCACCGACCGGGTCGGCTCGGTCACCGGCTTCCTGCGACGCCGTGCGCCCGGGAACAAGGACCGCCCGGAGGACGACCTCTAGCCGCGTTCCAGCAGGAAGACGAACGGGTCGGGCAGGCCGCGCATGTCCATGAGCCCGAGCAGCAGGTCCGGCGTGACCCGGCGGAAGACGTCGACGACCGGCAGCCGGTCGTAGACCAGCGCCGCGGTGGGCACCCCGCGGTGCACCACCGGGCGCAGCCGGGCGGTGGGACGGCGGGTGGTCAGCAGCGGCCGGACGGCGGTGAACGCCAGCCGGGCCGGGGCGCTGCGGGCCAGGGCCGGTGCGCGGCGGAGCAGGGTCAGCGGCGCGGGGGCGGGGTCGATCGGGCGCGGCCGGCCGGCCCGGTCGGGGAAGAGCAGGGGGTGCACGGTGTCGGCGTCGCGCACCTCCTTCCCCCACCAGCGGTGCACGGTCAGCAGGCCGTCCAGCGGGGAGCCGGTGGGCAGCTCGGCGCCCCGCCAGCGGCCGGTCATCTCCTCGACCGCGACCCCGGGCAACCGGTCGGCGAGGGCCAGGACGTCGGCCGGGGCTGCGCCGCCGCGGTGCCGCGCGACCCACCGCTCGGCGTCGGTCACGGCGCGCTCCAGTGCGGCGGGTGCTCGAGCCCGGCTGGCAGCACGGTCGTGCGGTCGCCACGGGCGCCGGCCACCTGGCGCCGGGTGAGGAACAGGACGCCGGAGAGGTCGGTGCCGCGCACGTCCGCGGCCCGCAGGTCGGTACCGAGCAGGTCGGTCAGGTGCAGGGCGGCACCGCGCAGGTCCGCCCCGAGCAGGAGGGCCCCGCGCAGGCTCACCCCGCGCAGGTCGGTGTGCCGCAGGTCGGCGCCGACGAGGTCGGCGTCGCGCCGGTCGGCCCGGCGCCGGCCGCCCGCCCGCGGCCGGACGCCGGCCCGCGCCAGCTCGCTGACCGACAGCAGCAGCGCGCCGGCCTCCGCCTGGAGGGCGCCGGCGTCGACGGCCGCGAGCTCGTCGGGCCCGGTGTCGGTGAGGCGGGCGGTGCGCTCGTGCGCGGCGGCCAGCTCCCGGTGCAGCGGCGCGGCGGCGTCGAGGGCGAGCGCCTCCGTGAGGTACCAGAGCAGCTCGTGCAGCAGCCGCTGGACGCCGAAGGCCGCGAAGACCGCCGCCGCCTGCTCCGGGGAGTCCCGCCAGCGCGGGGCACCGGCGAAGGTGACCTGGACCGTGTGCTGCCCCGCGCCGAAGCAGTCGAAGACCGTGCAGCCGGGGAAGCCGCGCTCGCGCAGCTCGGCGTGGATGCCGCAGCGGTCGTCGTCCCGCAGGTTCGGGCAGGCCTGCCCGGCCGGCTTGTCGATCGCGAAGTCGGCCGAGGCGGCGAACGCCGGGGCCACGCAGCACAGCCCGGCGCAGCGGGAGCAGTCCGCCCGCAGCCGGGTGCGGGCCGCGACGGCGTCGGGCACGGGCCCTCCTCGGGTCAGGTCGTCGGGCGCTCCAGGGTCACCAGCACCCCCTCGACGCCGCCCGGGCCGATGCGGCCCTTGACCTCGACCGAGGTGATCGCCTTGAGCTGCCAGCCCTCGCGGGCGTGCTGGTTGAGCACCTTCTCCAGCTTGTCCCCCGACATCTTCCCGCCGATCAGCCCCTCGCGGAGCTCGACCACCCGGTACTCGAAGCGCTGCGCCACGTCCGTCCCCTCTCGTCGTCCGCCCGTCCCCCGTCCCTGCCCCGGCGCGGCCCGGACGATGCCTCCCGTGCCGAGCGCGAGGGTCCGGCCGCGGCTACCCTGCCTGCGACCCGATCCGCCGACGGACAGGACGAGCTCGGTGACCGACCCCCTGAGCTCGCTGCTGCGGGCCGCGCACCTGATGTCGCCGTCGAGGCTGGCGAGCATCGTCGCCGCCCACGGCCGGGCGATGGGGGTGAGCGAGACGGTCCTGTACCTGGCCGACTACGAGCAGGTCATCCTGCTGCCGCTGCCCGGCGACGGCGTCCCCGGGCGCCAGGAGCTGCCGGTCGAGGGCACGATGGCCGGCCGGTCGTTCCGCCGTGTCGAGGTGCTCACCAGCAGCGCCGGGCGGGGCGTCCGGCTGTGGGCGCCGCTGCTCGACGGCGTGGAGCGCCTGGGCGTGGTGGAGCTGACGCTCCCCTCAGCGCCCGACGAGGAGTACGAGGTGCGGCTCAAGGCCTTCGTGAGCCTGGTCGCTGAGCTCCTCGTCACCAAGGACGCCTACAGCGACGTGTTCGCCCGGCTGCGGCGGCGCAAGACGCTGAGCCTGGCGGCGGAGATGCAGTGGGAGCTCCTCCCGCCGCTGACGTTCGGCACCGACCGCGTGGTCATCACCGGGGGCCTGGAGCCAGCCTACGACGTCGGCGGGGACAGCTTCGACTACGCCGTCAACGGGGACACCGCCGACCTGCTGGTCATCGACTCCGTCGGGCACGGGTTGCCCTCCGCGGTGCTGGCCAGCGTCGCGATCAGCGCCTACCGCCACGCCCGCCGCGGGATGCTCGACCTGCCCGAGATCGCCGCCGAGGTGAACGCCGCGGTCGCCGGGCAGTTCCCCGGCAGCCAGTTCGCCACCGCGGTCATCGCCCGCCTTGACCTGGACAGCGGCCGGCTGCGGTGGATCAACGCCGGGCACCCCGAGCCGATGATCCTGCGCGGCTCGTCACTCGTGCAGCCGCCGCGCTGCGCGCCGGCCCGGCCGCTGGGGCTCCAGGAGGGCAAGCCGCTGTGCTGCGAGACCCGCCTGGAGCCCGGTGACCGGCTGCTGCTCTACACCGACGGCATCACCGAGGCCCGCTCCCCGGACGGGGAGTTCTTCGGCGAGCAGCGGCTGGCCGACTTCGTCCTCTCGGCGTCCGCCGCGGGTGACCGGGCACCGGAGACCGTGCGGCGGCTCATGCGCAGCGTCCTGACCCACCAGGCCGACCAACTGCAGGACGACGCCAGCATCGTCGTCCTGGAGTGGCTCACCGGGGACGAGCAGGAGATGGTGCCGTAGCCCCGCCGTCGCGCCCCGGCCGACGGTGCAGGATGCCCCGGTGGACGTGCTGAGCAGCCGGGTCCTCCTCCGGCCGGTCGACCTCGCGCGGTCGCAGGCCTTCTACCGCGACGTGCTGGGGTTGGCGGTGTACCGCGAGTTCGGCCCGCCCGAGCACCCCGGCCTGGTGTTCTTCCTCGGCAACGGCCTGCTCGAGGTCTCCGGGCCCGGGAACGAGCCGCCGCGGGGCCTGGCGCTGTGGGTACAGGTGCGCGACGTCGCCGCGGAGGTCGAGCGGCTGCGCGCCGCCGGGACGACGGTGCTGCGCGACCCGCGGACCGAGCCGTGGGGCCTGGTCGAGGCGTGGGTCGCCGACCCCGAGGGCGTGCGGATCGTGCTGGTCGAGGTCCCGCCTGATCACCCGCTGCGGCGCGACCGGCGGTAGCGGCAGCTGAGGCGCCCCGTCGTCGCCCGGGACGCCGCACACCGCGCGGCAGGCGACGACGAGGCGTCACGGGTGCCGGGTCAGGGGGTGGACCGCGGGGTCTCGTCGGGGTCGGCCGGGTCACCGGGACGGCGGACCAGGTCGGCCACCGACTCCTCCAGCCGCGCCCAGGTCGCGCTCCACTCCACCAGCGGGTCGAGGATCCGCTCGAAGACGGCCAGCTGCTCGTCGAAGGCCTGCAGCTGGGCGGTCATCGCCGCGATCTGCTGCCGCTGCCCGTGCACCGCCCGGTCGATGGCGCGCAGCTGCGCGGCCGACAGCGCGCCGGGGGGTGAGGGCAGCCGCGGCAGGGAGAACGGCACCGCGCCGCGCGCCCGGTCGGTGAAGGTGCGCAGCTGGCCGACGAACTCCTCGACCGACCGGCTCACCCGATTGCCGGATCCGCTCTCGCGGCCGCCCGTGTCGCTCTCACTCATGGCCCCATCCTCCCGCCGGCGGGTCCCCGGCGCGCTCCCGGCGTGCCACGCTGGGTGGGTGCTGTGGGCGCACCTCGTCGCGGTGGTGCACGCGCTGGCCGTCGTCCTGATGGTCACCGGCGCGCTGGTCGCGCTGCGCTGTCCACGGGTGCTGCTGGTGCACGCGCCGGTGGCCGCGGCGATCCTCGCGGTGCACCTGGCCGGCGCGCCGTGCCCGCTGACCACCCTGGAGCTGGCGCTGCGTGAGCGGGCCGGCGGCGAGCCGTACACCGGCGGGTTCCTCGGCCACCACGTCCTGGCGCCGCTCGGGCTGGACGTCGCCAACCCCGCCGTCCAGGCCGGGATCTACACCGTCGCGCTGGTGCCCAACGTGCTCGGCTACGGGCTGCTGGCGCTGCGCGCCGGTCCCGCCGCGGGCAGCGCTCGGCGGTCGGATGGTCGTTGTGCGGGAACTGTGGTCTCCGCCGGGGCCGAGACCACAGTTCACGCACAACCGCAGGGGGCCGTGCGGCGGTCCCGGCTCAGCCCCCGGTCAGCGCCCGCAGGGTCTCGGCGTTGCGGATCGCGTGCCCGTGCCCGTCGTTGTTGAAGTAGGCGTAGACGTCGCGACCGTCGCGCGCCCACTCGCCGATCCGGTCGGCCCACCAGCGCAGGTCGGCGTCGGGGTAGGAGCCGGCGTAGAGGTGGACGTCGTCCGGGCCGTGCAGGCGCACGTAGACGAACGGCGCGGTCGCGCGCAGCACGCAGGGCAGGCCGGCGCCGCTCATCACGCAGTACGCCGCGCCGTGCCGCTCGAGGAGGGCGTACACGGCCTCGTCGTGCCAGGTGGGGTGGCGGAACTCCACGGCGACCCGCATCCAGCCCGGCAGCAGGCCGAGGAAGAAGTCGAGCCGGGCGTCGTCGCGGGCCTGGGTGGGCGGCAGCTGCACCAGCAGGACGGCGCGCTTGTCCCTCAGCTCGTGCCAGCACGCGGTGAGCCGGCCGACCCAGGTCTCGGGGGCGTACAGCCGCTTGGCGTGGGTCAGCCCGCGCGGGGCCTTGACCGAGAGCTGGAAGCCCGGGGGCAGCCGGCGGCGCCAGGAGGCGAAGGTCGCCGTCCGCGGCCAGCGGTAGAAGCTCGCGTTGAGCTCGACGGTGCCCAAGCGCCGGACGTAGTGCGCCAGCCGGTCACGCGGCGGGGTGCCCGGCGGGTAGAGGACGCCGTCCCAGTGGTCGTAGCTCCAGCCCGACGTCCCGACGTGGACCGTGCCGTTCAGGGCAGCCGCCAGACCGTCGTCCGCCGCAGCCCCGGGCCCTCGGTCTCCGGGATCTCGTAGACCGCCACGCCTTCGAGTCGGTCGTGCGGCAGGTAGGGGCGGCCGGGGTCGCCGACGTACACCTCGCAGCCGCGGGCCCGGGCCCGGTCGAGGAAGGGCAGCACCCGCTCGGTCATCTCCCGGTCGTAGCAGACGTCGCCGGCGAGGACGACGCCGGTGCCGACCGGGTCCCGGCCGAGGACGTCCCCGGTGACGCTGATCCCGCGGACGCCGTTGAGCCCGGCGTTGACGCCGACCGCCGTGCGGCTGAACGGGTCGACGTCGCTGGCCAGCACCGACCTGGCCCCGGCGAGGCGCGCGGCCAGCGCCACCAGCCCGCTGCCGGACCCGAGGTCGAGGACGGCCCGCCCGGCCACCACCGACGGGGTGTCGAGCACGAAGCGGGCCAGCGCCTGCCCGCCGGGCCAGGCGGCGGCCCAGAACGGCGGGGCCTCCCCCGCGCCGCCGTCCGCGGCCTCCATCGCCTCCCACAGCGCGACGACGTCGTCGGCCACGTGCAGGCGCACCTCCGGCACCGAGGAGGGCCGCCGGACCTGGGTGTGCGCGCGGACGAAGGCCGACGGGACGGCGCGGACGGTCACGCCCCGAGTCCACCACGGGCCCGCACCGGCCACCGCGCCGCCTGGGAGCATCCGCCCGTGCTCGTCGCCCGCTCCGTCGCCCTGTTCCTCGCCGCAGCCGTGCTGGAGATCGGCGGCGCCTGGCTGGTGTGGCAGGGGGTCCGGGAGCACCGCGGCTGGCTGTGGATCGGGCTCGGGGTGGTGGCCCTCGGCGCCTACGGCTTCGTCGCCACCCTCCAGCCGGACGCGAACTTCGGCCGGATCCTCGCGGCCTACGGCGGGGTCTTCGTCGCCGGCAGCCTCGCCTGGGGCATGGCGCTGGACGGCTACCGGCCGGACCGCTTCGACGTCCTGGGGGCTCTGATCTGCCTGGTCGGCGTGGCCGTGATCATGTACGCCCCGCGGGGGACCTGAGCCGCGAACGGCCGAGGGCCGCCCCCGCGGTGCGGGGACGGCCCTCGGCAGAAGCTGGTCGCTCAGTACCAGCCCTTGGCCTGCGAGTGCGACCATGCGCCGCACGGGCTGCCGTAGCGGTTCTCGATGTAGATCAGGCCCGCGTCGATCTGCCGGTAGCCGTCCGACGTCTTGGCGATGCCGGTGCTGGCCCAGGTGGAGTTCAGGAACTGCGGGATGCCGTAGGCGGTGCTGGTGGGGTTCTGCGCGTTCGGGTTCCAGCCGCTCTCCTTGCCCCACAGCTTCTCCAGGCAGCCGAACTGTTCCGCGCTGCCGACCTTGCTCATCGCGTACTCCTTGAAGGAGCCGCGCGGCGCGGCGGACGACGAGCTGCTGGCGGCGGGCGCCGGGGCCGGAGCGGGAGCCGAGGCGGCCTCGCGCTCCGCGGCCGCACGAGCGGCGGCCTCGGCGGCGGCCTTCTCGGCGGCCTCGGCGGCGGCCTTCTCGGCGGCCTCGGCCGCGGCCTTCGCGGCGGCCTCGCGCTCCGCGGCCTCGCGGGCGGCCTGCTCGGCGGCGGCCTTCTCGGCGGCCTGGCGGTCCAGCTCGGCCTGCTCGGCGGCGGCCTGGGCCTGCGCGGCCTGCGCCTCGGCGGCCTGGCGCTCGCTGCGGGAGGCGGCGAGGTCCTCGAGCGGAGCCAGCTCGGTGGCGGCCGGGGCGGCGAGCGGCTGCTGCGCCGCCTCCTCGGTGATGCCGAGCTGCTCGGCGACGCTCATCGAGACCGGAACCGTCTCGGTCTCGGTCTCGGCCTCGGCGGCCGGCTGCGCGCCGACGACGGTGCTGACGACGATCGCGCCGGCGGCGGCCGTGGCCAGCAGGATCGCCGGACGGCGGCCGCGGGCGGGCAGCCGCAGGCGGCGGCGGGCGGTGCGGTTGGCGGGGGCGTCGGTGGCCGGGACGGCCGGGAACTGCTTGGTGTCCATCAGGTGGGGGTGCTCCGTGGCGAGAGGGCGCGCGGGACCGGTCCTCCGGGTGGAGGCAGCGGCGGGTGCGGCGCGGTCGACGGGGGCGTCGGCGGGTGTGGAGCGCCGGCGGGCGCGGTCGGGCGCCGGGTCAGCAGGCCGGGGAGGAGGCGCGGAGTGCGCGCGGCCGGGTGAGCCGGCGAGCCGCGAGGGCCCGTGAGCGGGGCATGCGGAGTGCTCCGTTTCTTCCGTGAGCCGCCTACCGAGTTAGCTGACGGGTTCGGGCGGGAAGCAGCCCTACCGGCCCGCGCTTCGTGCTCGCGGGCGGGATTCACCCCAGTACTGCGGTGGGTCCCCGGCTCGCGCCCGCTGGCGGCGGACACGACTCGGCGGCGTCCGGTCAGGCTCCCCGAACGGGGACGAGACGACCGACCGGACGGGAGCCACCGTAGGCGGCGTTACCGCGCCGTGACAATCCCGGGAACCACATCCGAAACGTGAGTGACGTCGCAGCGCGGCGTCCGCCCTCCCTCCGAGGGAGCCGGACGAGGGGAATACCGGCTGACCGGATACGTTGCACCGGCCAGTAGTTGCACTCTCAACAATGGAGACGGACATGCAGTTCGGCGTCTTCTCGGTCAGCGACATCACGACCGATCCAACCAACGGCCGCACGCCCGGCGAGGCCGAGCGGATCCAGGCGATCGTCACCATCGCGAAGAAGGCCGAGGAGGTCGGGCTCGACGTCTTCGCCCTGGGCGAGCACCACAACCCGCCGTTCTTCTCCTTCTTCTCCTCCTCGCCGACGACGACGCTGGCCTACATCGCCGCGCAGACGTCCACGCTGCAGCTGTCGACGGCGACCACGCTGATCACCACCAACGACCCGGTGAAGATCGCCGAGGACTACGCGATGCTGCAGCACCTGGCCGGCGGCCGGGTCGACCTGATGATGGGCCGCGGCAACACCGGCCCGGTCTACCCGTGGTTCGGGCAGGACATCCGCAACGGCCTGCCGCTGGCGGTGGAGAACTACGCGCTGCTGCGCCGGCTGTGGGACGAAGAGGTCGTCGACTGGTCCGGGCAGTTCCGCACGCCGCTGCAGGGCTTCACCTCCACCCCGCGGCCGCTGGACGGCGTCCCGCCGTTCGTGTGGCACGGCTCGATCCGCTCCCCGCAGATCGCCGAGCAGGCCGCGTACTACGGCGACGGCTTCTTCCACAACCACATCTTCTGGCCGGCCGAGCACACCGCCCGGATGGTGGAGTTCTACCGCCGCCGCTACGAGCACCACGGCCACGGCGCCGCCGACCAGGCGATCGTCGGGCTGGGCGGGCAGGTGTTCATGCGGAAGAACTCGCAGGACGCCGTCCGCGAGTTCCGCCCGTACTTCGACAACGCGCCGGTCTACGGCCACGGCCCCTCGCTGGAGGACTTCTCCCGCGAGACGCCGCTGACCGTCGGCTCCCCGCAGCAGGTCATCGAGCGGACCCTCGGCTTCCGCGAGTACGTCGGGGATTACCAGCGGCAGCTGTTCCTCATCGACCACGCCGGCCTGCCGCTGAAGACGGTCCTCGAGCAGCTGGACATGCTCGGCGAGGAGGTCGTGCCGGTGCTGCGTCGCGAGTTCGCCGCGCTCAAGCCGGCGCACGTCCCGGACGCCCCGACCCACGCCTCGCGGGTCGCCGCCCGGCAGCACACCCCGGAGGAGGTCTCGGCATGACCACCCGCACCCTGGCCGTCGTCAGCGCCGGGCTGTCGACCCCGTCGTCGACCCGGCTGCTGGCCGACCGGCTCACCGCCGCGACCGTCGCCGCCCTGCGCGAGCGGGGCGACGACGCGACGGTGGAGGTCGTCGAGCTGCGCACGCACGCCCGCGACCTGGCCGACCACCTGGTCACCGGGTTCGCCAACGAGTCGCTGCGGGCGGCGATCGACACGGTCGTGGGCGCCGACGGGCTGATCGCGGTGACGCCGGTGTTCTCGGCGTCCTACAGCGGGTTGTTCAAGACGTTCTTCGACGTCCTGGACAAGGAGTCGCTGACCGGGACGCCGGTGCTGCTCGGCGCCACCGCCGGCACCGCCCGGCACTCGCTGGTGATCGAGCACGCGATGCGCCCGCTGTTCGCCTACCTGCGCGCCATCCCCGTGCCCACCGGCGTCTTCGCGGCGTCGGAGGACTGGGCCGGCGCCGGCGGGGTGGACGCCGAGCTGGCCCGCCGCATCGACCGCGCGGCGGGCGAGCTGGCCGACCTCGTCGCCGGTCGCCCTGCGCAGCGCCGCGCGGCCGACCCGTTTGCCGACGTCCCCTCCTTCGAGGAGCTGCTCCGCGGCCACTGAGGCCCGCACTCCCCCGCGATCACGGCGCCGGGACCACCTGCCGAGCCTGGTAGGTGGCCCGGCGCCGTGGTGCTTCGACTCCCGGCAGAGGCGGTGACGGGCAGCGTCATGAGCTCGGCGCAGCCCTCGGCGGGCAAGATGGCGCCTGGCTGGGTCGCCGACCTGTCAGTCAGCCGGATCGGTAGAGGTCGCGGCGATGGTCGATCCTGAGGACGACCACCTCGCGTGGCTCGTCGAGGATGCGGTAGAGCACGCGGTAGGTCTCACGTCGCGCCGACCACACCCCGGCCAGATCACCGCGCAGCGGCTCGCCGACCCTGCGCGGCTCCCGGACCAGCGCCGTGGTCAGGAAGTCGATCACCGCGACGGCCACCCGTTCCGGCAGTTTCTCGGCCTGCGCCCGCCGCGCCGGAGGTGTCAGGACCAGCTCGTACGGCTGTTCCCCGGTCACTGCTGCAGCCGGCGGATCGCCTCCACACCACGCGTCACGTCGCCTCGGGCGTAGGCGGCGTCCGCCTCCCGGATGTCCGCCAGGGCCTCCGGGTCATGGAGGACCGACAGCGTCTCCTCGAGCGCCTCCAGGTCATCGGGACTGATGAGCACCGCCGCGGCGCGCCCGTTCCGGGTGATCACCACGCGTTCGTGCTGGTGCTCGACCCGGTCGATGACCTCGGACAGGTGATCGCGCACCGCGCGAAGCGACTCCGAGCGCCTCGCCGTCCCTCGCCGCAAGAAGTCGGTTCCCTGCGCAGGGCAGGGTGGCCGAGCCCTGCGCCACCCGCGCAACACCCAGATGACGAACACCGCCACGCCGACCGGCGGCCCGATGTCGCCGAGCTCGTCGGCCAGCGCGGTCCCGACTCGTCCGAGGAGTTGCTCCGCGGTCACTGCGCCAGCCGCCCCACCCGGCAGCGCCTGCCCCCCTCAGCGGACGGCGTCCTCCGAGGGGACGGCGGACCCGCCCTGCGGGGCCTCGGCCGTCATGATCCGCACGATCTCCGCGCGGTCGGCGGCCGAGGGCAGCCCCCATCCCGGCTGGTAGCCGTAGACCTCCCCGAGTGGCGTGGATGCCGTCCGTCCCGTGAGCACCTCGACCGAGGAGGAGTCGATCAGGCCGGGGTGCTCGACGCCGCAGGCCTCGGCGACCTTGACCAGGTCGCGGCGCAGCGTCCCGATGTAGTTGGCCGCGCGCACCGACTTCAGCTGCGGGTCCAGGCCGTGCGCGAGCCAGGGGTTCTGCGTGGCGACGCCGGTCGGGCAGGTGTCGGTGTGGCACTTCTGCGCCTGGATGCAGCCGATCGCCAGCATCGCCTCACGGCCGACGTTGACCATGTCGCAGCCGAGCGCGAACGCCACGACCGCGTTGTCGGGCAGACCGAGCTTGCCGGCGCCGACGAAGGTGACCTGCTCGTGCAGCCCCGCGCGGGCGAACACCGAGTGGACCCGGGCGAAGCCCAACTGGAACGGCACGGACACCGAGTCGGTGAAGATGAGCGGCGCCGCGCCGGTGCCGCCCTCCCCGCCGTCCACCGTCACGAAGTCCACCCCACGGCCGGTGGTCGCCATCAGGTCGGTCAGCTCGTGCCAGAACGTCATGTCCCCGACGGCGGACTTGATGCCGACCGGCAGCCCGGTCTCGGCGGCGAGCAGCTCCACCCAGTCGAGCAGGCTGTCGGTGTCGGAGAACTCGGCGTGCCGTGACGGGCTGATGCAGTCCACGCCCTCCGGGACGCCGCGTGCGGCCGCGATCTCGGCCGACACCTTCGCACCCGGCAGGACGCCGCCCAGGCTGGGCTTCGCGCCCTGGCTGAGCTTGATCTCCAGGGCCCGGACCGGCGCGGAGGCGACGAGGTCCTTGAGCCGCTGCAGGTCGAAGCGGCCCTGCTCGTCCCGGCAGCCGAAGTAGGCCGTGCCGAGCTGGAAGACCAGCTCCCCACCGTGCCGGTGGTGCACCGAGAGTCCGCCCTCGCCGGTGTTCTGCAGGCACCCGGCCAGCGCCGCCCCGCGGTTGAGCGCCTCGATCGCGGCGCCGGACAGCGACCCGAAGCTCATCGCCGAGACGTTGACCACCGAGGCCGGCCGGAAGGCCCGCGCCCGGCCGCGCGGACCACCGAGCACCTTGACGCTGGGCAGCGCGACGTCGTGGCCCGCGTGGACCGAGGAGGGCGGCACGGCCCGGCCGAACGTGCGGTGGTTGATGACCGGGTAGCCGGCGGTGAACTCCAGGTCGTTGTCGGTGCCGAAGCCGAAGTAGTTGTTCTCGTGCTTCGCCGACGCGTAGACCCAGCGCCGCTGGTCCCGGGTGAACGGGCGCTCCTCGTTGTCGCCCGCCACGAGGTACTGGCGCAGCTCCGGGCCGACCGACTCCAGCAGGTACCGGGCGTGGCCGATCACCGGGAAGTTGCGCAACAGGGTGTGCTCGCGCTGCAGCAGGTCGCGGGCGGCGACCGCGGCCAGACCGACCAGGCCGGCACCGGCGAGACGGAGACTGCGTCCCATGGCGTCACGATGCCACCGCGGACCCGGTTCCGGCAGGTCCGTCGACGTCTCCTCCTCCGACGAGCTCCTCACGGCGGAGGGGCGTGCGGGACGACCTGTGTCGCCGCGGTGGTGAGCTGGAGGACGACGGTCCCCGCGTACTCGGACGAGTCACCCACGCGATGACCGACCCCCTCCACGTCTGCCAGTTCCCCACCTCTCTCGGCCTGGCCGGTCGGTCCTCGTCCTCGAGGCCCTCGACGTGCCAGTGCCCATCCGCTGACGCCCCCCGCCCACACTCCGAGAGGCATCTCCGCCGTCGCACGCAGTGAGGGACCCGCCGCGAGGACGTGACCTGGTGGACGAGGTCGGTCTCGTCCACCTCGTAGCCGTCCGCTGTCAGGTACTGCGCGGCGACGGCCATCCCGCCCGGTCCTCCCGGGCTGCACCGGGCCGGCGGCTCCCCCACCCCCTCCGCCCCTGCCCACAGTGCGGGGCAGGGGCAGAGCCTGTCCTCTAT
>NZ_NVPT01000070.1 GCF_002802985.1 Geodermatophilus chilensis | reverse complement strand
CTCCGCGGCCGAGGCCACCACCCCGGACTGCGCCGAGGTCTCCTCCGCCGACGCCGAGATCTGCGCCGAGGACGCCGACAGCTCCTCCGAGCTCGCCGCCACCGCATCCGCCGACGCGGCGACGTCGGCGAGGACGGCGCGCAGGCCGGCCTGCGCCTCATCGAGGGCCGCGGCCATCTGCCCGACCTCGTCCCGGGACGTCACCCCGGTGGACGCCGTGAGGTCGCCGGCGGCCAGTGCCTCCAACGCCGCCTTGACCCGCTGCACGGGACGACGCACCGAGCGCATGGTGAGCCAGCTGATCGCGAGGATGAGCGCGACACCGACGCCGGCGACGACGACGGTCAGGAGCTCGGTGCTGTCGACGGCGTCGGCCAGGCGGGCGGCGGCGTCGTCCGTGGCCACCTGCAGGGTGTCCTTGGCGGCGCCCACGGCCCCGTCGGTCAGGTCGTTGGCGACCTGGATCTGCGCGTACCCGGCCCGCGCGGCGACCTGGTCGGCGACGGCGGAGTCGATGAAGGCACTGATCGCGGTCGTGTAGTCGGCGAAGCTGTCCTCGAGGTCCGCGACGGCCGTGGCGGTCTCGCCGGTCAGCGGGATGCCCGACAGCTCGGCGAGCAGCTCGTCGGCGGTGGCCACGTCCTCGTCCAGCTCGGCGAGGGCGTCGGCCGGGACCTCGCGCACCAGGGCGCGGAAGGCGTCGACCTTGAGCTCGCTGGCCCGCGTGTCGAGTTGGAGGACGACGCTCTCGGCGCCGGCCAGGGCCGTCAGCTCCTCGTTGACGTCCCGCACGGTGGCGTTGCCGACGACCACGGACCCGACGACGCCGGCGAAGGCGACGGCCACGACACCGACGAGGGCGCCGAACTTGACCGACAGCGGACGGTCGGCGAACCAGCCTCCGGAGTGCCCGGAGGACTGTGTGGTGCGGACGGACATGGGGTCTCCTGAGGAGGGGTGGCGGGCCGACGAGGCGGGTTGAGGCGCAATGGTGGGCCGTTCTGTCACTGCGTCTGCTCCATTCCGGGCCGTGTCGTGGCGCACCGCCCGACAAATGTCGGCGGCCGCCTCTCGCCGATTCCCTTGTCGACATCCGGCGCCGTTCCCGTTCGCCGGGCGCGACCGTCCCCGCGCGGTCGCGCCCGGCGTACGGGCCGGTCAGTACTGGAAGCGGCCCACGGAGGTGCGCAGGTCGGCGGCCATGCGGGACAGCTCGTCCACGGCGGTGCGGGTCTGGGTGAGCGCCTGGGTGGTCGCCTCCGCGGCGGTGGACACCCCGCTGATGTTCTCGGTGATCTGACCGGATCCGGCGCCGCCTCGTTGACCGAGCCGGACATCTCGCTGGTCGTGGCGGTCTGCTCCTCCACCGCGGAGGCGATGGTGGTCTGGAAGTCGTTGATCTGACCGATCACCGTGCTGATCCGCCCGATGGCAGCCACCGCACCCGAGGTGTCACCCTGGATCGCCTCCACCCGCCGGGCGATGTCCTCGGTGGCCTTGGCGGTCTCCTGGGCCAGCTCCTTGACCTCGTTGGCGACGACGGCGAAGCCCTTGCCGGCCTCCCCGGCGCGGGCGGCCTCGATGGTGGCGTTGAGGGCGAGCAGGTTGGTCTGCTCGGCGATGCTCGTGATCACCTTGATGACGTCGCCGATCTCCCGGGAGGACTCCCCGAGCTTGGTCACCGTGGCCGTCGTGGTCTCCGCCTCGGTGACGGCCTGCGCGGCCACGCGGGCAGCCTCGGCGGCGTTCTGGCTGATCTCCCGGATGCTCGCGCCCATCTGCTCCGCGCCGGCGGCGACGGTCTGCACGCTGCGGGAGACCTCCTCGGCCGCGCCCGACACCACGCCGGACTGCGCCGAGGTCTCCTCCGCCGACGCCGAGATCTGCGCCGACGACGCCGACAGCTCCTCCGACGACGCGGCCACGGCGTCCGCCGACGACACCACCGACGACACGACCTGCCGCAGGTCGGCCACGGCCTCGTCGAGGGCGGTGCCCATCCGGCCCAGCTCGTCCCGGGACTGCAGGCCGGCCCGGACGGTGAGGTCATCGGCGGCCAGGGCGGCGGCGACCCCACCGACCGAACGGACGGCGGCGACGATCTGACGGGCCACGCCGACCCCCAGCCCCAGGGCGACCAGGCTGCCCACGAGGAGGGCGATGACGATCGTGGTGCGCGAGTCGGCATAGGCCGCCTGCGCCCCGGCCGCCCGGTCGGCGGCCTGCTCCTCCTCGGCGGCGCGGGCCGCGGCGAGGTCGGCCTCGGCGATCTCGATCGCCGGGACGAGCTGCGTGTCCCGCGCCTGCTGGTACGCAGCCATGTCGTTGGCCCGGGACAGCGGGATGACGACCCCGTCGCGCAGCCGGCCGACCTCCTGCCAGTGCTCGGTGGCGTCGACGGCCGCCGGGTCGGCGGCGTTCGGCCGGTAGGAGGCGAGCAGCTCGGCGAGCGCGGCCTCGTGGTCGTCGATGGCGGCCTCGATGCGGTCCATGGACGCGGCGTCCAGGCTGGTCGCGTGGTTGAGCGTGTCCAGCCGCAGCTGCATCGCCGTGCGCTGCACCTGGGCCAGGACGGTGAGCGGCTGGACGTTCTGCTCGTACATGGCCTGGGTCTCGTCCGCGGTGGCCCCGAGCTTGACCAGGCCGAGCAGCCCGACGCCCACGGCGACGACGAGCGTCACGAGGACGGCACTGAGGATCTTGACGAGCACGGGCAGGTCGCGAGCTCGGGCGAGGACGGAGGGACGGTCGGTCACGGGCATGGCAGGTCTTCTCTCGGGGCGGTGAGCTGCGCCTGGAACGGCGCGGGAGAAGTGCGTGGGCGCCGAGGACCCTGCCCCTCACTTGAGGGTGTCAAGCGACGCAATCTTGACCCACTCGGTGGGTCAGCGGATCTCCGGGGTCGCCGTGTCGCCTCGGCCCGCCTGCTCGTCCGCCCGTCCACCCACTCGGTGGTCGGTGCAGCGTCCGAGGGGATCGGTGGGGGAGTGCAGGTCACCGCCACGGCGGCTCGGCCGCCGGCGCGCGGGGTCGCACGGGACCACGTCCCGTGTCGACACGAATGGGACGGCCACCGCCACAGCCCCGGCCGGTGACTCCCGGACACGGCGGGACGCGACTCGGCCGCGGCGCCGGTCAGGTGGTCAGGCGGTCAGGTCGGCCAGGGTGTCGAGCAGCACGACGACGGCGGCCGGGTCGGTGACCCGGTGGCGGGCCACCGTCTCGCCCTCGCCGACCTTGACGGTGAGATCGGCGGGGGACAGGGCGCGGAAGGCGTCCTCGTCGGTGCGGTCGTCGCCGAGGTAGACCGTCGCGACGGCGCCGAGGTCGTCGCGCAGCCGCAGCAGCGCGGTGCCCTTGTCGGCGTCGGTGACCGCGAACTCGAGCACCTCCTTGCCCGGCTTCAACGTCAGTGACGGATCCGCCGCGGCGTGGGCCTGCTCGAGCAGCGCGGCCGCCGCGACGCGGTCGGTCACCTGCCGCACGTGCACCGCCACGCTGGCCGGCTTGACCTCCAGCCGCGCGCCGGGCACCGCGGCGACCAGCGGGGCCAGGCGCTCGGCGAGCGCGTCGCGGCGCGCCGCGAGCTCCCCGGTCAGCGGGCCGCCGTACTCGGCCCCGTGGCTGCCGATCCAGCGGTAGGGGCCCTCGAACCCGCTGACGGCGCGCAGGTCGGCCACCCCCCGGCCACTGACCAGTGCCACCGTGACGCCGTCGGCGGCGGCCAGCCGCGCCAGCACCTCGGCCGTCCCCGGCAGGGGGACGGCGGCCGACGGGTCGCCCACCAGCGGCGCGAGGACGCCGTCGTAGTCGCTGGCCACCAGCAGCGGCCGCCGTCGGGCCACGGCCGCCAGCGCCTCGGTCAGGTCTGCCGGCAGCGCGGCGGGCGGCGCCTCCGGCCGGGTCACGCCTGGGCCTGGAGCGCGTCGAAGAACGAGTTGGCCCAGTGCTCGAGGTCGTTGCGGGCCAGGTGGCGGCGCATCGCGCGCATCCGCTTGGCCGCCTCGGCCGGCTCGAGGCGCAGCGCCCGCACCAGCTGGTTCTTGACCCCGGCGATGTCGTACGGGTTGATCAGGAAGGCCTGCTTGAGCTCGGCGGCGGCGCCGGCGAACTCGGAGAGCACCAGGGTGCCGCCGAGGTCGCTGCGGGCCGCGACGTACTCCTTGGCGACGAGGTTCATGCCGTCGCGGTACGGCGTCACGAACATGACGTCGGCGGCCCGGTAGAGCGCGGCGAGCTCCTCGCGGGGCACCGACTGGTTGATGTAGTGGACGGCGGGCCCGCCGAGGGTGCCGAAGACGCCGTTGATGTGGCCGACCTGCTGCTCGATCGTCTCGCGCATGTGCACGTAGTGCTCGACGCGCTCCCGGCTGGGCGTGGCGACCTGCACCATCACCGTGTCGGGGACCTCGACGACCGCCTCCTCCAGCAGCTCCTGGAAGGCGTTGAGCCGGACCGCGATCCCCTTGGTGTAGTCCAGCCGGTCGACGCCCAGGATCATCTTCCGCGGGTTGCCGAGCTCGGCGCGGATCTCCTCGGCCCGCTTGACCACCTGCGGGGAGCTGGCCAGCTCCTCGAAGGCGCGGACGTCGATGGAGATCGGGAAGGCGCGCGCGGTGACCGTGCGGCCGTCGTACTCGATGGTCGAGCCGCGGGCGGGCAGGTCGTGCAGCCGGCGGGCCAGCTGGACGAAGTTGGCCGCCGCGCTGGGCCGCTGGAACCCGACCAGGTCGGCCCCGAGCAACCCCTCCACGACCGCCGAGCGCCACGGCAGCTGGGTGAACAGCTCGTACGGCGGGAAGGGGATGTGCAGGAAGAAGCCGATGGTGAGGTCCGGGCGCCGCTGGCGCAGCATCGCCGGCACCAACTGCAGCTGGTAGTCGTGCACCCACACGATCGCGCCCTCGGCGGCCACCTCGGCGGCGCGCTCGGCGAAGCGCTTGTTGACCTGGACGTAGGCGTCCCACCACGTCCGGTGGTACTCGGGCTTCTCGACCACGTCGTGGTACAGCGGCCACAGCGAGGCGTTCGACATGCCCTCGTAGTAGCGGTCGACCTCCTCCTCGGAGAGCGGCACGGGGATCAGCGACATCCCCCCGGACTCGAAGGGTTCGGGGGCCTCGCCGGCCGATCCGGACCAGCCGACCCAGGCGCCGCCACGGCCGGCCACGAAGGGCTCCAGCGCGGTCACCAGACCGCCGGGGCTGCGCTGCCAGCGGGTGCTGCCGTCGGGGTCGGTGACCTGGTCGACCGGCAGCCGATTGGCCACCACGACCACCGGGCTGTCCGCCCGTTCGTGTCCTGCCGCTGTGCCACCCATACCGTCCCTGACCCTACTGAGCGCCGCCGGAAAGGGCAGCCCCGGGCTCATCCGGAGGCCAGCAGGTACCCCAGCGCGGCGGCCCCCACCCCCAGGACGACGGAGGCGACCAGGTACCCCAGGCCGCGGGCGAGCCGGCGCTGCTCGACCATCCGCACCACGTCGCCGCCGAAGGTGGAGAAGGTGGTGAGCGTGCCGCAGAAGCCGGTGCCCACCAGGGCCACCACCGCCGGGGGAGTCGCGGCGGCCCCGAGCACCAGGCCCAGCAGCGCGCTGCCGGCGACGTTGACGGCCAGCGTGCCGCGCGCCGGGTCCCGCCCGCCGCGGGCGGCCAGCCGGATGGCCAGCAGCCGCAGCGGGGCGCCGACCAGCGCACCGGCCACCACGAGCAGCGGCGTCACAGCGTGCGGGCGGCCCGCACCGCCAGGGCACCGGCGGCCACGGCCAGGACCCCGCCGACGACGGAGACGAGCACGTAGCCGGCGGCCAGCAGCGGCGCGCCGGCCTCGAGCAGCCCGACCGCCTCGACCGCGAACGCGGAGTAGGTCGTGTAGCCGCCCAGCACCCCGACGGCGAGGAACGGCCGCGCCCACGGCGGCTCGGGGGAGCGGGTCGCGAGGACGGCGACCAGCGCGCCGAACACCAGGCAGCCGGTGAGGTTGACCAGCAGCGTGGCCCACGGCCAGCCACCGGAGGTCTGCGGCAGCGCCGTCGCCACGCCCCAGCGGGCCAGCGCACCGAGCGCGCCACCGAGCGCCGCGAGCAGGTACGCCACGCCGCCCCCTCCCTCTCCGCCTCGTCTCCCGGAACGATCATGGCGCGCCGGTGGCGACACGCCCGTCACCGGCGGCGTGTCCCCACCGCAGGTCCATGATCGTCGCCGGGGAGGCCGGAGGCGGGGAGGGCAGGGGCGGCCCCGTCCAGGGCACCGCCCCGAGCTTGCGAGGGGTGGGGAGGACGAGGCCCTTGCTTCAGCGGCGGCGGGTCTCGGGGAAGAGCAGGTCGACGAAGCGCTCCACGGTGGGCTGCGGCTCGTGGTTGGCCAGCCCCGGCCGCTCGTTGGCCTCGATGAACACGTGGTCGGGGCCCTCCACGTCGGGCACCAGGAAGTCCAGCCCCGTGACCGGGATCCCGATGGCCCGGCTGGCCCGGACGGCGGCCTGCGCGATCGCGGGGTGCAGCCGGTCGGTGACGTCCTCGATGGTGCCGCCGGTGTGCAGGTTCGCCGTCCGCCGGACCTGGATGCGCTCACCCACCGGCGGGACGTCGTCCATCGCGTACCCGGACTCGGCGACCACCTCGGAGGTCGTGTCGTCGAGCGGGATGCTCGACTCCCCGCCGGTGGCCCGCTCGCGCCGCCGGCTGGTGCTGCGCACCAGATCGCTGACGGGGGAGCGGCCGTCGCCGACCACCTCGGCCGGACGGCGCACCGCGGCGGCCACCACCTCGTGGTCGATGACGACGACCCGCAGGTCCTGGCCCTCGACGAGCTCCTCGACCAGCACCTCGGGGCAGTACTGCAGGGCCAGGCGAACCGCCCGGTCCAGCGCCTCCTCCTCGCGCACCCCGACGGTGATGCCACGCCCCTGCTCGCCGCGGGCGGGCTTGACCACGACCTCGCCGCACTCGGCCAGCAGCGTGCGGGCGGCCGCCAGGTCGCCCTCGGTGGCGGTGGCGCCGCGGGGCACGCGGACGCCGGCCCGCTCCATGATCCGCCGGGTGACCCGCTTGTCGTCGCAGCGGCTCATCGCGACCGCGCTGGTGAACTCGGACAGCGACTCCCGGGTGAGCACGGTGCGCCCGCCCAGCGACAGCCGCATCTCGCCCCACTCGGCGTCGTTGACCTCGACGCGGATGCCGCGCTCGAGCGCCTCCTCGGCGATGATCCGCGCGTAGGGGTTGAGCTCGGCCAGCCCCGGCGGGCGGGAGGCGAACAGCGGCGTGTTGATCGGGTTCTTCCGCTTCACGCACAGCGCCGGCACCCGGTGGAAGCCGAGCTTGCGGTACAGCGCGATCGCCCCGGCGTTGTCGTGCATGACCGAGAGGTCGAGGTAGGCGCGGCCGCGGCCGACGTAGCGCTCGGCGAGCACCCGGACCAGCGCCTCCCCGGTGCCGGGCGGGGCGTCCTGGGCGTCGACCGCCAGGCACCACAGGCTGGCGCCGCCCTCCGGGTCGCCGAAGGCGAGCACGTGGTCGACGCCGGTGACCGTGCCGACGATCGCACCCGTCCGCCGGTCCTCGGCGACCAGGTAGGTGAAGGTGCGGGTCCGGTGGTTGGCCCACATGGTGTCGGCGTCGCCGGTGACCATGCCGTTGCGCGCGTAGATGTCGTTGATCGACCGCATCTCGTCCAGCCCGGTCACGGTGCGGACGAAGACACCGCGGATCAACTCGGCCCGCGGGCGGTAGCGGTACAGGTCCAGCCGGTAGGTGTAGCTGGGGTCGATGAACAGCTCGTCGGGCGCCATCCCGACCATCACGTGCGGGTCGCGCGGGTAGATGCAGATGTCGCGCCGGCCGCTCTCCTCCGACCGCAGCGCCTTCACGATGCCCTCGAGGCTGGAGAAGGTCTGCCCGAAGACCAGCCGACCCCAGGCGAGGTCCAGGACGACGTCGGACTCCATCCCCTGCCGCTGGTGTTCGGAGACCTGCTGCCAGGGGCGGCTGGTGGGGGACGGGGTCTCGGACACCGGGGTCCGGCGCCGGTGTCCCGCTACACGGGGCACCGTCAGACCCCGTGTCCCTGCAGCCAGAGCTCCAGCAGGCCCAGCTGCCACAGCTTGTTGCCGCGCAGCGGGGTGAGCTCGCCGTTCGGGTCGGCCAGCAGCCGGTCGACGTACTCGGGCCGGAACAACCCGCGCTCGCGGGCGGCCTCTCCGGTGAGCGCGTCGCGCACCAGGTCGAGCACCTTGCCCTCGAGGTGGGTGATCGCCGGGACCGGGAAGTAGCCCTTGGGCCGGTCGATGACCTCCGGCGGGATGATGCGCCGGCCGATCGCCTTGAGCACGCCCTTCCCGCCGTCGGCCAGCTTCAGCTCCGGCGGGCACATCGCGGCCAGCTCGACCAGGTCGTGGTCGAGGAAGGGCACCCGGGCCTCCAGGCCCCAGGCCATGGACATGTTGTCCACCCGCTTGACCGGGTCGTCGACGAGCATGACCTCGCTGTCGAGGCGCAGCGCGGCGTCCACGGCGGTGTCGGCGTGCGGCGCGGACATGTGCCGGCGGACGAACTCCAGGCTCGGGTCGCCGTCCACCGCGTACCGGTCGCTGACCAGCCGGGCCATGTCGGCGGCGTCCCTGTCGAAGAAGGCCCTCGCGTAGGTCTCCACCGCCCGCTCGCGGTCCACGCCCTGCAGCGGCGGGTACCAGTGGTAGCCGGCGAAGACCTCGTCGGCGCCCTGCCCGGACTGCACCACCCGGATCGACTGGCTGACCCGCTCCGACAGCAGGTCGAAGGCGACGACGTCGTGGCTGACCATCGGCTCGGCCATCGCGCCGATGGCGTGGCCGAGCGCCGCGGCCAGCTCGTCGGAGGCGACCCGGATGCGGTGGTGGTCGGTGCCGAAGCGCTCGGCGATGACGTCGGAGTAGACGAACTCGTCGCCCTCCCGACCGCCGACCGCCTCGAAGCCGATCGAGTAGGTGGCCAGGCCGGTCTGCCCCTCCTGGGCGAGCAGGCCGACGATCAGGCTGGAGTCCAGGCCGCCGGAGAGCAGCACGCCGACCGGGATGTCGGCGACCAGCCGCCGCCGGACGGCGACCCGCAACGCCTCCTCGATCGCGTCCTCCCAGTCACGGGGGGACCAGTTCGCGTGCTCGGGACGGCGCTCGTAGCGGGCCTCCCAGTAGCGGTGCTCGCGGGAGGTGCCGTCGGCCTCGACCACCCGCACGGTGGCCGGGGGCAGCTTGCGGACGCCGTTGACGATCGTCCGCGGCGCGGGGACGACGGCGTGCCAAGTGAGGTAGTGGTGCAGCGCGACCGGGTCGATGGAGGTGTCGACGTCCCCGGCCTGCAGCAGCGCCGGCAGGGACGAGGCGAACCGCAGCCGGCCGGGGGTCTCCGCGAGGTAGAGCGGCTTGATGCCCAGCCGGTCGCGGGCGAGCACCACCCGGCCGGTGTCGCGCTCGGTGATGACGAACGCGAACATGCCGTGCAGGTGCTCGACGACCGCGGTGCCCCAGTGGTGGTAGCCCTTGAGGATCACCTCGGTGTCGGAGGTGGAGAAGAAGCGGTAGCCGTGGCCCTCGAGCTCAGCGCGCAGCTCCTTGTAGTCGTAGATGCAGCCGTTGAAGACCGCGGTCAGCCCGAGCTCGTTGTCCACCATCGGCTGACTGCCGGCCGGTGACAGGTCGATGACCGACAGCCGGCGGTGCCCGAAGGCCACCCGCCCGTTGCTCCAGGCACCCTGACCGTCCGGACCGCGGGGGACGAGGCACTCGACCATCCGTGCCACGGCGGTGGTGTCGGCCAGGGAGCCGTCGAACCTGATCTCGCCGGAGAGACCGCACATAGCACCGATCCAACCCCACCTGCCAGGCCTGCGCGACTGCCCACGAGCACGTCACACCGATGCAACCCGGCCGCGTTCCACGTGGAACAGCGGGGCGGTCCCCGCCCGGGGACCGCCCCGCCGCCTCCCGCCGCTGCGGCTCAGCGACCTCGCTTGGGCTTCTTCGAGGAGGTGGCCGCCGCCTCCCCGCGGAGCGCCTGCGCGGCCGCGACGACGTCCACGAGGCCGGTGCCCTTGTCGAAGGAGGTGGTGTAGCCCCCGGTCCGCTGGTAGGCCGCGCCGTCGGCGTACCGGTACGCGGTGCCCTTGAGCGCCGCCTCGATCTCGGCGGGGGTCGCCGTCGGGTAGGCCTCGAACAGCTGGGCGACGATGCCGGCGACGTGCGGTGCGGCCATCGACGTCCCGCTGATCGTGTTGAAGGTGCCGACGTCGAGCAGGCCCGGACCGTTGCGCGGGTCGAGGCCGGTCGAGCAGATCGGCATGGTCGGCCGGCAGGACGAGGTGATGGCCTCGCCCGGCGCGGAGAGGTCCGGCCAGGTCGAGGGGTCGGCCGCAGCGCCGCGCGAGGAGTACTCGCTCACCACGCCGTCCCGGGTGCCGGTGTCCTGGTCGGAGTAGGAGGCGACCGAGAGGATGCCGCCGGTGGGATCCTGGCCGGGCGGGTTGGTCAGGGACTCCGAGCCGTCGCCCCCGTCGTTGCCGGCCGCCCAGACGGTGACGACGCCCTCGGCGGCGAGTGCCCGCTGCAGCTTGACGGTGGCCGACCTGGGGTCGAACTCGCCGCCGCCGGCCGGGCCGTAGGAGTTGTTCGTGACCTTGATCGGCGGGCACTCCGCCGCGGACACGCCCGCGCCGCACGGCGCCTCGTGGTTCTCCAGCACCCAGTTCAGCGCGGAGTCGGCGCCCACGATGAGCAGCACCGCGCCGGTCGAGACCGAGACGATGCTCGCCCCGGGTGCCGCGCCCTGCAGCTGCCCGCCGTCGGACAGCGTCGTCGGCCGGCCGGCGACGATGCCGGAGACGTGCATGCCGTGCCCACCGCCGGAGGTCGTGTCGGTGTCGACCAGGCCCGACACCGGGACGACGCAGTCCGGGCCGGTGTCGGCCTCGACCAGGCAGAGGCTCTTCAGGTTCGCGACCACGGCGCTGCCGCCGTCGGGGTCGCGCAGGTAGGGGTGGGTCGGGTCGATCCCGGAGTCGACGACCGCCACCGAGACGCCGCTGCCGTCCAGCGGTGAGCCGTCGGGGCCGGTGAGCGTGGCGACGGCCTCGGCACCGTGGGTGGCGGTGTTCGACGTCTCCTGGGTGAAGGCGATGGGGGTGTTGCCCTCGAGGTAGGTCACGCCCGGCTGCGACCGCACGGCCTCCACCTGCCCGGCGGTGCCGGCCGCGACGACGACGCCGATCCGCTCGAACTCGGTGACCGTCCGCATGCCGGTCGCGGCCACGGCGTCGCGGGCGGCGGCGATGTCGGTGCCGTGCACCAGCACCGTCGTCGGCGTCGCGGCGGCCAGACCGGCGAGCTGGTCGGCGAGGAAGTCCTGCACCGGGGCGAGCGGTTCGGGTGCGGCCTGGGCGGGGGTGGCGAGCAGCGCGCCCGCGACCAGCGCGGCCAGGCTCCCTCCCCCGAGGATGCGACGGGTCGACCGGGTCATGGCTCTCCTCGTAGAGGGCGGAGGGGGTGTGCCCTACCGAACGAGCGACTGCGTCGTAGGTCACGCCTCCGTCACGGCCCGTGGCGGCTGCGGGGCGGCCGGCCGCACCGCGGGCACCGGCCGGTCGGACCGCTGGACCGCTGCGGCCCGGAAACGTCCGCGGAATGGGCCCTGGGAGTCCAGCGGTCCGGCAGTCAGGCGCGCGTCACGACCAGGGGACGCCGATCCGCCGTCCGGCCAGCTCGTGCACCTCGACCTCGACGTCGAACACCTTGCGCAGCAGCTCCGGCGTCATGAGCTCGTCGGTGGGGCCCTCGGCGACCAGCTGGCCCTCCCGCATCGCGACGATGCGGTCGGAGTAGCAGGAGGCGACGTTGACGTCGTGCACGACGAGGACGACGGTGCGGCCCAGCTCGTCGGCCATGCCGCGCAGCATCCGCATCATCTGGACGGCGTGCCGCATGTCGAGGTTGTTCAGCGGCTCGTCGAGCAGCACGTGGTCGGTGCCCTGGCACATCACCATCGCCACGTAGGCGCGCTGCCGCTGCCCGCCGGAGAGCTGGTCGAGGTGCCGGTCCGCCAGCGGCCCCAGCTCGAACCAGGCCATGGCCTCGTCGACCAGCCGGTGGTCCTCGCGCGTGAGCCGCCCGCCGGAGTGCGGGAAGCGGCCGAAGGCGACCAGCTCCCGCACGGTCAGCCGCACCGACATCGCGTTCTCCTGGCGCAGCACCGCCAGCCGCCGGGCCAGCACCGGCCCCGGCGTCGTCGCGACGTCCATGCCGTCGACCCGTACCCGGCCGCTGTCGGCGGGCAACAGGCGGGCGGCGACCGACAGCAGCGTGGACTTGCCCGCGCCGTTGGCGCCGATCAGCGAGGTGATGCCGCCGGTCGGGATCGTCAGCGAGACGTCGTCCAGCACGCGGACGCCGCCGTAGGCCTTGGTGACGGACTCTATCTCGATCACTGGCGCTGTCCCCTCACTGACGAGGCTCTCTGATCAGGAGGGCGATGAAGACGATCCCGCCCACGAAGGTGACGACGACGCTGAGGCTGGAGTTGAAGCCGAACACCTGCTCGAGCACCAGCTGGCCGCCGGCCAGCGCGAGCAACGCCAGCAGGGCCGCCCCGGGCAGCACCCAGGCGTGCCGGTGGGTGCCGAGGAGCTGGCGGGCCAGGTTGGCCACCAGCAGGCCGAGGAAGGTGATCGGCCCGACCAGCGCGGTGGCGACGGCGACGAGGACGGCGACGGCCAGCAGTGCCCGGTTGACCACCCGGCGGTGCTCGACGCCCAGGCCGACGGCGGTGTCCCGGCCGAGCGCGACGACGTCCAGCCGGGGGAGCAGCCGCCACACGCCCGCGGTGACCAGGACGACGACCACCGCCGACAGGGCCAGCAGCTGCCGGTCGACGGAGCCGAAGCTGGCGAACAACAGGTCCTGCAGGGTGAGGAACTCGTTGGGGTCGATGAGCCGCGACACCAGCAGGGTGAGGCTGGTGAAGGTCGAGCCGAGGACGACCCCGAGGAGCACGAGCACGTACACGTCACGCTCGGTGCGGCCGAACAGCGACCGGTAGAGGACGGCGCCGAAGCCGATCAGCACGACGACCTCGACCGCGAAGCGCAGCCGAGGGTCGGCCGTGGTGACGGTCGAGGCGCCGAGCAGGAAGACGCCGACCGTCTGGATCAGCACGAACAGCCGGTCGAACCCCATGATCTCCGGGGTCAGGATCCGGTTGTTGGTCACCGTCTGGAACAGCACGGTGGAGACCGCGACCGCCACGGCGACGACCGCCATCGCGGCCAGCCGGCGTCCGCGCTGCTGCAGCGCGTAGTCCCAGGAGCCGGTGACGTCGACGGTCAGGAACGCGGCGACGACCGCCAGGGTCACGACGCCGAGGACCGCCAGCGTGCGCCGGCGGCGGACGGCCCGCTCGGGCGCGGTGAGGACGGCGGCCATCACAGGGCCCGCTTCCGGGCCCGCAGCAGCAGCCAGATGAACAGCACGCCGCCGATGACGCCGCCGATCATCCCGACGGGGACCTCGTACGGGTACCGGATGGTGCGGGCCAGGACGTCGCAGGCGAGCACGAACGCCGCACCCGTCAGCGCGGTCACCGGCAGCACCCGGCGCAGGTTGTCACCCATCGCCAGGGTCACGAGGTTGGGGACGACGAGACCGAGGAAGGGGATCGAGCCGACGCTGACCACGACGATCGCGGTGACGACCGAGGCGATGGCCAGGCCGACCATGACGACACGGGTGTAGGGGACGCCGAGGTTGATCGCGAAGCTCTCGCCCATGCCCGCGACGGAGAACCGGTCGGCCCAGAGGTAGGCGACCACGGTGGCGGCCAGCACCAGCCAGAGCAGCTCGTAGCGGCCGGCCAGGACGCCGGAGAAGTCGCCGTTCATCCACACGTCCATCGACTGCAGCAGGTCGAAGCGGTAGGCCAGGAAGGTCGTCGCCGCGCTCACCACGCCGCCGAGCAGGATGCCGACCAGCGGGACGACGACCACGTCGGTGAGCACCATCCGCTGCAGCAGCCAGACGAAGAACGCGGTGCCGGCCAGCGCGAACAGCACGCCGATCGACATCTTGCCGAGCACCGAGGTCCCGCCGAACCACAGCGTCGCGACGACGATGCCCAGCCCCACCCACTCCGTCGTCCCGGCGGTCTGCGGGGAGACGAACCGGTTGCGGGTCAGGTGCATCATCACCAGCCCCGCCACGGCCATCGCCGAACCGGCCAGCAGGATCGCCAGCAGCCGGGGCACCCGGCTGGTCCACAGCACCCGCGCCTGCGCCTCGTCGGGGTCGACCAGGTCGGCCGGCGTCAGGTCGCTGACCCCGAGGAAGAGGGACGCGAACGCGGCGAGCACCAGGGCCGCCAGCGCGACGGCGACGTGCCGACGCTGCACACCGCGGCGCCGCACCCGGGTGGGTGCGGCGCCGCTGCGTCCGTCTGCCGTGGTGGTCACGTCACTCGACCGCGGCAGCGACTTCCTCGACCATCTGCTCGACCGACGGCAGGCCGTTCGGCGCGACGTACCAGACGGTCGAGTCCAGGTGGTGGACGTCGTCGCCCCGCCAGGCCGTCGTCCCGCGGACCAGCTCGTTGTCGAGCACCTGCTGCGCGGCCGTGCCGGACTCGCCGATCGCGGCGTCACGGTCGAGCACCAGCAGGATGTCGGGGTCCTTCTCCGCGATGTACTCGAAGGAGATGGCGTCGCCGTGGTCGGCGGCTGTCAGCCCCTCGTCGGTGGGGGTCAGCCCCAGCTCGTCGTGGACCAGGCCGAACCGGGTGTCGGGGCCGTAGGCGCTGACCTCACCGGCGTTGGTCATCACGAACAGCGCGTCACCGGCGCCCTCGGCGGCCGTCCGCACCTCGGCGGCCCGCGCCTCGATCGCGGCCAGCCGCTCGGCGACGGCGGCCTCCTCACCGAAGACCTCGCCCAGCGTCGTCGTGCGCTCGGCGAACGAGGCCAGGAAGTCCTGGTTGTCGACGGTCAGGTCGATGGTGGGGGCGATCTCGGCGAGCTCCGGGTAGACCGCGGCCGAGCGCCCGCCGACGACGATCAGGTCCGGCTCGAGGGCGTTGACCGCCTCGTAGTCGGGCTCGAACAGCGAGCCGACCTTGGGGTACTCGTCCCCGGCGTATCGGCTGAGCGACTCCGGGTAGGTCGCCTCGGGCACGCCGGCGACCTCGACGCCGAGGCTGTCCAGCGTCGACAGCACGCCGACGTCGAAGACGACGACCCGTTGCGGGTCGGCGGGGACGGCGGTCTCGCCCTGCGCGTGGGTGACGGTGACCTCGGCGGACCCCGCGGCCGCCTCGGCGGTGGTGTCGCCGCTGCCGCTGCAGGCGCTGACGGCCAGCGCGGTGGCGACGGAGAGGGACAGGACAGCCAGCGGCCGGGCGGGCGTGCGCATCGTGCTCCTGACAGGGGAGGCTTGCCTTACTGAGGTGTGCCAACCTGCCACACACTCCGTTGCATGTGTCAACTGCCCCCCGCAGTACCGGTTGGGACGGCGCGACCACGGGCAGGGCAGGGGCCATGGAGACACGCACACTGGGACGGCTGACCGTCTCGGCCCAGGGCCTGGGCTGCATGGGGATGAGCGAGTTCTACGGCACCGGCGACCAGGCGGAGGCCGAGCGCACCATCCAGCGCGCGCTGGACCTCGGCGTCACCTTCCTCGACACCGCGGACATGTACGGCCCGTTCACCAACGAGCGGCTGGTCGGGAAGGCCATCGCCGTCCGCCGCGACGAGGTCGTGCTGGCCACCAAGTTCGGCAACGAGCGCGGTGAGGACGGCTCGTTCCGCGGCGTCAACGGCAGACCGGACTACGTGCGACGGGCCTGCGACGCCTCGCTGCAGCGGCTGGGCGTCGACGTTCTCGACCTCTACTACCAGCACCGGGTCGACACCACCGTGCCGGTCGAGGACACCTGGGGCGCGCTGCGCGAGCTGGTCGAGGCGGGGAAGGTCCGGCACGTCGGCATCTCCGAGGCCGCGCCCGAGACCATCCGCCGGGCGCACGCGGTGCAGCCGGTGACCGCCGTCCAGACCGAGTACTCGCTGTGGACCCGTGACCCCGAGGACGACGGCGTGCTGGCCACCTGCGCCGAGCTCGGCATCGGCTTCGTCGCCTACTCGCCGATCGGCCGCGGCTTCCTGTCCGGGCAGATCCGGAGCATCGACGACCTGGCCCCCGACGACTTCCGCCGGCGCAACCCGCGCTTCCAGGGCGAGGCCTTCGCGAGGAACCTCGAGCTGGTCGACCGGGTGCGGGAGATCGCCGACGAGAAGGGCGTGACCGCCACCCAGCTGGCGCTGGCCTGGGTGATGGCGCAGAGCGACCGCGCGGGGCGGCCCGTCATCGTGCCGATCCCCGGCACCAAGCGGGTGGCCTACCTCGAGGAGAACGCCGCGGCCGCCGACGTCCGGCTGACCGAGGAGGACCTGCGCCGGCTCGACGAGGCGGCGCCCGTGGGCGCCACGGCCGGCGACCGCTACCCGGACATGTCCACCGTGCACCGCTGAGAGAGGACCCCGTCCTCCTCACGCCTCGGAGGAGGACCCCCTGCCCCCCGCCGCTCGCAGGCTCGCGGCGGGGGGCAGGGGTCCCCGCGCCCGGCCGGTCGAGGACGGCGGCGACGTGCTCGCGGGGGCCGGTGCCCGCAGCCGGTCGCTGAACTCGGCCCAGGTGTCGCGCATCTCCGGCCCCGGCCAGCCCGCCGGGCGCAGCCCCGTGGGCAGCAGCGGGTCGCCGGACCCGATCCGGCGGACGGCGGCCAGCCCGCGCAGGTGGGTCACCAGCGCCGTCGCGCCGTGGGGGACCGGCCCGGCCAGCACGCGGCGGAGCCGGTCGATCTCCCGGCGGTAGGCGGCGGCGAGCCCGAGCAGGTCCCAGCAGCAGGCGGCCAGCTCGCGGTCCGAGTCGCCGGTCTCCGCGGCGACCCGCGCGGTCAGCAGGTCCAGCCGGCCCAGCGGCTCGTCGGCCAGCTCGGTGCGCACCTCGTCGAGGGCAGCGCGGTGCGGCGAGACCCAGGTCGCGGGGGCCAGCGGCCCGAAGCCCTGCCGGGCGAGCGTCCGGCGGACCCGTTCGCGGGCCGCCCGGTCGGTCTCGGGGACGGTGTAGATGACCACGCGCCAGTGGCCGTCCCAGGGGCCGAGCCGTTCGTCGATCCGGGCCCAGCGCCGCCGCACGGTGCCGCGCAGCGCCTCGGTCGGCGTGTACAGCGTCTCCCGGCCGTGGCGGGTCGCGGCGAGCCAGCCGCTGCGGCGCAGCGCCGCGGTGGTCGTCCGCGCCGTCGGCTCGGCGACGTCGAACGCCTGCAGGAGGGCCACCAGCGACCGGAGGCGCACGGGCCGGTCGGTCACGGCGTCGAGGTGCTCGGCGAAGAGGTCGCGGACGGTCATGGCAGCCTCCCGGCACGCCGTGGTCTCGACGCGCCCGTGGTGAGCGCCCCGGTACCAGGGGGGTGACCGGGACGTTCCCCCTGCGCGCGAGGATGGCACCCGTGCCCGACACCTCCGCCTCGGGGTCAGCCCGGTGACGCTCCTGCTGGTGGTCGCGGTCACCGTCGCTGCCGGGCTGCTCGCCCTGGCCGGGGTCGCCTCCACCCTCGCCCGCCGGCGGATCGGCCTGCTGCACCTGTGGGGCGCGGCGTTGCTGGAGGTCCTGCTGCTCGTGCAGGGGGCACTCGCCGTCGTCCAGCTGGTCCGTGGGGAGCGCCTGGCCGACACCCCGACCTTCCTCGGCTACCTGGCCGGCATCGTGCTGCTGCCCGTCGCCGGGGCACTGTGGGCCCGGACCGAGCCGAGCCGCTGGGCGGGCACCGTGCTCGCCGTGGCGGCCGGGGCGGTGGGCGTGATGATCTGGCGGCTGCTGGAGCTGTGGGAGGCGACGGGTGGCTGAGACGACGGGGGACCGGCCGGCGACCGGCGAGGGCCCGGGCCGGGTGCTGGTCGCGGTGTACGGCGTGTTCGCCCTCGCCGCCGGCGCGCGGGCCGCCGTCCAGCTGTCGACCCGCTTCGCCGAGGCCCCGGTGGCCTACCTGCTGTCCGCGCTGGCCGCGGCCGTCTACGTCGTCGCCACCGTGGCGCTGGCCCGGGGGGGACGACGGGTCGCCCTGGTCGCGATCACCGTCGAGCTGGTCGGCGTCCTCGTGGTCGGCACGCTGTCACTGGTGGACCGCGCCGCCTTCCCCGACGAGACGGTGTGGTCGGCGTACGGCCGCGGCTACCTGTTCATCCCGCTGGTGCTGCCGGTCGTCGGCCTGCTCTACCTGCGCCGCACCGCGCGGACGCCGTCCCGCTGACCCGCTCGCGGCGGTGATCCGTGGCGGTGCCCTCGCTGCAGGGTCCCGCCGCGAGCGTGCGAGTGGTGGGGGGCAGCGAGGTCCTTCTAGAACTCCCCGCCGCCGAAGTCCCCACCGAAGTCGCCGCCGCCGAAGTCGCCGCCCGGGTCGGCGCCGCCGGCGAGGTCGCCACCCGGGTCGCCGCCATAGTCGCCCTGGGCGTCCTCGTGGCCCTGGGCGTAGGCCTCCTCGTCACCGCCGCCGAACAGGCCGCCGTCGCCGAGGCCGGTGTCGAACAGCGCGTCGGCGACCGCCGTGCCGACCACCAGGCCGCCGACGGTGCCGAGCAGGCTGGCGCCCAGCGTGCTGCCGAAGCCCGGACCGCCGTACCCGCGTCCGTGGCCGGGGCCGTAGCCGGGGCCGTAGCCCCCGCCGTACCCCGGGCCGTATCCGCCTCCGCCGAAGCCGCCGCCGAAGGCCCGCTCCAGCGTGCCCGGCTGGCGCACCTCCGCGCGGGTGGCCGCACGGGCGAGGGAGCGCGGGTCGTCCGAGCGCGGCCGCTCCGACGAGGGGACCGCGGCGGCCAGCTGGACCAGGACCTCCTGCCGCTGCTGCGGCGTGAGCTGGGCGAAGGCCTCCGCGTGCGCCTCCTCGATCTGGTCCGGCGGCGCGGTGCGCAGCAGGTAGCGGTAGCGCTCGACGGCCTGCTGGTCGGTGGGCGCGCCACCCTGCGGCGCCGCCTGGTACCCGCCGTACTGCGGCGCGGCCTGCTGGTACCCCGCACCGTGGTACTGGTCGTGGTCGGATCGGCGACGGCCGAAGAGCCGGTCGAGTAGTCCCATGGTGTTCGTCTCCCTCCGGTCGGGGAACGGCGTACCCCCGACCGGAGGGGTTCCCGCCGCGCCGCGTCCCACACCTGGACGGTGGACTGCCTGGTCAGCGTGCTGCCCCGTGGTGGCCCGGGCGCGAGGTGCGCGGTTAGGGTCGTTGCCGTGCCGGCCGAGCGGGACCGTCTGCGGGAGACGTCCTCCGTACAGCGCCCTGACGGCGTCGTCGGGCGCCAGGAGGCCGGCGTCGTCACCGCCGCCACCGCCCTCATCTCCGGGCACCGGGACGCCGGCGCCGCCTCCGCGGCGCTGCCCGGGGTCCTCGTCGACGTCCCGGTGGCCGTGCTGCTGATCGACCGGTCCCACGGGGCGGTCACCTACGCCAACACCGCGGCGGTGGAGCTGGCCGGCAACGTCGGCCTGCCCGTCGACATCGACACCTGGGGCGCCGCCGCCGGGCTCACCGACCTGGGCGGCCAGCCGCTGGCCAGCACCTCCGGCCCGCTGTCGCTGGTGGCCCAGGGCCTGCCGGTCACCGGCGAGGCGGTGCGCCTGGCCCCCGGGCGCAGCGCCGACGGGCGGCCACGGGCGCAGGGCGAGGCCGAGCGCGAGCGGCTGCTGTGGGTGACCGGCTTCCCGCTGTCCCGGCCGGACGGCGAGGAGCAGCTGTCGCTGGTCGTCTTCCTCGAGGTCGAGAACGACTCCGCCGCCGACGACCCCGAGACCTACCTGCAGGCGCTGCGCGAGCGGGCCGTCGTCGCCACCGACATCACCTTCACCATCACCGACCCGCGCCAGCCGGGCAACCCGCTGATCTGGGTCAACCCCTCGTTCACCCGGGTCACCGGGTACGAGTACGGCGAGGCGGTCGGCCGCAACTGCCGCTTCCTGCAGGGGCCGGCCACCGACCCGGAGTCGGTCGCCACCATCCGCCGGGCGCTCGACGAGCAGCGCGCGGTCACCACCACCCTGCTCAACTACCGCAAGGACGGCACGGCCTTCTGGAACCAGCTGTCGGTCAGCCCGGTGTTCGACGGCGAGGGCCGGCTGGTCAGCTTCGTCGGGGTGCAGACCGACGTCACCGAGCGGGTACGGGTCGAGCGCGACCGCGAGTCGGCGTTCGCCGCCGAGCAGGCCGCCCGCCGGGAGGCCGAGCTGGCCCGCGCGGCCGCCGAGCGGGCGCAGGCCGACGCCGAGCGGGCCCGCGCGGACGCCGAGCGCATCCAGGGCCGCCTGGCGCTGATGGCCGAGGCGACGAGCACGCTGATCGCCACGCTGGACCTCACCGACGTGCTCGACCGGCTGGCCCGGCTGTGCGTGCCGCTGGTCGCCGACTGGGTGTTCATCACCCTGGTCGACGACGCCGGGGGCGTCCGCGAGACCGCCTGCCGGCACCGCGACGGCCTCGAGGAGCAGCTGCGGGTGCTGGCCACCCAGCACGCCGGGCACCTGCCGGAGGACTCGCCGACCCGGCGCAGCATCGCCACCTCCCGGCCGGTGCTGGTCCAGGGGGCCGACGCCGACCTCGACGAGCTGTTCACCTCCGAGGCCGCCCGCCAGGCCGCCGAGCAGCTCGGTGTGGGGTCGCTGCTCGCCGTCCCCATGGTCGCCCGCCGGCGGACCCGTGGCGCCATCCTGCTGGCCCGCACCGAGACCGAGCGGCCCTTCGACCAGGAGGACGTCGACCTCGCCGAGGACCTCGCCCGCCGCGCCGCGCTGGCCATGGACAACGTGCGCCTCTACCAGCAGGAGCACACCGTCGCCGACACGCTGCAGCGCTCGCTGCTGCCCGACCTGCCGGCGATCCCCGGCGTGCAGTCGGCCGCCCACTACGTGAGCGCCTCCACGACGGCCGACGTGGGCGGCGACTTCTACGACCTGCTGCACATGCCCGACGGCTCGATCGGCGTGGTCATCGGCGACGTCGTCGGCCACGACATCGCCGCCGCCGCGGCGATGGGTCACCTGCGCGGGCTCATCCGGGCGTGCGCCTGGGAGGCCCCGGACCCCGACCCCGGCGTCGTCCTCGCCCGGGTGGACCGGCTGGTGCAGGGGCTGGGGGTGGCCTCGATGGCCACGATGGTCTACGCCCGCGCGGTGCCGCCGGCCGGCGAGGGTGAGCCGTGGCGGCTGACGCTGGCCAGCGCCGGCCACCCGCCGCCGCTGCTGCGCACCGCGGACGGCGACGTGCAGCTCCTGGACGGCGTGACCGGCCTGCTGATCGGCGTCGACGGCAGCCGGCCCCGGCGGTCGACGACGATCGACCTGCCCCGCGGGGCCACCCTGCTGGCCTACACCGACGGGCTCATCGAGCGGCCGGGCACCGACCTCGACGAGGGCATCGCCGAGCTGGTCGCGCGGCTGGCCGCGACCCCGTCGGGCGCCGGGCCCCGGCAGCTGTGCGACGCCGCGGTCGCCGGCTCCCTCGACGGGCGGGACGACGTCGCGCTGATCGCGGTCCGCTTCGCCTGACCGCTCAGCTGCGCGGGGTCTCCAGCAGGCCGTAGGCGCCGCGGTGGAACAGCAGCGGCCGCCGTCCGGGGTCCGCGCCGAGGTCGAGCACCCGGGCGGCCACGAGCGTGTGGTCGCCGCCGTCGTACTCGGCCCACAGCTCGCAGTCGATCCAGGCGACGACGTCGTCGAGCACCGGCTGGCCCTGCGGGCTGGGCCGCCACGAGACGCCGGCGAACTTGTCGGCGTCGGAGCGGGCGAACCGGACCGACAGCGCGGTCTGGTCCTCGGCGAGCACGTTGACGCAGAAGCGGCCGAGCTCGCGCAGCCGCGGCCAGGTGCGCGAGGTGCGCGCCGGTGCGATGACCACCAGCGGCGGGTCCAGCGACAGCGAGCTGAACGACTGGCAGGTGAAGCCGATCGGCCCGCCGTCCCCCTGGGCGGTCACCACGGTGACACCCGAGGCGAAGTGGCCGAGGACGTCACGCATGGTGCGGGGGTCGACCCTCCCGCCCCCGGACGGCGGCTGGCTCATGGCCGCCAGCCAACCACGGCGGTGCAGGTCACCCGACACCCATGGACCGGGGCACCGAGCGCCCACCCGCCCGGTACAGCGAGCTGGGCAGCGGGCGGCCCACGGCCTCCTCGGTGACCCGGGCGGCGGCGAGGACGGCGTCGAGGTCCAGCCCGGTGCGCACGCCGGACTCCTCCAGCATGTAGACCAGCTCCTCGGTGGCGATGTTGCCGCTGGCCCCGGGCGCGAACGGGCAGCCGCCGAGGCCGCCGACCGAGGCGTCGAGCTGGGTCGCCCCCGCCTGGACGGCGGCCAGCGCGTTGGCCTGCCCGGTGCCGCGGGTGTCGTGGAAGTGCACGCCCACGTCGACGCCCGGACAGGCCCGGCGGACGGCGTCGAGCAGCTGGACGACCCGCATCGGGGTGGTCGTGCCGATCGTGTCGCCCAGGCAGATCCGGTCGGCGCCGGCGGTGACCGCGGCGCGGGCGACGTCCACGGTGCGGGGGATCGGCGTGCGGCCGTCGAACGGGCAGTCCCAGGCGGTCGCGATCACCACCTCCAGCGAGCCGCCCGCGCCGTGGGCCAGGCCGGCGATCTCGCCGACCGCGGCGACCGCCTCGGCGGTGCTGCGCCCGGCGTTGGCCCGGCTGTGCCCGTCGGAGGCGGAGACGACGTACTCCAGGTCGGCGACCCCGGCGTCCACCGCACGGGTCGCGCCCCGGGCGTTGGCGACCAGCGCGGAGAAGAGCACGCCGTCGAAGGCGTGCAGCTCGGCGGCCAACTGGTCGGCGTCGGCCAGCGCCGGCACGGCCTTCGGTGAGACGAAGGAGGTCACCTCGATGCGGCGGACGCCGGTGGCCACGAGCGCCTCCAGCATCGCCAGCTTGCCCTCGAGGGGCACCGGCGCCTCCAGCTGCAGGCCGTCGCGCATGCCCACCTCGCGGACGTCCACCGTCGCGGGCAGTACCAGGTCGAACTCGTTCACGGACCCTCCTCGGTCGATCCCGTGCCATCCTGCCCCGGCGTCGGGTTCCACGTGGATCGTGTGCCGACGCAGCGGGCCGGGTCGACCGGCGCGGGACGGCGGGAGGAATCGAGTGGACACACCTGGCGGACTGCCCCCGGCGGATCGCCGGAGCGCGTTCTCCAACGCCCCCATGGGTGTCCTCCTGGCCACACCCACCGGCCTGCTGGTCGACGTGAACCCGGCCTTCACCCGGATGATCGGCCGGACCGCCGACGAGCTCTACGGCACCTCGGTGCTGGAGCTGGTGTACCCCGACGACGCACCGGCCACCGTCGATGCCTTCGCCGAGCTGGTGGAGCGGCGCCACACCATGCGGCACGAGACCCGGCTGGCCCGCCGGGACGGCAGCGTGGTGCCCGTCCAGGTCACGTCGTCCTGGGTGGACGAGACGCCGGACGGTGACCCGCCGCACGTGGTGGTGATCGTCGAGGACATCACCGACCGCAAGGCCCTGGAGGCCGCGCTGGTGCACCGTTCCCTGCACGACCCGCTGACCGGCCTGCCCAACCGGATCCTGTTCAGCGACCGGCTGCACCACGCCCTGGAGCGCGGGCGCCGGCAGCGGACGCCGACCAGCCTGCTCGGCATGGACCTCGACGGCTTCAAGCAGATCAACGACCAGTACGGCCACCCGGTGGGCGACGAGGTGCTCGTCGCAGTCGCCGAGCGCCTGACCTCGGTGCTGCGCGCCAGCGACACCGCGGCCCGCGTCGGCGGGGACGAGTTCAGCATCGTCTGCGAGAACAGCGGGCGGGCCGACGCCGAGGCCCTCGCCGCCCGGCTGCGGGACAGGGTGAGCGAGCCGCTGCGGGTGACCGGCGGGCTGACCCTCCCGCTGTCGGTGAGCATCGGGATCGGCTCGGTCGAGAGCGACGTCGACCCCGAGCGGGCGTTCGGGGCGCTGGTGCGGGAGGCCGACGACGCGATGTACGTCGACAAGGCCAGCCGGCGCGGCTGACCCGTCCGGCTCAGCCGCCCCAGCGGCTGACGACGTCGGTGAAGGCGGCCGCGGCCTGCTCGAGCTCGGCGAGCTCCACGTACTCGTCCACGGCGTGCATGACCGCCGGGGTGCCCGGCCCCCAGACGACGATCGGCGCGCCGCCGACGACCTGCACGAGCACCGAGGCGTCGGTGAAGTAGGTGGCGGGCGTGGACAGCGCCGGCGCCGGCAGCGAGGCCACCCACGGGTCGTCGGCGGGGGTGCCGACCGGCGGCAGGTCCACCCGCACCTCGACGTCGGCCACCTCCGGCTGGGCCCGCCACCAGGCGAGCAGGTCGCCGCCGTCGGCCACGGTGCGCATGTCGACGACCACCTCGGCGCGGTCGGGGACGACGTTAGGCACCGTGCCCCCCGCGACGACGCCGGGGTTCCAGGTCTCGGTGCCCAGGAACGGGTCGGTGCGGAAGGGCAGCGTGCCGCCGGCCCGGGCGAGCAGCGCGGCCAGGTCCAGCACCGCGTTGTGCCCGCGTTCGGGCGTGCTGCCGTGCGCGGCCCGGCCCGCGGTCCGGACGGCGAGCCACAGCGCCCCCTTGTGGCCGAGGACGACCTGGTTGCCGGTGGCCTCCGGGACGACCACCGCGCCCACGGGCAGCTCGGCGACGGCCGCGGCCGCCGCGGCGGCCCCCTGGGACCCGATCTCCTCGTCGCTGGTGAGCAGCAGGGCGACCGGCGTCGCCGGGTCGGCGGCGGCGAGCGCGGCCACCGCGGCGACCACGCCGGCCTTCATGTCGCTGCCCCCGCGGCCCCACACCCGCCCCTCCTCGAGGTCGGCGTCGAAGGGGGCGCGCTGCCACGCGGCCGGATCGGTGGCGGGGACGGTGTCGACGTGGCAGGCGAGCAGCAGCTGCCGGCGGTCGGGGTCGGCCGGTGTCCGCAGCAGGGCCCAGGGGTGGTCGCGGTCGCCACCGCCGGTCACCTGCAGGTGCGGAGCGCGCTCGCGCAGCACGTCGGTGAGCATGCCGAGGGCGTCGCGCTGGGCGATGGCGTCGCCGGAGACGGTGGGACGGCCCACCAGCTCCCGCACGAGCGCCACCAGGTCGAGGGCCGGTCCGGTCGCCGTCATCCCCCCATGCTGCCCCACCGGGACGCGGGCAGCGGCTCAGCGCCGGCACCTGGCCGCGGTACCCCGCGAGGCGCGTGCGAGGAGCGGGAGCCGGAGGCTCCCCGACGAGTGCGCGAGTCGGCTCATCGCAGGCCGGGAACGGCACGTGGCGACAGGTCTTCGAGGCACGGGGACGGCACCGGGCCGGGGTGGACCGGGCGCGGGGCCCGGAGGGTCCCCGACCGGGACACGGGCAGCGGCTCAGCGCAGGCCGGGGACGGCACCTGGCCGCGGTGCGGTCCGGCGAGGCGCCCCGCGAGGCGCGTGCGAGGAGCGGGGGCCGGAGGCTCCCCGACGAGTGCGCGAGTCGGGCTCCACGCAGGCCGGGGACGGCACCTGGCCGCGGTGTCGGCCGGTAGGCCGACGAAGTCACACGAGCGCGCGGCCCACCGCGACGGCGCGGGTGTCCGGCGCGGCCATGCGCACCGCGTCGGCCTCCCGGTCACTGGCCTCGGTCTGCGAGCGACGCTCGGCCTCCACGCGGGCGGCGTAGCTCTGCACCTCGTTGGCGATCCGCTGCTCGTCCCAGCCGAGGACCCCGGCGACCGCCCGGGCCACCGGCTCGGCGCTCTCCATGCCGCGGTGCGGCGTCTCGATGGAGATGCGGGTGCGCCGGGCCAGCAGGTCGTCGAGGTGCAGCGCCCCCTCGTGGGAGGCCCCCCACACCATCTCGACCATCAGGTACCCCTCGGCGCCGGGCACCGGCTCGAGCAGCGAGCGGTCGTCAGCGGCCAGCCCGAGCACCTCCGGCGTCTCCGACCCGTAGCGGTTGAGCAGGTGCTCGGCGCGGAAGTGCGGGATGCCCCAGCGCTCGCTCAGCCCGTGCAGCTGGTTGACCATCGCGTGGTAGCCCTCGGCGCCGACCAGCGGGATGTTCTCGGTGACGCTCGGGGGGACGGCGCGGGTGACGTCCTCGGCGACGGCGTCCACCGCGTCGGCGGCCATCGGCCGGTAGGTCGTGTACTTGCCGCCGGCGACGGCGACGACGCCGGGCATCGGCCGGGCGACGGCGTGCTCGCGGGAGAGCTGGCTGGTCATCTCCGACTCGCCGGCCAGCAGCGGGCGCAGCCCGGCGTAGACGCCGGTGATGTCGTCGTGGCTCAGCGGGACGGTGAGCACCTGGTTGACGTGCTCGAGGATGTAGTCGATGTCGGCCCGCGACGCCGCCGGGTGGGCCTTGTCGAGGTCCCAGTCGGTGTCCGTCGTCCCGACGATCCAGTGGCTGCCCCACGGGATGACGAACAGCACCGACTTCTCGGTGCGCAGGATCAGCCCGGTCTCGCCGTTGATCCGGTCACGGGGGACGACGATGTGCACGCCCTTGCTGGCCCGCACGTGGAAGCGGCCGCGCCCGCCGACGAGGGTCTGGATGTCGTCGGTCCACACCCCGGTGGCGTTGACGACGACCTCGGCCTGGACGTCGATCTCCGCGCCGGTCTCCACGTCGCGCACCCGCACCCCGGTGACCCGGCCACCGGCGTGGTGGAAGGCGACCACCTCGGCGGAGTTGAGCATGGTGGCGCCGTAGGCGGCGGCGGTGCGGGCGACGCTGAGGGTGTGCCGGGCGTCGTCGGCCTGCGCGTCGTAGTAGCGGACGGCGCCGACCAGGGCGTCGGGCTTGAGCGCGGGGAACAGCTTGCGGGCGCCGGTGCGGGTGAGGTGCCGGTGCGGCGGCACCGGGGTCGACAGCGCGCCGACGCGGGCCAGCCCGTCGTACAGGGTGAGCCCCGCGGCCACGTACGGCCGCTCCCAGTGGCGGGTGAGCGGGTAGAGGAAGGGCACCGGCTTGACCAGGTGCGGGGCGAGCCGGGTGACGCTCAGGTCGCGCTCGTGCAGTGCCTCGCGCACCAGGCCGAAGTCGAAGGACTCCAGGTAGCGCAGCCCGCCGTGGAACAGCTTGGAGGAGCGCGAGGAGGTGCCGCTGGCGAAGTCGCGGGCCTCCACCAGCGCCGTCCGCAGGCCCCGGGTCGCCGCGTCGAGGGCGACGCCGCTGCCGGTCACCCCGCCTCCGACGACGAGGACCTCGAAGGGCTGCTCGGCCAGCTCGGCCCAGGCGCGGGCGCGCAGCTCGGGGCCGAGTGCGGGGACTACGGGCATGCCGACTCCTCCTGCGGGGACGTGCTCGCCTCAACGGTAGGACGGTGCTCAGGGCGAGTCGACGCTCGTCGTTCGACATGGTCGTACAGCGAGGGCCTAGGGTGACCGGCCGTGCCGGGCACCGTGCAGTCCATCGAGCGTGCGGCCACCCTGCTGCACGCCATCGTGGAGTCGGGTGGCCAGATGGGCGTGACCGAGCTGGCCGCCTCGGTGGGGCTGCCGAAGACCACGACCCACGGGCTGCTGCGCACGCTCCTGGCCGTCGGGTTCGTCGAGCAGGACCAGCGCACCGGTCGTTACACGCTCGGCGCCGGCCTGCTGGGGCTCGGCTCGCACTACCTGGACGCCAACGAGCTGCGCTCTCGGGCGTCGAACTGGGCGGACTCGCTGGCCGCCCGCAGCGGGTTCGCCGTCCGGCTGGGGACGCCGGCGGGCCTGCAGGTCGTCGTCGTCCACCACGTCTTCCGGCCCGACGACTCACCGCAGGAGCTGGAGGTCGGGTCCGTGCTGCCGGCGCACGCCACCGCGGTGGGGAAGGTCCTGCTGGCCGCGCGCCCGGGGATGGCCCGGGCGCTGGCCGACGCCCCCCTCGAGGCGCTGACCCCGCGCACCGTCGTCGACCCGGCGGCGCTGCTGGCCGAGCTGCAGGCCGCCCGCGCCCGGGGCTGGGCCGAGCAGCGGGGGGAGTACCGGCTGGGCGGCCTGCAGCTCGGCCAGCAGCGCCGCCGGGTCGACGACGGTGCGCGGGGTCAGCGCCTCGAGGGTCTGCCTCATATACACATCTAAGATCACACGACACCGACGTATATATCGTGAGGCGTCTTTCGCTTGAAAAAAAACACAAAATAAAAACTA
>NZ_NVPT01000007.1 GCF_002802985.1 Geodermatophilus chilensis | reverse complement strand
CTCGTCCGCGGTCAGCCCGCCACCCTGGGGATACCTCATGGTGTGGGCATAGCGCAGGCCGCGCCGACTGTCAGCAGGGTCCGGCCGGCGGCCAACCGAGCCCGTAACTCCTGCCGTTAATGATCTTTAGGACGAACCGATCCCGAAGGGGCCTACCGGGGGTTGCGTCCGCAGGCCAATGCCGGCTCTTCCTCGGTCCGCCGTTCTTCACCAAGTTCCTGTACTTCGCCGGCGGCGGCAGCCCCTCTCATCGCTGTCTGATCCTCGACTCGATGGTCGCCAGGAGTCTGCGTCGGCACTGCGGGTGGGCGTCCCTGACCGGCCGATACGCCTGGTCCTCCGGTGACTACGTCGCCTACTGCGACCTGCTGGCCGGCTGGTCGGCGCAGCTGTCCGACTCGACCGCAGGAGAACTCGTCACCCCAGACCGCATCGAGTACGCCTTCTTCCGGAGGGGGAGGGCCGCATGAGCGCTCCGGATATCGCCCGCGTCGACTCCGACAGTGCGGTCACCCGGCGCGAGCGCCAGCGGCAGTCCGAGTACCGCGAGCACGTCCTGCGGTTGCCGGCCGGGCGGCGCGACGACCGCGTCCTCGGCAACTACCTCCAGCCCCAGCACTGGCGCCGCAACTTCCTCAGCGAGGAAGCCGCCGACTACGCCGCGAAGCGAGCGGACGAGGTACAGCGCGAAGGCGGTCAACTCGAGACGACCCGCCTGTTCACCAACATGCTCAGCTCGATGCCGCTGTGCTTCAGCGTCTTCGGCCACCTGAGAGCCCACCGGGACGCCGCCGTCCGGGTCCTGAACGACCTGCTCGACCTCGACGTTGCCGAGCTGGTGCCCGTGAGGGTCGGGACACGGGCCATCGACGGCATCGAGTGCGAGTGGGCGCCGGAGCGGCGGGAGCACCTCGACGACCGCTCCGCCTTCGACGCCGTCGTCTCCGCCCGGCTGGCGGACGGCCGCAGCCTGCTCGTCGCGGTGGAGACGAAGTACGTCGACAGCTTCAGCCGGGACCCGCACCGCGAGCGGACAGATGCCAAGTACCGCGCGCGTTGCGAGGAGTTCGGCATGGCGGACGGCGCCTACGACCGGCTCCGGGGACACGCGACCCGGCAGCTGCTGCGCAACGTGCTGCTGACCGAGAGCGTCCGCCGTGGTGGCTCGACCGGCGCGCCGGTGTTCGACGAGGCCGTCACGGTCGTCCTGGCGCGGGACGACGACACCTCGGCGCGCGACGCCGTCGACGCGCTGGACGCCGACCGCGGCGCGATGCCGATCACAGTCCGCTTCGTCGGCCACGGCGAGCTCGCGTCGGCGGCTGAGCGGGTGCCCGAGCTCGCCGACTGGAGTCGCGACTTGCGGCAGCGATACGTCGGCGGCTGATTCGCTCGAACGTGCGACGAGGCTCAAGTCCTTCCTCGCTGGGCCCGTTGATGCGGGCATGGGCGGACTCGTCGCGGAACCGGAAATGGCTGGGTCCAGCCCCGGCGACATCGTCGGTGAGGTGCTCCGGAGCGCTCTGGCAGAGGTCCTCTCGACCCCGTGGCTGGCCGGCCTTCTGGCGGTGATCACGCTCGGCAAGCTGGTTCAACTCGGCCCTGCGATGGTCCACGGAGGGCATGGGCGGGACCCTCGCCGCACCTTCTCCCGGGCCGAGAAGGCCGAATTCCTCGAGCGGGCGGGTCACCGGTGTGAGCACCACTCCTGGCTGCTCGGTCGGTGCCGGGGAACCGAAGCACTCCAGGCCGACCACGTCCACCCGCACAGCCGTGGCGGGGCGACCGACGTCCTGAACGGGCAGGCCCTGTGCCGGCGGCACAACAAGCAGAAGTCCGACCGCCCGCCCTGGCGGTGGGAGCTCAATCGGCTGGCCCGGCGCCGGGAGAGCTACTTCCCTCCCGGGACGCCCACCGCGGTGCTGCGGTACGGCCCGCCGGTCCCTGATCCCGTCGAGGTCTGACTCAGCCGGCCAGGGCCGTCCCCTGGAACACCTGCTCGCGGTGCCACAGGACGTGCCGCTCCGCCGGTAGGGGAGTGCCCGGACGCGGCCGCAGCCGCTGACCGTGCAGGTCGTAGACAGCTCGTCCCTGCGAGGTGCGGGCGGAGAAGCGCTGGGACACGACGACGGCGAAGTCGTCGTCCAGGCCGAGGATGCCGCGATCGAACAACTTGTGGTGCAGCGAGCAGAGAGCCAGCCCGTTGTCGAGGTCGTCCGGGCCGCCGAGCTTGAACCAGCGGACGTGCGCCGCCTCGATGCCGACGACGCCTCCACCCGCAGCGCCGTCGAACCCGCAGAAGGCGCACTGCCGGTCCCAGGCCGCGATGACGGCGGTAGGCCAGGAGCTGCTGCGCCGTCGCTCCCTGCTTCCGCCGCTGACCGAGCGCCCTTCCAGCAGGTCCGGGTCCAAACCGACCGAGGCCAGGACGTCCGGTGCGACCGTCCCGGGGAAGTGGCTCTCGACAAGGCCCCGAGCGACCGCGTCGAGTAGCTCCGGACGGTCCTTCAGGGCCTTCTCTAGGGACGCCTCCAGCCGACCGGTCACGCCCTCCCGCAGCGGCTTGAGGTTGTCCATCGGCACGTTGCGGTCGAGCGTCCACACGCCATCGGCGCGCAGCCGGGTGAACGGATACGCGGCGCTCTGCGCCCGCGGCGTCTTCGACGTCGGCCCAAACTCCTGGATGAGGTCGGCGAGCTTGTCCTCGGCCACGGACCACGGGAGGCTGCTCGATCCGGTCTCGGCCAGCCGCCCCAGGGCCAGGAGCACCAGCAGTGGTTTGTGCGGCGAACGCCGTCCGTCCTGCTGGTGCTGCCGGAGAGCGGACAGGCGCTCGAGGACCTGAGCATCAGGGGCGCTGGGCGACACGGGAACCCACTGTTCCCGAGGCGGTAGTGGCCGCCTGGCAGGGACGCGGCACGACAGTCGTCGGCCGGGCAGCATCCCTGCGGCTCCGCACCTTGCGGCGCGCTCACAGCCACGCCTCGATCCCGTCCGGCTGCGCATGGGTGAGGTCGACGAAGGTCAGGCGCGACCACCAGCACGTGCGATCGGCGACGAGTCACTTCCTGGGTGTCGGCAACCTGCTCTGCCAGGTCGCCGTCAATCCACACGATGCGCCGGTCCGGCTCCGCGTCGGCGATCTCGCGGGCGAGGTTTAGCTTCCACCACTCCGACCGGCCGCCCAGCGACCTGACCAACCTGGTTGGTGCGGCTTCCTCCGAGGCGTGCATCTCCAGCCCGCGCGGCAGTCCCGTGCCTGCGGGAGTCGACGAGCAGCGGCTCAGCGAGGAGCGGGCAGGTCCTCGAGGTCGAAGGCGGCATGCAGAGCCGCGGTGAGGGCCACTTCCTGCTCCGGGCGCAGCGAGCCGATCTGCCGACCGAGCGCTGACTTCGGCACGGTGACGACGTTGTCGCAGCTGACGGCGCTCGGATGGTCGAGGCCGTTGTCCGGCCCGACAGGCACCTCTGTCGACAGTCCGCGAATCGTGCTGGTGATCGGAGCGATGGTGACCCGCGAGAGGTGCGGGCGCACCAGTTCGCGGGTCAGCACCAGAACGGGTCGAGTCTTGTCCAGGTGAGCGAGATGGATCGGACGCATCAGTCGAGGTCGTCGAGCGGCGTCCGGGCGGCGTGCTCGGCGAGTGCGTCCAGGTCGTCGTCCTCGGCGGCGGCCAGGATGGCCGCGTCGCGAGCCGCAAGCTCACGACGCCGCTCCCGCTGCAGTGCCTGACTGACGACCGCGGCGCGAGACGGAGCTCGGCCGTCGGTCACCAGTCGGTCGATGAACTCGACGAGCTCCTCGGGAAGCCGAACAGCGATCTGCGTGCTCACCGCGCCGACGGTACCGCCTTGGGATCAGAGGTGGTACCGCAGTGGGGGGCTCCGACGGCGGACGCCGGCGCGCCGCGGATGCCGCCCACCCGGCCGTTGGCACAATGGGGCGCACCACACTGCCGTTTGTTCCAACAGAAGGGGTGCCGTGCTCACTGTTGCCCAAGCCGCCGAGCGTCTCGGCGTCGAGCCGGAGCAGGTGCGTCGGCTGATCCGCGCGGGGAAGCTCGCGGCTCGCAGGGTCGGCCGGACGCTCGTGCTCGATGAGGACGCCGTCGACGGCCGGGCCCGTCTGCCTATCACGGCCGGTCGCGCGCTGGCCCCGCGAACGGCGTGGGCCGCGCTGTGGCAGCTGTCCGGGGAGGACGTCGACTGGTTAGCACCGGCGGACCGTTCCCACCTGGTGGCGCGGCTGCGCGGCTACGACGCCGACCGACTGGTCGCCGCGTGCCGAGACCGGGCCGAGCGGTACGAACTGCGCGTCCTGCCGGCCTACCGGCAACACGTGCTCGCCGCCGACGGCGTCGTCTCCTCCGGGCTGACGGCGGCCGCCGCGGTCGGCGCCGACATCGTCGCCACTGAGTCCGCCGACGAGGTGTACTGCGCGGCCGGCACACTGGCCGCCCTGAGCAGCGAGTTCGGCCTCTCCGAGCGCGGTCAGGCGAACCTTGTCGTGCGGGTGCCCCGGTACGACCCGCTGAACCTGAGCCACCGCGCGCACATGCCGCCCGCAGTCGTCGCGGTCGACCTGGCCGAGTCGGCCGAGGTCCGCACCCGGCGAGCCGGGCTCGACATGCTCGCCGCCGCGCTGGGCGGCCTGACCCGGTGACCGCGGCGGGCTCCTTCGAGCCGCGCGTCGAGTTGCCGGCGCTGGCCGGTCCGCTGGACACACTGTGGGACCTGATCGTCGACCTCGCCGGGCAGCTGCCGCCGACCGGCTGGGTGGTCGTCGGCGGGCAGATGGTGATGCTGCACGGGCTGGTGGCCGGCCGCGTCGCCACTCGGGCCAGTCAGGACGTCGACGTCCTCGCCGACCTCCTGACCGACGACGCCGGGCTAGCCCGCTGCGTTCGTGCGATGCGGGAGCTGGACCTGGAAGCGCAGCCGGACAACTCCGGCAAGGTGTACCGCTTCGTCCGGGTCCGCGACAACGCCCGCGCCGACGTCCTGGCCCCTGACCACACGCCGCCGCGGCGACGGTTGCGTACCGTCGGCGGGGACACCATCCGGATCGAGGGCGGCACCCAGGCCCTGCGGCGGGCGACGACGGTGCGGGTGGTCAAGGGCGACCGGGCGGGGCTGGTGCCGGTGCCGGACCTGCTCGGCGCCCTGGTGCTCAAGGCCGCGGCTTGGGCCAGCGACTCCCGCGACCGCGAGCGGCACAGCGGCGACGCCGCGTTCCTGGTCAGCCTGGTCGCCGATCCACTCGCCGAGCGGAACCGGTTCGCCGGTAGCGACCGCAAGCGGCTCCTGCGGCTGAACCAGGTGCTCGACGACCCGGACGCCGCCGAGTGGCGCCGCCTCGGGGAGGCTGCCGACGACGGCCACGCCACGTGGCGGCTGCTCCTGGGCTGAGTCCGGTCCCGGGCTCGCTCCGCGTCGTCGTGTCTCCGAGGCGCGGAGGGACTTCGCCGCGGTCCTCGACCAGGTCCGCTCGATGCATCAGCCGGTCTACCTGGGCCGCCGCGGCCGGCGGGTGGTGGCCGTCATCGCCGCAGACGACCTGGAGCGCCTGCAGGCCCTCGCCGAGGAACCTCGTCTCCCGGGGCGCGGCAACCGGTCGGCGGCGCCCGGGAGTGGCGGATGCGGACCGGCGAGCTCCGCATCATCTACGCCATCCCGAAGGAGGAGCCGATCGCACTCGTCGTCGAGGTCGGCCATCGGAGAGACGTCCACGAGCGGCGAGGACCCCCGGCGGTCGCCGCTCGGCGCCGGATGAGGGCGGACAGCGCAGGACGACGACCCCCACCCCGGCGGGCCGGTCGTCCACCGCCGACGGGCAGGAGGCGGCGCTGCCGGAGCCACTCCTCGGGCCCGCGAGGACGGCGGCGTCGTCACCGAGAACGTCGCGGACTCCCGTGCGTGTTTGGACCCGACGCACAGTGAGCACCGTTCCGCCACAGTGAGCCCAGTTGGAGGAGCCGTGACCCATCCGCGAACCGGGCTGCGGCGGCGCGTCACCGTCCTGGCGACCGCCTTCGTCCTCGCCGTCGCCGGCCTGACCGCCGGGCAGGCCGCGCGGGGGGTCCCGGCACCCGCGGGTGGCCAACTACCGCGTCTCGCGGTCAGCGGCACCTACGTCACCGGCATCTCCTCCGGCGGGTACATGGCCACCCAGCTCCAGGTGGCGTACTCCAGCCGGTTCGACGGCGCGGCCGTCGTCGCTGCCGGCCCCTACTGGTGCGCCATGGGGGACGTCGCCGTCGCGCTCTACGCCTGCGCCGACTCGACGCTGCCGCGTGACCTGTCGCTGCAGTACGCCAAGACCGCCGAGTACGAGCGCGACGGGAAGATCGACCCCACGGCGAACCTGGCCACCATGCCGACCTGGCTCTTCCACGGCAGCCAGGACCCGACGGTCAAGCGCCCGGTCGCCGACGACCTGGCCGCCTACTACCGCCACTACGGGACGCCGCTGACCTACCAGTCGGCCATCGCGGCCGGCCACGGCTGGATCAGCCCGCGCGGACCGGTCGCGTGCGACGCCACCGCAGCGCCCTACATCAACGACTGCTCGCCCTATGACGCGCAGGCCGAGTCGCTGTGGGTCATGTTCGGCTCGGTCAACGCCCCGAACACCGGCAAGCCCCGCGGCACGGTCACCGAGTTCTCCCAGGACCCCTACGCGGTCCCGGCCTCCCCGGGCGTCGGCGACGTCACCCGCACCGGTGCCGCCGCGATCGGCATGGGCTCCACCGGCTACCTGTACACGCCGCGTGACTGCGCCCGGCCGAACGCCGGCTGCACGGTCGTGGTGGCACTGCATGGCTGCCAGCAGACCGCCGAGCAGATCGGCCGCACCTTCGTCGACCGGTCCAACCTCAACGCCTACGCCGACACCAACCGCTTCGTCGTCCTCTACCCGCAGGCCCGCCCGGACGCCACGCTCGGCAACCCCAAGGGGTGCTGGGACTGGTGGGGCTACCTCGGCCCCGGGGACGTCGACTACGCGACCAAGCGCGGCCCGCAGATGGCCACCGTGATGAACATGGTCAGCGCCCTGAGCGGCTGAGTCCCGGCTGCGTGCCGGTCGCCACCCCGCCGCGGTCAGTCGGTGGTGGCGCGCTCGTTCAGCAGCGCGGAGGCGACGAGTGCGTCGTACTCGTCGAGCGGGAGGCCGAGCGCGCGGCGCACGCGCAGCCGGGCCATCAGCAGACCGGCGGCGTCCTCTGCCGCGCGGTCGTCCCCGTCCTCGATCTCGTTGAACGCCCGCCGTGCCCCCATGGTCAGCCAGCGGTGTGCCTCGCGGAGGTCGCCCGCCAGCTCGTGGTTCTCGCCGAGGAACAGGTAGACGTCCCCGTCGACCGGGCGCTCACGGCGCATCTCCTCGGCGATCCGGCGTGCGGCGTCGACGTCGCCCAGCTTCAGCAGCCCGCCGTGCAGGTAACAGCGGACGTCGGGCGGCACGTGCTGCCCGGCCGCGACGGCCCGGCGGAACACGGCCACTGCGGCCTCGACGTCCCCGGCCTCGGTGAGGTGCTCGCCGGCACTCACCAGCAGGGACGCGGGGGAGACGTCCCGGTCGCCCGGATGGGGTTCCTCCGCCCAGGCCGCGAGCCGTTCCGCCGCGGCACGGTGCTGCTCCGGCGTCCTGGCTCGGGTGAACAGCTCCTCGACGTCGTCGGGGGTGAGCGGTCTGCGCACGAGGAGCACCGTACGACCGGGCCGGCGCGCCACGGAACCGGCGCCGGCCGAGGACCCCGGACAGCGACCGACCGCCCACCTCACGGAGTCGCGGCCGTGCGAGGAGCCGCAGACCGGCACGACCACGACCCGAGGTCGTCGACGAGGCAACGACGAGGTCATGGACTCGTACGGGTACGAGCCGGGCTTCCGTCGTCCCACGTCGGGCGCGTGTGCGGCGGCAACCGAAACGCCGTCCCGCCGGACCCGCGCTGCGATGATCGGTGGGTGCGTTCCTCCGTCGCAGACCTGGTCGAGCGCCTGCGTTCCACGCGGTCGCTGCCGATGCTCCGGTTGATCGACGACGCGGCGCTCGAGGGCGCGCCGCCGGGGCTGCCAGAGGCCGGCGTCGTCGAGTCCTACCGCTGGCTGCTGGCGCGCGTCGGCGACGGCGTCCGGTTGACCCAGGCCGGTCACCTGCCGCCGGCCCTGGTCGCCGAGACGCTGCAGCACCTGGGCTGGGCCGACGACTGGATCGGCAAGCCCAACCGGGAGGACCAGACGCTCCCGGTGCTCGACCTGCGCGACTCGGCGCAACGGCTGGGCCTGCTCCGCAAGCACCGCGGCACGCTGCTGCCCACCGTCGCCGGGCGCCGGGTCGCCGACGACCCGGCCGGCCTCTGGCAGCACCTGGCCGCCCGGCTGCCGGTCGCCCGCAACGATCCCGAACGCGACGCCGGGCTGCTCTACCTGCTCACCGTCGCCGCGGCCCGGCCCGAGCCGGGCGAGCTGGTGGCCGCGGGCCTGTCGGTGCTGGGCTGGAGCGAGGGCGGTACCGGGCAGCCACCGACGGCGGGCCACGCGCTCGAGCTGGCCCAGCCGACCAGACGGTGCTCGACCGCCTCGGGCTGCTCGGGCGCCGGCGCTGGCCCGATCCCGTCCCGCCGCCGACGCCCGAGGCGGTCGCGCTGGCCCGCGCCGCGCTGCTCGCCCCGCCCGACGAGCAGCCTGCGCCGGCCGCCGTCCCTCGCCCGCCGACGACGCAGGGGGTGGACGGGCCGGCCGTGGAGCTGAACGTCACCCTGCGGCACACCCGGCCGCGGGTGTGGCGGCGGCTCGCCGTCCCCCCGTCCCTGACGCTGCGCGAGCTGCACGCGGTGCTGCAGACGGCGATGGGCTGGGAGGACTACCACCTGCACCTGTTCGAGATCGACGGCGTCTTCTACGGCGACGTCGAGGACTTCCCCGGTGAGCTGGGCGACGAGGAGACCACCACGGTGGGCGACGTGGCGGCCCGGGCCTCCCGGTTCCGTTACGAGTACGACTTCGGTGACGGCTGGGAGCACGACCTCCGCATCGGGCGCCGGCCGGTCCCGGCCGGTCCGGACCGGCCGCGCTGCCTGGGCGGTGCCCGCGCCTGCCCACCGGAGGACTGCGGCGGCGTCCCCGGCTACCAGCACCTGCTCGAGCTCCTCGCCGACCCCGCGGGCGCCGAGGACGAGGACGCCGAGCTGCTCGAGTGGCTGGGCGACTACGACCCCGACGCCTTCGACGCAACCGGGATCGACGAGCTGCTCGAGCTGTACGACCGGCACACCCGCCAGCGCCGCCGTCGCTGACCGGGACGGCTGCCGGTGGGGCCGGTCAGGACGGCGACCGCACAGGAAGACCCAGCTCGGTCGCTGCGGCGGCCAGCTCATGGTCGTAGGTGACGAAGTCGGTCAGTTCAGGCCGGAAGGGTTCGGCCGTGGCCAGGTGCACGGCGTCCAGCGAGCCCAGCTCGCGAACCCGGTATGCCTTCGCGCGGGCCAGGACGGCGCTGCTGAGGTCCACGAGGTAGAGGCCGCGCACCGCCTGCCCCGTCACATAGGGAACCCGCTGGTGATCCACCCCGGCGCGCAGCAGCGTGCGGCTGATCTCCAGAGCGGCCAGCTCGCTCGTCGCCAGTTCGATACCCGGGGGGAGCTGGCGACGCCAGCTCCGCAACACCTCCGACTCCGCCTCCCGCTTGACGAACTTCACCAGTGCGCTGGCGTCGAAGTAGATCAACGGTCGCGCTCGCGGCGCCGGTCGGCGACCAGCAGCTCCGCCAGGCTCTCGACCTCGGGAGCCAGGTCGGGGATCAGCTCCGGCATGTCCTGGTCGATCGGTGCGGTCGCCTCGCCGGAGGCCACGAGCTCGTGCAACGCGCCCGGCCGTTCGACCTCGGGCACCATGCGCAGGATCGGGCGACCCCGGTCGGTCACGACGACGGTCACGCCGGCACGGACCCGCGCCACCGCTCTCGACGGGTTCTGGTTCAGCTCTCGCAGCCCGATCGTCTCCACAGCGGAAATGTACCTACCCGACCTAGGTACATCAAGGTCGGCCCGCCGGCCGAGGTCCCGAGGCCCCGGCCGACCGTGGGGGCGGCTCAGCCCAGGCGGTCCCGCGCCGCGATGACCTCGGCCCGGGTGGCGGCCGTGAGGTAGTCGGGGGAGCCGAGGGGTGAGAACCCGTAGGCGAAGCCGGACGGATCGACGCCGAGCGCCAACAGGATCGGCTTGGCGCGCTGCGCGGGAGTGGTGGGCCCGACGCCGAACCACCTCGCCAGGTCCTTGACGGCGAGTCCGGTGTCCGAGAAGGCGTCGTTGGCCTTCACCACGATCCAGCAGATGGCCGAGGCCACGCTCTCGGCCTTGCCGCGGCGCACCAGCGCGGGATCGGCCGCCGCGACCGCGGCCAGCAGTCGGCGGGCCGCCGTCCGCAACTCGACACCGAGGAGCTCATCGCTGAAGCGGTCGACGAGCTCCAAGACCTCCGCCACCCGCTCCCGCGCCTGGTCCGGCACGCCGTCCCAGCGGAACCGTTCGTCCGGCAGCGGCGTGTCGTCGAGCCGGTCCAGCGCAGCCCCGCCTCCGACGGCCCGGCCCAACTCCTCCCGCATGAGGGCGGCGAACTCCGCCCTGGGGTCCCCCGGCAACGGCCATGGGCCCTCCGGGTCGAGGGCGCCGACCGCGGCCAGTAGTGCCTCCGGCCCCTGGGGCCGCGGCGTGCGAATCGTCTCTTGATACTCGGGCTCCAGCTCGTCGACGGCGGCCAGCGTCTCCTCGGTCAGCCCCGGGCGGATGCCGCGCTCCGCGTGGCTGAACCGGATCAACCCGCGCAGGACCGCCGGCGCCTTCGCCAGGTACGCGACGTCGGCGACGATCTTCCGGGGGATCCAGTCGGCCAGCAGGATTTCCACGGCCACCGGGCTCCAGCGCAGCGGATCACCGGGCCCGTAGTCGGTGCCGAACCACAGCAGCGTGTCCAGCAGGTCCCGGGAGTCGGGGTCGTCCAGCCCGTCGGCATGCGGGGAGGCGAGGAATCGCTCGGCGAGGGCCTGCCGGTCCGTGTCGCTCCACTGCGGCCGCACGTACCCGCGGCCGCCGGCCGGCAGCAGGCCGACGGCCCACTCCACCAGCGGCCGGCAGGCGGGCCACGTCTCGCTCTCCAGCGGCGGGAACACCATCGCGCCGTGCTCGACCGCCTCGGTGATCCGGGCCCGGACGTCGGCCGGATCGAGCTCGGTAAGCGTGACGTCGGGGTCGTCGGCCTCGCTTTGCAGCAGCTCGACCAGGTCCGGCAGCGCACCGGGGACCACGAAGCCGTCCTTGGCCACCGTGCCGAGGTTGTGGTCGACGTAGACCGCGACCGACAGCTCGGGGCCGCCGGGCAGCGTCACGCCCAGCACGAGGTTCTCGCCGTCCCTCAGCACGTGCGCCATCTCGACGACGCGGTCGTGCGGTCGCGCCCGGCCCAGCTCGGCGAGCCAGCGGGGGAGCACGTGCGCCCGGGCGGCGACCTCCCGCCGGACCCGGGCGCGCAGCACGTCGTCCCCGCTCAGCCCGGCGATCGCGGTCAGCAGTGCCGAGGTCTCCGGCACCGGGATCTCGAAGAACGTCTCGACGATCTCCTCGCGCGGGGGCAGCGAGGGTTCGTCCGGGAGGCCGAAGAGCCGGCGTTCCCGCGGATCGGTGGCGGTCAGGAAGGCGCTCGTCAGCGCAAGCAGGTCGAGGGGCTGCCCGGTGGCGAGTGCCCCGGCGACCTCGTCGATCAGGTCCGGGCTGCGTCGTTCCTGGCGACCGGTGGCACGCCGGGCGGCGGGCCGGCGCCGCGGTCCCTTCGGAGGCTTCCTGCGGTGGTGGCGCTTCGACACGGGGGCGACGCTAGTTGTCGCCTGCCGCCATCGTCAGGACTGTCCTGCGTTCATCCCGGCCGGGCCCCACGGAGCCGCACCCCCGCCCCCCAGCGGACCCGTGTCGGAGCGGTCGCCTGCCAGGGCAGCTCGCCCGCGTCCACAGCAGCGACCTCGCCCCAGCCCGGACCGACCCCGAAGCGGACCACGTCCTCGAGGTCCCCGGTGAGCACGACCGCCCGCGTGACGGTGAGCTCTCCGTCCTCATCGGCTTCGTGGTGCGCCGACACGGTGACGTCGATCCGGTCCCCGGGCACGGTCCCGCGCAGACGGTGCTCCTTGCCGAGCTTGCCCGCCGCCGCCTCGTCCAGCAGGGCGCCGTCCGCGCCGAGGACCTGGACGCGACAGGCGACGCCCTCGGTGATCCCCATGCCCTGCCCGGGGCCGTGCAGCACCCGCAGCGTGCCGCCGACCCCGCTCTCGGCGAACCGCCGGTCGTCACCAGGGGTGTAGTCGTACGGGTACTTCCCGGGCTTGCGTCGTCCCACGCCCGACGAGTGTGCCGCGCACTCGGCTGATGGTGGGACGGCGACCACGCACATGGTCATCGGGGACGTGGGCGCCGCCGACGTGGCCGACCGCCTGCTCGACGGGGACGTCGCGTAGGTCGGTGGGACGGCGTGGTCCCGGCCCGCGGTCCCTCGCTACCGTGCGGTGATGGGTTCCGCGGATGACATGCCGCCCACCATCCGGTGCACCGAGCCGGAGGCGCTGAGCAACGTCGCCGCCGTCCTGCACCTCTGCGCCACCGGACAGCTCCGGTGCAGTGCGACGACCCGCCGTCCGTCGGCCGCCACGGTGCAGGCCGTTGGCGAGATCCTCGTGGCCGGTGACTTCTACCCGGACGAGGCGATCGCCGCCTTCGCCTGGCCGCTGCTCCTGCAGGCCGGCGGGCTCGCGCAGCTGGAGGGGTCCCGGCTCGCGCTGACCACGAGAGGCCGGGCGGCGCTCCGCCGGCCGGCGCACGAGGTGATCCGCGAGCTCTGGCACCGCTGGCCGCGCAAGGCGCCGATCGACGAGTTCAGCCGGATCGAACAGGTCAAGGGGCAGAAGGCAGCTGCGGCGCTGAGCGCGGCCGGGCCCCGCCGGCAGGCCGTGGCGTCGGCACTCGAGCTCTGCCCACCAGGGGAGTGGATCGGGGTGGACGACCTCTTCCGGCAGATGCCCCGGGCGGGTCTGCATCCGACCGTGGCCCGGTCGGAGCGCGGACTGTGGAAGCTCTACCTTGTCGATCCGCAGTACGGCAGCCTCGGATATGACGGCTATCACAGCTGGCCGGTCCTGGAAGGCCGCTACACGCTCGCCGTGCTGTTCGAGTACGCCGCGACGCTCGGGTTGCTCGACGTCGAGTACGTGCCGCCGGCCGGCGCCCGCGACGACTTCCGGCACCAGTGGGGCGCCGACGACCTCGACGCCCTGAGCCGCTACGACGGCCTGCGAGCGGTGCGACTGACCGCGCTCGGCGCCTACGCCGCCGGGAGGACAACCGGCTACGAGCCGCCACCACCGGCGGTGCCCGACCGGGTGCTGCAGGTGCTGTCGAACCACGACGTGGTCGCCGTCGCCGACCTCGCCCCCGCCGACCGGATGGTCCTGGACACCTTCGCCGTCCGCAGCTCCGATCGGGTGTGGACCTTCTCGGCGGCCAGCCTGCTGGCCGCCGTCGACGCCGGCCGCACGCCCGGCGAGTTTGCGGCCTTCCTCGCCGCGCGGTCGGTGCACCCGGTACCGGCGGCCGCCCGCACGCTCTTCGCCGACGTCGAGGCCCGCGCGGAGCAGGTCCGCGACCTCGGCGTGCGCCGCGTTCTGGAGTGCGCCGATGCCAGCGTGGCCACGCTGCTGGAGCGGGACCGGTCGCTGCGCCGGCTGGTCACCAGGGTCGGCGAGCGCCACCTGCTGGTGGACCCGACCGCCGAGCCGAAGGCCCGGGCCGCGCTGCGCGCACTCGGCTACCCGCTCGGCTGACCGCGCCCACCGTCCCGGGTGGTCGGGTCGGCAGAGCGACCCGGTGACGGTCCGGGACCGGGGCTGCTTGACTCGGACCATGGGTGGGGGAGCCGGAGACGAGCTCGAGCGGATCCGTGAGCTGCGGCAGCGCGGGCTGACGCCGAAGCAGATCGCCCGTGCGGTCGGGCTGCCGCCGTCGCGGGTCACGCACCTGGTGCGGAAGATCGCCGCGGCGGAGTCCGTCGATCCCACCCAGCGGCCGGTCGTGGAGTGCTGGGTGAGCCCCGGCTGGAGTGCCGGGCTGACCGTCACCGGCCACCCCGAGTGGCCGGTGGAGCCGGCCGACGACGCAGGGTCGACCGGGCTGGTCGGCGTTCTCCTGGCCCGCGAGGCAGGGCGGGACCGGGTGAGCGTGTGTGCCTGGCTGGTCGACGTCTACTGCCTCGGGGTCAAGAACGACCTGGGCCCGGACGTCGTGTACCGGTCCGAGTTGCCGAGGATCGTGCACGACTTCTTCACCGTGTTTGGGCAGCGACCGGTGGCGGCGCCGCTGGAACTGGCGCAACACCTGGTGCTCGGCGCCGTGGAGTACGCCCACAGCCTGGGCTTCGAGCCCGCAGCGGAGGCTGACTTCGCCGACACGCGGGGGCATCTGGGCCCGTGGGAGGGGCCCGGCGCGATCGGCTTCGGTCGGGACGGCAAGCCCTTCTTCGTCGCCGGCCCGCACGACGACGCCGCTCGGGTCGTCCGGCAACTCGAGCGTTCGGTGGGTGTCGGCAACTTCCACTACATGATCGGCATGCCGGGGTAGTCGGAGCCGCTCCCTCCCGCCGCCGGATGCACGCAGTCCGCCGAGACGTCGGCACCACGGAGGCGCCGGCCACATCGACGTCGCGGCCGCCCGCTCGCGCCGCCCGCCACCCACCCCGAGCGGCCTGCCCCGAGCGCTGAGGTAGGTGGCTTGACCGACCTATCTGTACGACGGATAGTCGTACACATGGCAGTGATCCCGGGTGGCACCGAGGTCTGGCAGGCGCGCATCAGTCGGGACCTGGCAGCCCAACTGCAGGCGGATTCCGAGGTCCTCGGGCTCTCCGGTCGCACGGAGATCGTCAAGGCGGCGTTGCAGTTGCTGCACCAGCGGGCCGCTGAGGAGCGCATGGCGCGCAGCGTGGCCGAGTTCTACGGCGACGAGGAACCGCCCCTGCCCATCGGCGTGGTGGCGGAAGAGCCGGACGACGCGGACGCGTCCTGACCCGTGGTCCTGCCGGAACCGCTGCGCGGTGAGGTGTGGGACGTCGCATTCCCCGGTTTCGGCGCGCACCCGGCCGTCGTTCTCAGCGTCAACGCCCTGAACAGCAGGCTCGGCCACGTCGTCGTCCTACCGGTCACGGGGACCAGTGGGCCATCGCTCACGCACATCCCGCTGGGCGCCGACGCCGGTCTCACCCGATACGACGAGTCGTACGTCGACATCACCGGCGTCCAGGCGGTGGCTCGTGGCCGATGCCGGCGGCGCCGCGGGCTGCTGGCGCCGAGCGAGATGACCCGGATCGAAGGACAGTTGCGGGTCCATCTCGGACTGTGACCGCACTCCCGCCGTCCCACGGTGGGCAGGGTGCCGCGGATCCGGTCGGCCGGTCAGTCCCCGGGGACGACGACGGCGCGGCCGCGGACCGCCCCCTCGTGCAGCCGGCGGTAGACCTCGGGCGCGCCGGTGACGCCGTCCCCGAGCGCGTCGACGACCCCGGCGCCCTCGTGCCCGAGCGTCAGCGGCAGCCCGTAGGCGCACTCGTCGGCGAGCAGGTCCATGACCAACCAGTCCGAGTGGCACAGCCCGGCGGCGGTCACCCGCAGCCGGATCTGCCCCGGTCCCGGTTCCGGGGTCGGGACCTCCACCACCTCCGGCCCGCCGCCGATGGTCCGGTACTGCACTGCGCGCATGGGCTTCCCTCTCGTCACGGGCGTCGGCAGGTCGACGTGCCCCTACCCCGGTAGCCGCTCGGGCGCGCACCTCGGACATCCGGCCATCCCGGCGCATCCGCACACGCTGCTATCGGCCGTCCGCCGAGCTCGGCCATGCCCCACACGAGTGCCGTTGCAGTGCTGGAGCCTGTGTCACGTGGCGAGCCGGTTGTGACCGGTGACGGTGCAGGATGCGGCGAACAGCCGGGCAGGCGAACAGCCGGGCAGAGGGTTCGCGACCGGACCGCTGCTGAGGACGCCTGGACGCACCCTCCGTCCCCTATCCTCGCGTGGGTGCGGCAACCCGATCGCGCGGCCACTGCCTCACGGCGCCGGCGACGCCGATGGGAGATGGCCATAGCAACCACCGCCGCGGCCCTGGGAGTGAGCAGCCTGGTGGCCCTGGCAACAGCCGACGGCGAGCGCCCGACGAGCGCGGCTCCGACCACTGCGGCGACGACCAGCAGTGCGACCTCGACGCAGGCGTCGCGGTCAGTTCCATCCCCCGTCGAAGAGTCGGCGCCGGCCCCGCCGCAGACGGTGGCCGGCCTCATCGCGGACCTGACGGCGCGACCGGACGCTGCCGGGCCGGCCGGCCCGCTGCTGCGGGACGGGCTGCAGGGTCTCGTGTCGGGGGACGAGGGCGTGCGCCAGCGATCGGCCCTGCAGGTGCTGTCGGTCGTGATCAGTGGTGAGGCGCTCGACCCCCGGTACGCCACCGCCAGCCGGCTGGCCTTGTTCCGCACGATGACCGGCCGGGCACCGGCGCCCTCAGCGCCGGCCGGAGCCCCGTCGTGCCTCGAGATCCGGCAGGAGACGCCACCCCCGGTGGTGCAGGGATACGCGCGTCAGATCATCGACCAGCTCCCCGCCTGGCAGGCCGACGGGTTCCCGGCCGACGAGACCGCACGCCTGCAGGTGCTGATCACACCCGTAGCGGTGGGGCAGGGGACCCTCGACCTTCGTCCGTGCCCAGGCCAGTGAACAGGCCGGTTCTGCCTGGGCCCGGTTCCGGGGGCGGGATCTGCACCACCTCGGGCTGGCCGCCGATGGCCGGTACCGCATCGCACGCATCCATGCGGGTCCTCCGTCCGTGGGGGTCGGTAGGACGACGTCCTCGGTACCCCGGTGGCCGACTCCGAGCAGACGCATGGCGATCCCTGTGCAGCGCGGTCACGACTCTGTGCCCCCTGGCCAGCGCCGGGCGCGGGTGTGAGGATTCGGCGGTGCCGGGAGCCTCAAATGCGGCAATGGGGCGAACCAGGCCGGCGACATCGGTGGACGGACCCGAGATGGAGGTCGAAGACGGTGACGTCGGACGATGACTTCTGGATGTACGCGGGCCTTTGCATCCCACTGGTCTGCTGGCTCATCGTCTCGCCGTACGTCTTCTTCGAGCTCTTCGTCGCTCTGCTCGTCTCCGGGATCGTTCTGACAGCGGTGGGCGCAGTGCTCTGGTGGCGGCGTAGCACGGTACGACGGCGTGCCGCGGACGCCCGCCTGCGTGCGGCGGACGGCCAACTGGAACTCGCCCGCTGGGCACTGATGACGCACCTGACCGAGGCCGACGAGCGCTGGCTGGCCGAACGGCACTTCTGGGTCGTCCCGGTGCAGGTGGCTCTCCTGCGCGCGGGGCTCGGACCCAAGCCGGACTCCCGTGAGGTCGAGCTCCCCTCGCTCGAATGGCGCCAACGACGGCAGGTGCGAGCCCGGTCGCGGGCGGCCCGCGCGGACTTCGAGGGCATCCGGCGCGCGCAGGAGTTCGTCGAGTCCGAGTGGGCCGAGGCGAGCTGATCCCCTCTCCGGCTGACGTGCGGGCGCCCCGTGTCAGAGGTCGGCGAGTGTGCGGTCGGCGCGGGAGCTTCGCTGAGGCCGGCGCAGGTGGCAGGGTCGCTCCGGCTCTGCACCACGCACCACGGGGGAACGTTGCTCCACCTCTCCACGCCCGCCATCCACCCGACCGCGGGCTGACGCCGTGTACCGCGTCGACGGGCGGCTGGTCCTCAGCCCCAGTGACCTGACCCGGCACCAGGAGTGCCACCACCTCACTGCGCTCAACCTGCAGGTCGCCGAGCGCCGGCTCGACCCGCCGGCCGAGGGCGCCGGCGACCAGACCGTGCTCGTCGCCGACCTCGGCATCGCGCACGAGCTGCGCTACCTGGAATCGCTGGAGGAGCAGGGGCGCACCGTGGCGCGGCTGGCAGACCGCCGCGAGGCCGCCACGCTCGAGGCGATGCGCGCCGGCGTCGACGTCGTGCACCAGGCGACGCTCTTCGACGGCACCTGGGGCGGCCAGGCCGACTTCCTCCTGAAGACGGCCACGCCGTCGGACCTCGGCGACTGGTCCTACGAGGTCGCCGACGCCAAGCTCGCCCGCCGGATCAAGGTGCCGGCGCTGCTGCAGATGGCCACCTACGCCGACCGGCTCGCCACCCTGCAGGGCCGCGCGCCCGAGCGCATCTGTGTCGTCACCGGCGACGGCGAGACCCGCCCGTGGCGGCTGGTCGACGTCGCCGCCTACGCCCGCCGCGCCCGCGCCCGGCTCGAGGGCTTCATCGAGACCCCGACGCCCACCGCCCCGATCCCGGTCAGCCACTGCGACCAGTGCACCTGGGCCTCCCGCTGCTCCACCGAGCTGCGCGAGAGCGACGACCTCAGCCTCGTCGCCGGCATGCGCCGCGACCAGCGCGCCGCCCTCAACGGCGTCGGCATCGCCACCCTCGAGCAGCTCGCCGACGCACCCGACGACGTCCTCAAGGCCACCGGCATCAGCCGGGGGACCCGTGAGCGGCTGCGCGACCAGGCCCGCGAGCAGCTCCGCGGCCGCGCGGCCGGCCTCCCCACCCGCACGCTGCTTCCCCCGCAGACCGCCCAGGGACTGCTGCGCCTGCCCGAGCCCAGCCCCGGCGACCTCTACCTCGACTTCGAGGGCGACCCGCTCGCCGGCGACGGCGAGGGGCTCGAGTACCTCGCCGGCCTGGGCAACCGCGAAGGCTCCTTCACCGCCCTCTGGGCGCACGACGCCGCCGAGGAACGCCACATGGTCGAGGACCTCGTCGACCGCATCGTCGACGCGTGGCGGGAAGACCCCGGCATGCACGTCTACCACTACGCCGCCTACGAGGTCAGCGCGCTCAAGCGGCTCACCGGGCGGTACGGCGTCCGCGAGGCCGAGCTCGACCAGCTGCTGCGCGCCGAGCGGTTCGTCGACCTCTATCCCGTCGTCCGCCAGTCGATGCGGATCAGCAAGGAGTCCTACTCGATCAAGAAGGTCGAGGCCTTCTACGGGCGTGCGCACACCGGCGACGTCGCCGACGCGATGAGCAGCGTCGTCGAGTACGAGAAGTGGCTGATCGACCGCGACCCGGCCCGCCTGCAGTCGATCGAGGACTACAACAAGGACGACGTCGACTCCACCCGCGAGCTGCACGACTGGCTGGAGACCCAGCGGGCCGAGCTGGAGGCGCTGCACGGTCCGCAGCCGCGCCCGGCGGTGGCCGAGATCGCCGTCCCCGCGCCGCGGTCGGACGCCGAGGTCGCCGAGCTGGCGCTGGTCGAGCAGCTGCAGGACCGCGGGCACGGCCTCCTCGGCGACCTCGTGCAGTGGCACCGCCGCGAGGCCCGGCCCGGCTGGTGGGAGTTCTTCAGCCGCGGCGACCTGGACGACGACCAGCTCGTCGAGGACCGGACGGCGCTCGGCGGGCTGTCCGCCGCGGTCGAGATCGGCACCGAGAAGCGCAGCAAGCTCTACGAGTTCACCTTCCCGCCCCAGGACGCCAAGCTCTCGGTCGGCAAGCCTGCCTTCGACGTCGACAGCCGGGCGCGGGTCGGCGAGGTGCGGGCGCTGGACGCGGTCGCCGGGCGAGTGGTCGTGAAGAGCACCAAGGCGCCGGCGGGTCCGCGCGGGCTCGGCCCGGAGGGACCGCTCGACGACAAGCAGATGCGCGCGGCGATCGCGGCCACCGCGGACGCCGTCCTGGCCGGGCAGTCCTGTCTCGGGCAGCGGCTGCTCGACCGCGTCGTCCCCGCGGACACCCGCCGGCTGCCGGGGGAGCAGGCCGGCGACGCCGTCGTCCGGCTCGGCCTGGCGCTGGACGGTGAGGTGCTGGCCGTGCAGGGGCCGCCCGGCAGCGGCAAGACGCGGGCGGCGTCCCGGCTGATCCGCGCGCTGCTGGACGCCGGCAAGAAGGTCGGCGTCACGGCGCAGTCCCACGCGGTGATCGGCAACGTGCTGAGCGCCGTGGGCCGGCCGGCGCTGCAGAAGTGCGAGGAGTCCCAGGCGTGCGGGGCGCCGGGCGTGGAGTGGTCTCGCGATGCCGGTGATGTGGCCTCGCGACTGCTGGACGGTTCCGCGTCGCTCGTCGGGGGGACGTCGTGGTTCTGGTGCCGGGAGGACCTGGCCGAGGCGGTCGACGTCCTGGTGATCGACGAGGCGGGGCAGTTCTCGCTGGCCAACGCGGTGGCGGTGGCGCGGTCGGCTCGCTCGCTCGTGCTGCTCGGCGACCCGCAGCAGCTGGCGCAGCCGACGCAGGCCGTGCACCCGGGGGAGTCGGGGCTCTCGGCGCTGGAGCACCTGCTCGACGGGCACCCGACCGTGCCCGAGGACCGCGGTGTCTTCCTCGACCGCACCTACCGGATGCACCCGGCGCTGACCGCGTTCGTCTCCGACCTGGCGTACGAGGGCCGGCTGGAGTCGGCGGCCGGCCGCGACCGGATCGCCGTGGACGGCTGGGCCAGCGGGCTCGCCGTCCGGTTCGTCGAGCACGTGCAGCCGTCGATGGCGGCGTCCCCGGACGAGGCTTCCGCGGTGGCCGAGCTGTGGCACTCGCTGCAGGGCGTCGGCTGGGCCGACGCCGCGGGGGAGCGGTTCACGGTCGGGCCGGACGACGTCCTGGTGGTCGCGCCGTACAACAACCAGGTGGCGCTGATCCGGCGGGCGCTGCCGGACGGCGCGCGGGTCGGCACCGTCGACAAGTTCCAGGGGCAGGAGGCGCCGGTCGTCGTCTACTCGATGACGTCGACCTCGGCCGAGGACGCGCCCCGCGGGGTCTCGTTCCTCTACGACCTGCACCGGCTCAACGTGGCGGTGTCGCGGGCCAAGGCGCTGGCCGTCGTGGTGATGAGCGAGGAGCTGCTCGACGCCGCCGTCCGGACGCCGGAGCAGTTGCGTCAGGTGAACGCACTCTGCCGGCTCGTCGAGATGGCGACCGTCGTCGGCTGAGCCGAGTGATGCACTCTCGTCGAGGCCGCGAGACGCCGTCCCACTGCACTCCCGCGTAGCCGCACCCGCGGTACGGACGCTCGTCCCCTGCCCACAGTGCGGGGCAGGGGTTGACCGTGCGGAGGCCGACACCCTCCCGGCCGGACCTCAGCCCCTGCTCACACCTGTGGGCAGGGGCTGAGGTCGCCCGTAGGACCTCGGGTGGCGGGGCACGGCTCTCGTCGTCGTCCGGATCGTCCGGATCGCCGGGGGTGTCGCTGGCTGCTGGACGAGGATGCAGTGTCCGCGACGATGGGCACCGTCAGCTCAGAGCCAGGCCTCGATCGCGTCCAGCTGCTCGTGCGTCAGCCCGACGAACAGGTCCGGCGCGACCACCAGCACGTGCGGGTTCGCGGCCAGCCAGTCGCCGGTGTCGGCGGCCTGCACCGCCAGGTCGTCGTCGACCCACACGATCCGCCGGTCGGGCTCGGCCTCGGCGACCGCCTGCGCGGCGGTCAGCTTCCACCACCCCGACCGGCCGCCGAACACACCGGCGAACCCGGTCGGCGCCGAGTCGGCGCGGGCGTGGGTCACCAGGCCGCGGGGCAGTCCCATCGGCTCGGCGAGCAGCCGGTCGGCGTCCGTCGTCCAGGTGGTTAGCCACTGGATCTCCACCCGGCCGGACTCGTGCAGCTCCCGCAGCCGCGCCGTCACCGTTGGGTCCCAGGTCAGCACGTAGCCGTTGAACGTGCCCCGCTCCCAGCCGTCGGGCAGGTCCGCGCGCGCCGTGTTCAGCACGCCGTCCACGTCCAGCAGCAGGATCGGGACGTCGCCGGTCGAGGCCATGCGCCCTCTCTACACCCGTGCCCGGTCCCTCGGACCCCGTCGCCCGCGGAGGAGCCGCGCCCGCGGACGCACCCACCGCTGGGTCCGGCCGGCGCCGTCGCGCGACGAGACGTTCCACCGCTCGCCTCTGACCGAGTCCCGTGCCATGAGAACCCGACGTGGTACCACATCGATACCATGGCGACATGGCGATGACTCTGCGCACCGATGACGAGCTGGAGCGGGCGCTCACGGCACTGGCCGCTGCCGAAGGCATCTCTCGCCAGGAGGTCGTTCGCCGCGCCGTTCTCGAGCGCTACGAGCGGGAGGGTCACGCCGCCCGGGTCCGGGAGAGCTCGACGCGGCTCATCGACAAGTGGGGCGATGTGCTGCACCGCCTGGGCACCGTGTGAGCGAGGTCGAGTACCTCGACCTCGATGACCTGCTCCGCCTGATACGGGACCTCGGGACGGGCCCGGTGCGGGATGTCGGCTTGCTGGACTCTGCCGTCGCACGTCACCGATCGCACGTCTTCGGGCAGGAGGCCTACCCGACCCTCGCCCTGAAGGCCGCGGCGCTGCTCCACTCGCTGGTCAACAACCACCCACTCGTCGACGGCAACAAGCGACTGGGGTGGCTGGCCACCCTCGTGTTCCTGGACATCAACGCCCATGAACCGGACCTGGACGACGACGATGCCTTCCAGCTCGTCATGGACGTCGCCGCCGGAGCGATGGACGTCGAGGAGATCGCCGAACGGTTGCGCGCGGTGTCGCGCTGAAGCGCGAAGTGTCCGCGTCGAGCACAGTCGACCTCAGCCGGTCAGGAGCACCGGCGGAGTCCTGCCTGCTGCTTCGGCCCGGTCTTCAGTCCGGCGGCTGGCCACCGACCACACCGGCGACGACCGCGGCCGCCGCGTGACCTGTCCGGACGGCGTCCAGCACGGGGACCCCGGCGCGCCAGCCGGCCAGCACGCCGGCCACGAAGGCGTCCCCGCAGCCGGTCGTGTCCCGCAGCGCGCCCTGCGGCAGCGGCTCGACCGACACCTCCCACGCGCCTGCCCGCGTCAGCACGCGGGTCGGCCGGACGCCGGCGTGCACCAGCGCCAATCCCGGCGCCCACTGCGGCAGGTCGCCGTCCAGTCCGAGCACCGCGGCCTCGGCGGCGTTGCAGAACAGAACGTTGGATCGCAGGCCGGCGAGCAGTTCCACGTACGCCTCCGCACCGTGACGCCCGATCCGGGTCGCGGCGGCGACGTCCACGCTGACCGGCACGCCGGTGCCGTGCGCCATCGACGCCGCGGCGAGCACCGCCTCGGGAAAGCGCAGCAGGTCGTAGCCGTCCAGGTGGACGACGGCGGCATCGGTGAGCCACGCGGCGCGGACGTCGGCCGGCTCCAGCCCGCCCTCCCCGCGGTCGGTGAGCAGCGTCCGCTCGCCGTCCGGGTGCACCAGCACCGTCGACAGCGGCGCCCGGCCGCGGCGCACGACCGCCACCTCGACGCCGCGGTCGGCGAGCCCGGTCAACAGCCCGTCCGCGAGCGGGTCCGCACCCGCCCAGCCCGCGAACCGGGCCGGCGCGCCGAGGCGGGCCACACCGGCCGTCACGTTGGCCGGGGCGCCGCCCGCCGTCGTCGTCCGCCCCACCCGCTGCTGGCTCCCGACCACCAGCGGCGCGGACAGCTCGAGCAGCTGGTCGGCCACCAGCTTGCCCACCGCCACCACCGGTCCCCGCCCGGTAGGGCGATCCCACTGCGGACCGTGGAACTCGGACACGGGGACAGAGTGCCCCGGGTGTCGGGGTGGACTGCCGACGGAGGTGCTCTAGACGTCCGAGGCCGTCGACATGGCTGCGGTGTACTCGCCTGCGACCCGGACGCAGAAGTCGAGCAAGGGCCCCGCTCGATCGATGGTGAGCCAGCCCGGCGGCGTGCGGGCCTGCTTCTCCGACCCCTGGCGAGCGTCGGCCACACGGCCCCGTTGGGCGTGCCCGGCTCCGGCGTCCAGTCCGGCGCCAGCACCTCCGCGTACCGCTCGCGGTGCTCGTCGGCCACCGCCTCGAGTGCCATGGGGACGGCGGCCAGCGGGTTCCCGCCGTCGAGCGCCACGCGCAGGAGTTCGTGGAAGACCGCGCAGCCCTCGCCGGCGGCCGGGTCGCCGTGGGTGAGCGCCGAGATGCGGCGGGCGGCGTCCGTGGTGGCCGCGCGCCCCTCGCGGGCGAACCGGATCGCGGCGGGCGTGGTGCGCATCAGCGAGCCGTTGCCGGCGGCCCGTCCGGTGCGGCGGAAGTGCTCGGCCGCCGCGGTGTCCCACGGCAGGCCGGAGCCGAGGACGGCGCGGGTCTGGTTGCCGACGTCCGGCGGGTCCGCGGCCGCCCAGCGCAGGAAGCGGTCGAACAGGTCGGCCTGGTCGAGCCCGCCGCGCTCGACCAGGGACGTCGCGACGAGCAGCGCCATCTGGGTGTCGTCGGTGAACTCACCCGGCTCCCAGCCGAGCGCCCCGCCGCCGCACATCTCGGTGTGCGCGCCGCGGGCCGGGGTGGAGAAGCGGGCGGAGAACCGGCCGGGCGGGCCGAACTCGAACGGCGCGCCGAGCGCGTCGCCGACGGCCGACCCGACCAGTGCGCCGGCGGCGCGGTGCGAACGGTGCATGCGCGGGGTCACCCGAGCATCCTGCTGCGCCGTCCACACGCGCGTCAGGCGCTGACCTCCTCATGCGTGTTCACCCCGGGGATGCGGCGCACCGATCCCCAGCCGAAACGGGCCCACACGACCAGCAACGCAGCGCCGACGAGCGACCCGAGGGTGTCGCGGAACAGGTCGCCGTTGGTGTCGTCGTTGTCCTCCGACAGGGCCGTCCCGAACCAGGCGTCGGACCGCCACTCGAACAGTTCCCAGAGCGCCCCGATGGCGATGCCCAGCGCCGCGGTCACGACGCCGATGCCCACGTAGTGCTGGAGGTGTGTCTCGTCGCGGGGGTCCGGGACGACGTCCAACCGGGCCAGGGCGATGTAGACCACCGGGGCCGTGAGCATCGGCAGCGTGAAGTGCACCAGGTCGTCGAAGCGGAGGAACTGGTCGTACAGGCCGAGCGTCTCGCCGAACCCCTGCAGGGCCATGCCCAGGGTCAGGGCCAGGTCGTAGAGCCGCGGCAGGTTCACCAACCGTGCGACGAGCGTGACGCTCCCCAGCACGGCCAGGAGAGCCGCCGAGCCCCACCTGCCGTCGGCCGCGTACACCCCGGCTCCGACGAAGATGATCAGTCGCAGGATGTCGATGCCGTCCCTGATCACCGGCGTCCAGTCCCCCAGCAGCAGCGTGCGCCTGTCCACGTCGGCCCCGTACCCACCGGTGACCTGACGCTGCACACACGGCGGGGCCTGACGCTGCGTCACCGGGGTCGGTCGTCACCCACGCGAGCGGGGGACGACGGCGTCTCGAGCGCGCGCACCGCGCCGCTCTGGTGCTGTGCTGTCCCCAGCCGGTCGTCAGCGACCGGAGGCACCGCAGGACAGGAGCACCTCGTGACCGATCCGGAGCTCGAGCCGACCGCCGCGAGCACCAGCCGGACGGCCCGTTGCACCAGCCATGCCACCGGGCACGCCGTGCACCCCACCGCGTACTGCTCTGCGACAACAGCCCGGACGACGCGTGGTCCCCGGTCGTCGTCATGGGCGCCGTCGGGGACGTGCTCACCGTCGCCTGTGGCACGGAACTCCGGCGCTACCGCAACCACGACACCGTTCGCCTGCTGGACCTGGCCGGCACCACCGGACCCGACGCGCTGCTCAACGAGCGGTACGGACTGCTCTTCCTGCGCACCTGGCCGCAGGACGCCGCCTCGGTCTTCTCCCTGCAGCCGGCCGACGAGCCGCCGCACCCCTGCCGCCGCGGCTGACCCCATGGGGTGAGGCAGCCCCGCCACGACAGTTCCGGACGAGCAACCCCCCATTAGCGTCCGATCGCCTCCCGTCACCGGGCGTGACCGTCGACCGGTCGACGTCCACCCCGGGAGGTGGGGGACGCCGCACCACAGCCCGTCCCCACGTATGGACGACACGGGGGAGTGGAGCGTGGCCCTGACGGGTGCCCAGCGCATCGACCGTCGATACCGGACCCTCCGCATCCCGTGGAGCACCCGGCTGCGCCTGCGCTGGTACGCCCGCGCCGACCGCCGGGCCGGCCTGCCGGTCGGGGTCAGCGTCGCCTCGACGCCGGTCCTGGCCGAGCTCGTCGCCGAGTACGGCGAGGCCTGCGAGCGCGAGCGCACGGCCTGCCTCATCGACACCGGCTCCGCCGACGTCCGGCTCGGGCAGATCGACGCCGAGCTGTGCACCCTGCGCGCCACCCTCGAGCGCCAGGCCGAGGACGTCGAACGGATGGCGCAGCCGCCCGCGCCCGCGTGGCTCGCCCGCCGCTATCCCGGCGAGGAGAACCTGCCGGATTCCGCGACCCGCGAGCGCCGCGCCATCACCCATCAGCACTCCGTGGCCGCCACCCGCGCCGCGCAGGCCGAGACCCAGCGCCGGCTGGACGACGTCCTCGCCGAACAGGCCCATCTGCGCGCTGCCGTCCAGGCCCGCGCCGACGTGGCCCGCTCGCACGTCGTCCGCGCCCGGGAGCTGACCCACCGCAAGGCCGCCGTCTACCGACGCGCCCTGCTCCGCCGCCACCCGCAGCGCGAGGAGCTCGTCCGCCTCTGGGACACCGAGCTGTGCGATCTGCCGACCTGGGTCGCGCCCGGCATTCCGCTGCCCGCCCCCGCACCGTCTGGAGCCTCCGCATGAGCTGGACCTGGTCGCGCCGCCGCAAGCAGGGAGCGCCGGTCGACGTCCGCCTCCCCTTCCTCGCGCCGCGCAACAACCGGGACGACGTCGTCGCGCAGATCGCCGCGCTGGCCCAGGCCGGGTCGTTGGACGCCGGCAACGGTGACGTCCTCGACGGCTGGCTGGAGGGGCTGCGCACCAAGCGGCGCGCGCACGTCCTCGCCGAGCGCACCGAGCGGATCGCCGCCGCCCAGGCGGAAGTCAGCCGGCTGGAAGCGGCCGAGGTGGTGGCAGAGCAGCGTGCCGAGTCGGCTGCCGCGGAACTGCAGCACACCGAGCGCCTGATCGCCGTCCTCGAGAAGCGCATCGTCGAGCCCGCCGAGGCGGAGCCCGGTGAGCGACGGGAGCGGCGCAGCCGTCCCCGGCCGACCCTGGACCCGCTCGAGGGCCTCGATCGCCCCTGGTACAAGCGGATCGGTCTCTACCTGATGCTCGCGGTGGCGGCAGCCGGTGACGTCGCGACGTTCTACGTCGTCCTGGCCACGTCGTTCCGCGAGGCCGGCGAGCCGGTGGTTCTCGCCCTCACGGCTGCCTTCGCCGTCATCTCGGTGGGGCTCATGCACGGTGTCGGCCGGACCCTCAAGGATCTCCGGGAAGCACGCGGCGGCCTCGGCCGACCGGCTCTCCTGCTCATGATCGTGGGCTGGCTGGTGCTGGGGAGCGTCGCGTTCTACTTCCGGCTGGTCTCCGAGTCGAGTGCCGCCGACGTGACGTCGGCCTTCGGTGTCACCGACCCCGCTGCGGACTCGCAGCACGCACTGCTCTCCGCACTCCTCCTCGCCGGCCTGTACTTCGCCTCCGGGGTGTTCGCCTTCTACACCGGCTTCTCGGAGCACACGCCGCGGATGAGCACCTACGCGGCGCTGCGCAAGAAGCTGCTCAAGCAGCACGAGGTCGTGGCGCGGCGGACCGAGGTCGTCAGCAACATCCGGCATCGGTTGGCACAGGCCCGGGATGCGATCGACCAGGCGGACCGGTCGGCCGAGGACGCCCTCGCCACCACGGACGCGGAGATCGCCGAGCTCAAGGAGCTCGTCCGCGTCGAGGTCGCCGGCCACCTCGGTCTGCCCGAGGCGACCAACGGCCTCACGACGGGACGGCGGGTCGGTGGCCCGGAGGAGCCGCCGCAGCCGGGCGTCCCGGGGCCCCGTGTGGGGGACGGCGGTAGTCCGTCGCGCCCGACGCCGCGCGACCTCGGAGCGCTGATCCGGATCCCCCGCGACGCGTTCCCCCTCCTCGCGCCGAGGTCAGCCAACGGCCACGGCACCCCCAACGGCCACGGCACGCCCAACGGCGTCTACTGACCCGACCGACGCCCCGCGCGTCCGCACCCGCTCGATCGAGAGGCACGTCCTTGCGCACTTCCTCTGTCCCCGGCCGCCTGCTGGCCGCGACCGCATCGCTCGGCCTCGCCGTCGGGCTCGCGGGCTGCGGTGGGGGCGAGGCGGCGGCGGACCCCACCGGTGCCGCGGCCTTCGTGGTCGGCGCCCGCAGCAACATGCCGGCGCCGCAGCTCGGCGGCCGGGCGATGGGGGTGCTCGACCGCGCAGTCGCGAACCAGTCCTTGGCTGCCATCGTCGTCGCGGACGGGGAGCCGTCGGTCCTCGGCACGATGTCGCTCGTCGTAGAGGGAGGGACCAGTCAGGGCCGCGACGCGAGCCGCAACGACAACCGGCGGGCGGTGCTCGACGGGATCGCTGCGGCGCGGGCGGACGACCCGGAGGCGGACGTGCTGACGGGGCTCGACCTCGCCGCGCGCAGCATCCGGTCGGTGGAGACGCTGCCGCACGAGATCGCCGTCATCGACTCGGGTCTGTCGACGGTGGCGCCGCTCGACTTCACGCAGCCCGGCCTGCTGGAGGCCGATCCGCAGGAGGTCGCGGACACCCTGCAGAGGATCGGCGCGCTCCCCGACCTGGAGGGGATGGACGTGACCTTCCAGGGGCTGGGGGACACCGCGGCGCCGCAGGAGCCGCTGGGCATTGCGCAGCGCGACAACCTTGCAGCCATCTGGGAAGCAGTCATCGAGGCTGCCGGTGGCGAGATGGAGGTGGAGCACGCACCTCTCGAAGGCGATTCGCCCTCGGATGGCGGGAGGGCGGCGCTCCCTGAGGTCCGCATCGTCCCCATCCCCGACGGGCCGGCATGCTCCGGGCCCACTGTCGAACTCACGGGCAGCGACGTCGCCTTCCTCCCGGATTCTGCGGAGTTCGCGAACCCGGCCGCGGCGCGCGCCATCCTGGAGCCGATCGCCAAGCAACTGGTCGAGACCGGCGCCACCGCCACGCTGACCGGGACGACGGCCGACGTCGGACCGATCGAGGGACAGCGAGCGCGGGGCCTGAGCCGAGCGCAGGCGGTGCTCGACGAGCTCGTGGAGCTGGGTGTCCCGAGGGAGTCCCTGACCGCCTTCGGTCTCGGCAGTGAGTACTCCGAGTACGTCCCCGACCACGACGCGGACGGCAACCTGCTGCCCGGCCCGGCTGCTGAGAACCGCAAGGTGATCATCACGCTCGACAACGGGGCCACCTGGACTCTCTGCGAGTGACAGGCACGTCCCGACCAGCGGCCTGATGCGTCGGCGACCGGAGTGGCGGGAGGTCACGCAAGAGGCGGCGCCACACCAGTCCTGCCGGGTTCCAGGACTCGTACGTGCCACTGTCCTCGCGTCCAACCCGGGGTTGCGCGATGACGGACGACTGTTGTCGCACTCGCGGGCCTCGATCATCACCGCCCCATGGGGGAACACATGTCGCAGTCGACTCACGTGCCGGCCGACCCGCAGGGGTACGCCCCTCAGCCGCCGGCCCCGGCCAAGAAGCCCTTCTACAAGCGCGCCTGGTTCATCGTCCTTGCGGTGCTCGTCGTGATCGCCATCGCCACCCAGGGCGGCGGCGGCGATGGCGAGTCGACGACCGCGACCGGTGACGCGTCGCCCGGTGACGCGGCCGCTGCTCCGGCCGTGGACACACCCGCGGCCGAGGCGCCGGCTCCCGAGGCGCCTGGCATCGGCGAGCCCGCCGCGGACGGTGACTTCAACTTCGTCGTGAACGGTGTCGACTGCAGTGGCACCGAGATCGGCAACGAGTTCCTGAGCCAGAAGGCCCAGGGCCAGTTCTGCATCGTCGACCTGACCATCACCAACATCGGCGACCAGGCGCAGAGCTTCTTCGGCGACAACGCCACCCTGTTCAACGCGCAGGGCCAGCAGTTCTCGGCCGACGGCGAGGCTGCGATCTACCTGGAGAACTCGTCCTCGCTGTACGAGGAGATCAACCCCGGAAACACCCTGGCCAGCAAGGTCGTCTTCGACGTCCCCGCCGGCACGGTGCCGACCTCGATCGAGCTCCACGACTCCGCTTTCTCCGGGGGCGTCACCGTCTCCCTGCAGTAAGCACCGCCCGACTGAGGGCCTCCCGCTGACATGGCGGGAGGCCTTCAGCGCCTTCTACGAATCGCTCAACCCGGCCGAGGGCGTCCTCGCCTGCGGCTGACCGCCCGGCGAGATCGCCGATCTCGCACGCCTACAGCGTCGTAGCCGTGTGAGACCGGCGATCTCGCCGCAGAAGGGGGTCAGATGACCCGGCGGGCGCCCGAGAAGCTCGGCATGTAGTCCAGCGACGTGACCTGGACCGGCTTGCTGGCGTTCAGGGCGTGCACGATCTGGCCGTTGCCGATGTACATGGCCACGTGGGAGACCGGGCTGTAGAAGAACACGAGGTCACCGGGCCGCAGGTCGGCCTTCGACACCGGCGTGCCGAACGTCGCCTGGGCCTTCGAGGTACGCGGGAGCGAGACGCCGGCCGCCTTGTAGGCGAAGGTGGTCAGCCCCGAGCAGTCGAAGGAGTTGGGGCCGGTGGCGCCGTACACGTACCGGTCACCCACCTGGGCGAGTGCGGTGTCGACGGCGGTCTGCACGGCGCTGCTGGACGCGGCGGCCGAAGCGGCAGGGGCTGCGACGGTGTGCGCCGAGGCCGGTAGGGGGGAGAGAGCGATCCCGGCGCCGGCGATGGCGGCGACGGCGACACCACGGAACGAGCGACGAGCGAAGGACGTGCGGGCAGTCGTCATCGACGACGGTTCTCCTGTTCTCCACGACCGCCTACCGGGTTAGCTGACGGGTTCGGACGGGGGAGTCGCCCGGCGCGACGGATCGCGCTTCACCCCAGTGCTGCGGTGGGTCCCCGGCCTGCGCACCGGTCATCGACCGGTGCGCGGTTCGGCGGCGTCCGGCGGGTGTCACACGATTCGTGACGAAGGGCCCTTGCCGGACGGCGACCGACGTTAGGCGGCCCTGGAGGAGGTGCAAGGCAGGAACGGGGCGTTGCCCGACCCGCCCCGACCGCACCACGACACGCCGCGCTGACCACCGCAGACGCCGAGACGGCCCGATCCTCGGCAACCCGAACCCGCAGGTCGGCGCTTCACCATGAGTTTGACCGAGCCCCGGAGTGCCTGCACGGAAAGTGGCGGGACGACAGCACACGGCTGCTCCCAGCGAGGTGGTTGGGGCCACTCCTGCCCGGGCAGGACACAGCTCAACCGAACCGAGGAGGAACGCACCATGGCCGGCATGTTGAGGAAGGTCCTGGCGTCGGGGATCGCGGCGAAGGTCATCCAGGAGGCCCGCAAGCCGCACAACCAGGCCAAGATCAAGGAGTTCATCGCCAAGATGGGCGAGCAGAACAAGAAGCAGGGCGGCGGCCGGGGCTACGGCCGCGGTCCGGTGCGCTGAGCACCTCGCGCTGACGCGCTCCGGCGACCCCCGCTCGCACCGGGCGGGGGCCGCCGTCATGCTCGGGACCGTGCTGCGCATCGCCGTCCTCGACGACTTCCAGTCCGTGTCCGCTGAGTTCGCCGACTGGTCCCGCCTCCCCGAGGAGGCCGAGGTGGTCGCCTTCGCCGACCACCTCGACGACGAGGACGCCGTGGCTGAGCGGCTGGCCGGGTTCGACGTCGTCGTCGCCATGCGCGAGCGCACCCCGTTCCCGCGCAGCCTCCTCGAACGGCTCCCGCGGCTGCGGCTGCTGGTCACCACCGGCGCCCGCAACGCCGCCATCGACGTCGCCGCGGCCGCCGAGCGCGGCATCACGGTCTGCGGCACCGGCGCGCACCCGACCGGCACCGCCGAGCTCACCTGGGCGCTGATCCTGGCCGTGGCCCGGCACGTCCCCGAGGAGGACGCCGGGCTGCGCGCCGGCGGCTGGCAGCGCACCGTCGGCACCGACCTCGCCGGCGCCCGCCTCGGCGTCGTCGGCCTCGGCCGGCTCGGCACCCGCGTCGCCCGCATCGGCCAGGCCTTCGGCATGGACGTCGTCGCCTGGAGCCAGAACCTCACCGCCGAGCGCGCCGCCGAGGCCGGCGTCCGCCGCGTCGACCGCGACGAGCTGTTCGCCGGCGCCGACGTCGTCACCGTCCACCTGGTGCTCTCCGACCGCACCCGCGGACTGGTCGGCCGCGACGAGCTCGCCCGCATGAAGCCCGGCGCGATCCTGGTCAACACCTCGCGCGGCCCGATCGTCGACGAGGCCGCGCTGCTGGAAGCGCTGTCCGCGGGCCGCCTCGGCGGCGCCGGCCTCGACGTGTACGACCGCGAGCCGCTGCCGGCCGACTCGCCCCTGCGCACCGCGCCGCGCACCGTGCTCACCCCGCACCTCGGCTACGTCACCCGCGACACCTACCGCGTCTTCTACGGCGACGCCGTCGAGGACGTCGCCGCCTTCCTCCGCGGGGAGCCGGTGCGGGTCATCGCGCCCGCGTGACGCGCGCCGGAGGCGGGTACCCCTCCGGCCCCGGCACGAGGAGGCCTGCGATGACCGAGGGCAACATGACCGGCCGTCCCTACGGCGGCGCCAACGAGCGACCCGACGACGACGTCCTGCCCGGCGAACGCCCCGAGCCCGCTGAGGTCGGGCCACCCTCCCAGCAGGAGGAGCCGCGGGCCGCGCGGGACGGCGAGATGTCGACCAACCCGGGTGAGGCCGGCAGCGGGGTCCCGGACACCGACCACCCGCTCGGCGGCCGGAACAGCGGCTGACCCCGCGCGGGCTACGGCCGTCCGGCGTGCGGGACGTCGACCTCGGTCGCCACCAGCACCGCCTCGCGCGCCGGCGCCCGGTTGTGCTCGTAGAAGTCCGGCGCGCAGCACATCAGCAGCGTGCGGCCGTCGTCCCCGCCGAGCATGCAGGCGAAGACGCCGAGCCCCTCGGGCGCGGCGACCTCGTCGACGATCGCGCCGCCCTCGGCGACCCGCACCACCCGGCCGCCGACGGCGTCGGCCGCCCACACGTGCCCCTGGGCGTCCAGCGCGCACCCGTCCGGCGCCACCGTGAGCTGGCCGAGCACCTCCTCGGTGGTCCGGCCGGTGACCTCCGGGCCCAGCGGCGCCCACACCCGACGGTGGGTCAGCGCGCCGTCGGCGCCCAGGTCGAAGGCGGTGTAGCGGTTGCCGAGGGTCTCCCGACGAGGAGCGTGCCGCCGTCCGGGGTGATCACCATGCCGTTGGGGAACTGCAGCCCCTCCGCGGCGACCGACACCGTGCCGTCGGGGTCGATGCGCTTCAGCGACGCGGTTCCCGCGTCGCCGCCGCCCATGAGGTCGAAGCCGAAGTCGCCGACGAACACCTGCCCGGCCTCGGTGACCACCAGGTCGTTGAGGTGCCCGCCGCAGTGCTCGGTGAGGTCGGCGTGGGTGGACAGCGTCCCGTCGGCGTACCGCAGCACGCGGTGGTCCTTCATCGACACGACCACCAGCGACCCGTCGGGCAGCCAGCCCAGCCCCGAGGGCTGGCCCTCCACCTCGACGACGACGGTCTCCGCGCCGTCGGAGGTCACCCGGCTGACCGTGTGCCGGTAGAAGTCCGACACCCACCAGGTGCCCTCGTGCCAGCGCGGGCCCTCGAAGAACCCGCCACCCTCCAGAACCGTCCTGAGCTGCCGAGATGCCATGGCCCGCACACTAGGTGACGGCCGTCACGGCCTCGCGTGACGGCGCCCGCGCGGGTGCCCGGCCCCGTCCGCCTCAGGCGGCGTCGAGAGGGGAGCGGTCGGCCGCGCGGTCGACCAGGTGGGACAGGCCGGTCAGCCGCAGCAGCCGGACGGTGAACGGCGAGGCGGCGACGAGCCGCAGCGTGCAGCCGCGCTCCTCGGCCAACGTCGTGGCCCCGGCGAGCGCCCGCAGTCCCTCGGCGTCGCAGAAGGTGATGCCCGCGGCGTCGATGGTCCAGCTGCGGTGGCCGGTCACGCTGAGCGCGTGCAGCGCGTCGGAGAGCCGGTGGGCGACCAGGCGGTCGAGCTCGCCGACGGCGGTGATGCGGCCGCTCCGGAGGTCGATGGACAGCAGCAGCGGGCGCTCCGGCGGCCGCTGTGCGAGAACTCGTGCGGGCATGGTGATCCCCCTTGCGGGGCGCCGGGCGACAGCTGAGCCGCCGGACGGCGTCCCCACGGACAGGTAGGTCCGGGCCAGCTCTTCGACCCGGTTTGCAACGTTAACAGGACCGACCGGTTTCGGCTCGGGCACGGTGAGATGGCCCGCCGCCGGATCGTGTCGACGCGTCCGGCGGGGTGTCGGCGGGTCCGCGGGTGCCGGCTGCCGGCAGCTCGTGCGGGGACGCCGGCGGTGCTGCTGCGCGGGGGCTCCTACCTTGCCCACCATGCGGGGCAGGGGTAGAGCTCCCACGAGGACGGTCGGTCCCCTCGGATGTGACGGCCGGCGTCCGCGGGTGCGGGACAGCGGCCGGTGTGGTGCGGGTCAGGCCCGGTCGGTGCCGGGCCGGTCCGGCGCGCCGGCGCCCACGTGCTCACGCACCCGGCCCCGGCCCCCGGCAGGGTCCCGCCGCGAGCCTGCGAGCGGTGGGGGGCAAGGGGTCCTTCTCAGTCGCCCTTGACGTTGACCACCTGGCGCAGCGTGTGCCGCACCTCCACGAGGTCGGCGGCGTCGGCCATGACCTGGTCGATCGGCTTGTACACGTCGGGGTGCTCGTCGAGGAAGGCGTCCGAGCGGCCCCAGGCGATGCCCTTCATCCGCCGGTCGAGGTCAGCCCGGGTGAACATCCGCCGCGCGGCACCCCGCGAGTGGTTGCGCCCGGCCCCGTGCGGCGCCGACGTCAGCGACTCGACGTTCCCCCTGCCGACGACGACGTAGGACGCCGCGCCCATCGAGCCGGGGATCAGCCCCCACTGGCCGGCCCGCGCGGAGATCGCCCCCTTGCGCGACAGCCACACCTCGGTGCCGTAGTGCGTCTCCCGCTCGGTGTAGTTGTGGTGGCACTGCACGACCTGCGCGCGGTGCACCTCCTCGGTCAGGCCACGCCCACTCAGAAACTGCGACACCTGCTCGGCGAGGCGGTCCATCATCTCCTCGCGGTTGAGCGCGGCGAACCGCTGCGCCCAGTGCAGCGCCTCGACGTAGGCGTCGAACTCCGCCGTCCCCTCCTCGAGGTAGGCCAGGTCGCGGTCGGGCAGGTCCATGTCGCGGCACCGGTCCTGGGCCACCCGGATGTGCTTGGACGCCAGCCGGTTGCCCACGCCGCGCGAGCCGGAGTGCAGGAACAGCCACACCCGGTCGGCCTCGTCGAGGCAGACCTCGATGAAGTGGTTGCCCGAGCCCAGGGAGCCCAGCTGCAGCGGCCAGTTGTGTGCGACGCCGTCGGCCTGCGCGACGCCCGGCAGGTCGCGCAGCTCCGCGACGCGCGCCGCCGCGGTCTCGCGCAGCTTCTTGTTGTAGCGGCCGGCCGACAGCGGGATCGCCCGCGAGACCTGCTCGTGCAGCGTCGCCAGGTTCCGGCCCCGGACGTCGTCGCCGGTGAACTGGGTGCGCACGGCCATCATCCCGCAGCCGATGTCGACGCCGACCGCTGCCGGGATGATCGCCCGGTCGGTCGGGATCACCGAGCCGACGGTCGCGCCGAGGCCCAGGTGCGCGTCGGGCATCAGGGCGACGTGCGGGTGGATGAACGGCATCGAGGCGGTGCGCTCGGCCTGCAGGCGCGTGGTCGGCTCGAGGATCGACGCCCAGTTGAGCAGGCGGTCGCTGATCTTCTCCATATCCCTCTCGTTCCGGGCGGGTGGCGCGACAGTGGAGCAGGGCTGCTCCGCCGTCCGCACCCGGATTACCCGCGGGAGGAGGTCAGTCGTCGTCCTTCTTGTCGCGGCCGCGCCCGCGCTCGCCGTCCCGGCCGCGCTCCTTCTCCGCGGTCGACGCCTGCGGGGTCGGCGTGGGGGACGGCGCGGCGGTCGTCGGCGGGGGAGGAGGCGGCGGCGGGGCCACGGCGTGGGTGACCGTCACCGTCGTCCCGACCGGGAGCTCGCCGGTCGGCGCCAGCGCGAGCACCTGACCGGCGGGGACGTCGGCCCGCTCGACCGCGACGAGGCTGACCCGCAGGTCCAGCCCGGTCAGCCACGCCTGCACCGCGGCCACCTGCTGCCCGACGTGGTCGGCGGGGTCCACCCGCACGAAGGTGCCGGTCGGCGGCAGCGCGACGGTCGTCGGCGGCGCGGAGGTGGTGGGCGCGGGCGCGGCCGGCGCCGCGGTGGGGACGTCGCGGCTGCCCAGCACCAGCCCGGTGACCACGAACGCCGTGGCCACCAGTCCGACCAGCACCGGCACCACCAGCCGGCGCACCCGGCCGCGGTCGTCGGGCTCGTCGTCCTCGTCCTCGAGCGCGGGGAACACCGGGGGGACGGTGGCGGCCGCGACCGGGCTGACCGGCAGCGGGGCGGTGGTCGGCTGGGCCACGGGGACGGCGGGCAGCACGCGGGTCGCCGTCCGCTCGTCGTCCGGCTCCGGCGCGCGGCCGGCCGCGGCGTCGGCCACGGCCGTGACCAGCGCCCGGCCGTCCGGGATCCGCGCGGCCGGGTCGATCACCAGGGTCCGCTCGACCAGCTCGCGCACCGGCGCGGGGACGTCGGCCGGCAGCGGGGTGGGCGACTCCGAGGTCCGCCGCATCGCGACCTCGACCGGGTCGGGGCCGTCGAAGGGACGGCGCCCGGCCAGGCACTCGTAGGCGACCGTGCCCCACGCGTAGACGTCGACGGCGGGGGTGGCCTTCTGCCCCTGCACCAGCTCGGGCGCGAGGTACTGCGGGGTCCCGACGACGTGGCCGGTGCGGGTGACGGTGGCGTTCGCGGCCGACCAGGCGATGCCGAAGTCGGTCATCTTCACGGTGCCGTCCGGGCGGACCAGCAGGTTGGCCGGCTTGACGTCGCGGTGCACGACCCCGCCGGCGTGCGCGGCGGCCAGCCCAGCGGCGACCTGCCCCAGCAGGTCCAGCGTCCGCGCCGGGGTCAGCCGGCCCTCGCGCGCCAGCACCGCCGACAGCGGTTCGCCGTCCACCAGCTCCATGACCAGGTAGACCAGCCGGTCGCCGCCGGGGGCGGCCGGCTCGGCCTCGCCGTAGTCGTGCAGGACGGCGATGTTCGGGTGGGTGAGCCCGGCCGACAGCCGCGCCTCGGTGCGGAACCGGGTCAGGAACACCGGGTCGCCGGTGAACTCGGGCTTGAGTACCTTGACCGCGACCTCGCGGCCGAGCACCCGGTCCTGCGCGCGCCAGACCTCGCCCATGCCCCCGGTCGCGATCAGCGACCGGAGCTCGTAACGGTCCTGGAGGACGTCTCCCGTTGCCGCCATGCTCAGACGGGGTCGACCAGGCGCAGCGGCGGGTGCGGCCCCAGGCGCTTCTCCAGCGTGACCAGGTGCCGCCCGTCGGGCTCGTGCCGGAAGTCCAGCCGGTCGACCAGCGCCTGCATGAGCAGCAGTCCGCGGCCCCCGTCCAGCGGCGAGCGCTCGTCCTGCTGCGGCAGCGTGGCGGGGTCGAAGCCCTCGCCGTTGTCGACCACGCTGATCCGGCACAGCCGGTCGTCGATGGCCACCTCGACCTCGTACTGGGCCTGGTCCCCGCCGTGCTGGACGACGTTGGCGCAGGCCTCGGTGAGCGCCAGCGCGATCTCGTCGATCACCGCCCGCTCGATGCGCAGGTGCACCAGGGCCTGGCGGCACAGCCCGCGGATGAACGGGATGCTCCCGGTGTCCACCGGGAGGTGGACCGTGAAGGCGATGTCCACGCCGGGTACCCCCCTCCCGCCCGCAGGCATCTAGGCTGGTCAGGTTCTGTGTGCGTCGATGGGGGGACCGATCCGTGCAGTTCGAGGTCGAACGGACGACGGTCCTCGGGAGGCCGGCGCTGAGCGTACGCGGAGAGCTGGACCTGGCGACGGCCCCGCGCCTCGCGGAGGCCTTCGCGTCACAGCTGTCCCAGCAGCCGCAGTCGCTGGTCGTCGACCTGACCGACACGACGTTCCTCGACAGCTCGGGCGCCCGGCAGCTGGCGCGCATCGCCCGCAGCGCCGCCGACCAGGGGGTCGCCCTCGAGGTGGTCTGCCCGCGCGCCAACCGGCCGGTGCGGCTGGTGGTCGACCTGCTGGAGCTGCGGGCGGTGGTGCCGATCGTCGAGTCGCCCAGCCTGATGGAGAACGAGGTCGGTCCGTAGGGTCGGCCGGCGATGACGCTGACCGCGAGCACACGCCCGACGACAGCCGCGGGAGCATCGCAGTGAGGAACGAGCGAGGAGCGCACCGCGGCGCGGAGTCGGGCCAGAGCGCACAGCCCCCCGGCTCCGACGAGGCCCTGCAGCGCTGCGCCGACGAGCCGATCGCCGTCCCGGGCGCGATCCAGCCGCACGGCGCGCTGCTGGCCGTCACCGAGCCCGACCTCGCCGTCGTCGTCGCCTCGGCCAACGCCGCCGACGTCCTCGGCGGAACCCCGGCGTCCCTCGCCGACGTGCTCCCCGCGGCCGACCTCGACCGGCTGCGCGCCGGCCTCGCCGGCGACCTCGCTGAGGTCAACCCGCTGCGGGTGACCATCGGGGGCGCCGAGATCGACCTCGTCGTCCACCGCGCCGACGGGCTGCTGGTCACCGAGTGGGAGCCGCTCGCCGGCGCCGAGCAGGCGGACGCGGTCTGGCACTCCCGCCTGGCGCTGGTGCTGCAGCGGCTGTCGGCCAGCCGCACCCTCGAGGAGCTCACCGCCTCGCTGGCCCGCGACGTCCGGGCGCTCACCGGCTTCGACCGGGTCATGGTCTACTGCTTCGACCCCGAGTGGAACGGCGAGGTGGTCGCCGAGGACCGCCGCGCGGACCTCGAGCCCTTCCTCGGCCTGCGTTACCCGGCCAGCGACATCCCGGCCCAGGCCCGCGCCCTCTACGCGACCAACTGGCTGCGGCTGATCCCCGACGCGACCTACCGGCGGGTGCCGCTCGAGCCGGCCGCGAACCCGGTCACCGGGCGCCCGCTGGACCTCTCCGGCGCGATGCTGCGCAGCGTCTCCCCGGTCCACCTGGAGTACCTGGGCAACATGGGCGTGGTCGCCTCGATGTCGGTGTCGCTCATCGACCGCGGCCGGCTGTGGGGGCTCATCTCCTGCCACTCCTCCAGCGGCCCGCACCGCCCCTCCTACGCCGACCGGGTGGCCGCGGAGTTCCTCGGCCGCACCGCCTCGCTGCTGCTGCACACCACGGTCGAGGCCGGCGAGCAGGGGCAGGTGGTCGCCGTCGCCCAGCGGCAGGCCGAGCTGGTGGCCGCGCTCGGCCGCACCCCACGCAGGCCGGCGCAGGCGCTCACCGAGGGGACGCCGACCGTGCTGGACCTGCTGCCCGCCGCCGGCGCCGCCGTCCGCCTCGACGGCCGGCTGCACCTGCTCGGCAGCACCCCGCCGGCGGAGCGGGTGCCCGGGCTGGTCGCCGGGCTGCTCGCCCGGGGGCGCACCGCCACCGACGTGCTCGGCAGCGTCGTGCCCGGGGCCGCGGACGTCGCCGACACCGCCAGCGGCCTGCTCGCCGTCGAGCTCGGCGGCGGGCGCGGCGACTTCCTCGCCTGGTTCCGGCCGGAGACCCTGCGCGAGGTCACCTGGGGCGGCAACCCGCACACGCCCAAGACCGTCGAGACCGAGGCCGGGCCGCGGCTGTCCCCGCGCCGCTCGTTCGCCGCCTGGCGCGAGACGGTGCGGGGGACGGCGACGCCGTGGCGCGAGCACGAGGTCGAGGCCGCCCAGGCGCTGGCCGCGCACCTGACCGAGTCGGCGCTGCAGCGGGCCGGCGAGGACAACCGGCTGGCCGCGGCGCTGCAGCGCACCCTGCTGCTCGAGGAGCTGCCGAAGGTGCCCGGGGTCGCGCTGGCCGCCCGCTACCGGCCCAGCGCCGCGGACGTCGTCGGCGGCGACTGGTACGACCTGGTGCCGCTGCCCAGCGGCCGGCTGGCGATCGTGCTGGGCGACGTCGCCGGGCACGGGCTGGCCGCCGCCTCGGTCACCGCGCAGCTGCGGCACGCGCTGCGCGCCCACCTGCTGCGCGACCGCGGCCCGGGCGCCGCACTGCAGGGCCTGGGCGAGGTGATCGCCGCGCTGCTGCCGGGGGAGCTGGCCACCGCGGTCGTCGCCGAGCTGGACCCGGAGACGGGGGAGGTCGCGGTCGCCAGCGCCGGCCACCTGCCGGTGCTGCACGCCACGGCCGACGGGGTGCGGCTGCTGTCCGAGGGGCGGGGGCCGGCGCTGGGCCTGCTCGACGAGGTCCACTACGCCGAGACCCGGGTCCGGCTGGCCGCACCGGACCGGCTGCTGCTCTACAGCGACGGGCTGGTGGAGCGCCGCGACGTCCCGCTGCCCGACCGGCTGGACGCGCTGTGCGCCGCCGTCGCCGCCGGCGAGGAGCCGGAGGCGCTGCTCGACGAGGCGCTCGCCGCCCTGGACCCGGCCGACACCGACGACGTCACGCTGGTCGCCCTCGGCCGCACCTGAGCCGGCGCGGACCTGCGCGGCTCAGGTGCCGACGTAGGCCGCGAGGTGCTCGCCGGTGAGGGTGGAGCGGGCGGCGACGAGGTCGGCCGGTGTGCCCTCGAAGACGACCCGGCCGCCGTCGTGGCCGGCGCCGGGACCGAGGTCGACGATCCAGTCGGCGTGCGCCATGACCGCCTGGTGGTGCTCGATGACGACGACCGACCTGCCGGAGTCCACGAGCCGGTCGAGCAGGCCGAGCAGGTTCTCCACGTCGGCGAGGTGCAGGCCGGTGGTCGGCTCGTCGAGGACGTAGACGCTGCCCTTCTCGCCCATGTGGGTGGCCAGCTTGAGCCGCTGCCGCTCGCCCCCGGACAGCGTGGTGAGCGGCTGGCCTAGGCTGAGGTAGCCCAGCCCGACGTCGGCCAGGTGGGTGAGGACGCGGTGCGCCGCGGGTGTCCTCGCCTCGCCGGCGCCGAAGAACTCCCCGGCTTCCGCGACCGACATCGCGAGGACCTCGCTGATGTCCTTGCCGCCGAACCGGTACTCCAGCACCTCGGCCTGGAACCGCCTGCCCTCGCACTCCTCGCACGTGGTGGCGACGCCGGCCATCATCGCCAGGTCGGTGTAGACGACGCCGGCGCCGTTGCAGGTGGGGCAGGCACCCTCGGAGTTGGCGCTGAACAGGGCCGGCTTGACGCCGTTGGCCTTCGCGAAGGCCTTGCGGATCGGGTCGAGCAGCCCGGTGTAGGTCGCCGGGTTGCTCCGCCGCGAGCCCCGGATCGGGGTCTGGTCGACCGTCACCACCCCGTCGCGACCGGACACCGAGCCGTTGACGAGCGAGCTCTTGCCCGAGCCGGCCACCCCGGTGACGACGACCAGCACGCCGAGCGGGATGTCGACGTCGACGTCCTGCAGGTTGTGGGTGCGGGCGGCGCGTACCTCGAGCGCCCCGGTCGGGGTCCGGACCGACGGCTTCAGGGCGGCGCGGTCGTCCAGGTGCCGCCCGGTGAGCGTCCCGCTGGCCCGCAGCCCCTCGACGGTGCCCTCGAACACGACCTCGCCGCCCTCGGTGCCGGCGCGCGGGCCGAGGTCGACGACGTGGTCGGCGACCGCGATGGTCTCCGGCTCGTGCTCCACGACGAGTACCGTGTTGCCCTTGTCCCGCAGCCGCAGCAGCAGCTCGTTCACCCGCTGGACGTCGTGGGGGTGCAGGCCCGCGGTGGGCTCGTCGAAGACGTAGGTGACGTCGGTGAGCGAGGACCCGAGGTGGCGGACCATCTTCACGCGCTGCGCCTCGCCGCCCGACAGCGTGCCCGCCGGCCGGTCGAGCGAGAGGTAGCCCAGCCCGATCTCGGTGAACGAGTCGAGGGTCTCGCGCAGCGCCGCGAGCAGCGGTGCCACCGAGGGCTCGTCGAGCTCGCGGACCCACCCGGCGAGGTCGCTGATCTGCATCGCGGAGGCGTCGGCGATGCCGACGCCCCGGATCCTCGAGGACCGGGCCGCCTCGCTGAGCCGGGTGCCGTCGCACTCGGGGCAGGTGGTGAAGGTGACCGCGCGCTCCACGAAGGCGCGGACGTGCGGCTGCAGCGCCTCGACGTCCTTGGCCAGGAACGACTTCCGGATGGTCGGGACCAGCCCCGTGTACGTCAGGTTGATCCCGTCGATCTTGATCTTGGTCGGCTCCCGGTACAGCAGGTCCTGCAGCTCGCGCTTCGTGTACTCCCGGATGGGCTTGTCCGGGTCGAAGTAGCCGCAGCCGCGGAAGATGCGGCCGTACCAGCCCTCCATGCTGTAGCCGGGGACGGTGAGCGCGCCCTCGTTGAGCGACCGGCCGTCGTCGTACAGCGCGGACAGGTCGATGTCGGTGACCGAGCCCCGGCCCTCGCAGCGCGGGCACATGCCGCCGAGCCGGGTGAAGGTCGCCTTCTCGGCCCTCGTCCGCGCACCGCGCTCGACCGTGATGGCGCCGCTGGCCGTGACCGAGGGGGTGTTGAACGAGAACGCGCTGGGCGGGCCGATGTGCGGCCGCCCGAGCCGGCTGAAGAGGATGCGCAGCATCGCGCCGGTGTCGGTGGCGGTGCCGACCGTGGAGCGGGGGTCGGCACCCATCCGCTGCTGGTCGACGATGATCGCGGTCGTCAGCCCCTCGAGGACGTCGACCTCCGGCCGTGCCAGCGTCGGCATGAAGCCCTGCACGAAGGCGCTGTAGGTCTCGTTGATCAGCCGCTGCGACTCCGCGGCGACCGTGTCGAACACCAGCGAGCTCTTGCCCGAGCCGGAGACCCCCGTGAAGACCGTCAGCCGGCGCTTCGGGATCTCGACGCTGACGTCCTTGAGGTTGTTCTCGCGCGCACCGTGCACGCGGATCAGGTCGTGGCTGTCGGCGGCGTGCAGCGCCGGTGCCGGCGGGTCCGTCCTCGTGGCCGTGCTCATCGGGTCTCCACCTCTCCGGGCGGGGCCGCCCCGCGACCCCGTGGCGTCGCCTGGCACGAGCCGACCGCCCCGGGCAGGGTCCTCCTGCACCGGCGCGGTCGCGGCGACGGTCCGGTGTCTACCGGATCGGGGTGACAGCCGGGGTGGCGCGACGCCCGTTCGGCTGACGCCGGCCGGGTGGCGCCCGGCGCTGCCTACCGGGTGCGGCCGTTGCCCTCCGCGCAGCCCGGGACCGGCGGCTGGCGACGCGCACCCGCGTCGAACCGCTGCGTCCGGTCGGCGGTGTCCTCCTCACCGTCCGCGGCGTGCCGCCCGGCGGTGGGCAGGGTGAACTCGGCGGTCTCGTCCAGCAGGTGCTTGGCCACGATGAGCGTCCTTCCGTGCGTGGTCGACACCGAGGTTAGGAGCCCGGCCGGCGGCGTCTGGGGCAGGCGGGGAGGGCCGCGTCGGGTGGGACTCGTGGGGCGGACGGGGTCCGCCGTCACTCGCGGCGGCGGCGCCGGCGGGACGGGGCGTCGTCGGCGCCGCGGCTGCGGGCGAAGGAGCGGGCCAGCTCCGGCGGCCAGCCGTCGTCCACCAGCAGCAGCTCCAGCCGCCGGCCGAGCACCTGGTCCACGTCGCCGGCCGGCAGTTCCGAGCCGAACACCACCTCGCGCAGCGCCCAGCCGCGGCCGGCGCCGGCCCCGCTCGCGACGGCGACGGCCAGCTCCTCGACCCCGGCCACGTCCATGCGCAGCGCCGCCCACCGCAGCACCGGAGGCAGCGCCGAGACGGGGACGGCGTCGCCCAGCCGGGCCAGCCACCCGGGATCGGCGACGAGCAGGTGGCCGAGCAGCTCGCCGTGCGCCGCCGTCCACCCACCGGAGGACCGCCACTGCGCGACCAGCGCGTCGCCGACGACCTCGCGGCGGGTGGCCAGCAGCGCCAGCTCCCAGGTCTGTCCGGTGAGCCCGAACAGCGGCAGGTCGACGCCGAGGGCCAGCGCCTGCTCGACCAGCAGGCCGGCGGTGCGGTCGAGCCGGGCGATGCGGCGCCCGCGGCGCACCTCGCCGGCCACGGCCGCGCACAGGTCCGCCTGACCCACCCCGGCCACCTCGACGGCGTGCTCGGCCGGGCCCGCGGCGCCCTCGAACACCTCGTCCAGCAGCGCCGCCAGCACCCGGCCGCGCACCAGCTCGGCGACCGCCGGCCACCGGTCGACCGCCGCCCGCAGCGCCGTCTCGACGGGCGGGCTGTCCGCGGCGAGGTCGAGGGCGCCGGCCGCGTTGCCCCGGCGCGCCAGCCAGCGCGGTGCGGCCGACGACTCGAGCACGCTGGCCACCTGGTCGCCCGACAGCGCGGCGGCGTCCTGCTCGGCCCAGGCGTCGGCGAACAGCCACGCGTCCAGGCGGCGGACGTCGGCCAGCTCGTCGGGCGCGAGCTCGCCCTTGCTCGCCGCCTCCAGCAGCGTGCGGGCGCGCTCGGTGTCGTGCGCCCCGGCCGCCGTCGATGCGGGCGCGTCGGTGAGCCGCACGGCGACCGGCGCGGTGTCGCCGTCGTCCTCCCGGGTGCCGGCGGACAGCGAGACGCCGGCGGTCAGCGCGCGCGGCAGGACGGCGAAGAGCACATCGGCCACCTCGCGGCCCGACGCCGTCCGCACCGGCAGCGCGCAGCTGCCCGAGCCCGCGGCGAGGGTGGCCAGCAGCCCGGCCAGCGGCGGGGTGAGTGCGTCCACCTCGTCGGGGGTCAGTGCCGGCGCAGCCCGGTCGGCGAACGCCACCCGCAGCGGTGGCAGGTCGGCGGTGGGGGCGGCGTCCTCGGGGAGGTCGTCGAGGAACCGCCCGGCCCGGCGCAGCGCCAGCAGCTCACGCACGCCGAGCCGGCCGCTCTCGTCCCACAGCAGGTGCACCAGGTAGTTGCCCGGGCGGCCGAAGCCGTCGGCGCGGGCGGCCACCGCGCGGTGCAGCACCCGCCCCGCGCCGCGGGAGAGCACGCCGTAGGCCTCGCCGTCCTCGGGGCGGGAGCCCACCAGCGCGCCGAGCGCCTTGCGGGTGCGGCCGACCTCGGCCGGCCAGTCCGCCGAGTGCGCGTAGACGCCGAACCCCGGCCCCTCCAGCGTGCGGCTGGCCGAGGTGTAGAGCGCCTGCGGGCAGGCCCGGCCGCTCACCGCGACCACTGGCCGCGCGGGCCGGCGCCGTACTCCTCGGGGGCGCTGTCCTCGGGGTTCAGGCCCTCCGCGGAGAGGAAGCCAGAGCGGGCCAGCAGCACCAGCAGCGGGTCGAGCACGCCGACCGGGGCGATCCGCGGGTAACCGCCGTCCCGGGCGTCGGCGCCGGTGGCCGAGACCGCGTGCACGGTCGGCTGCGGCAGCCGGTGCAGCACCGCCGTCAGCAGGTTGGACCCGCCGCTGACCTCGAGGAAGTCGACCAGCCGGGAACTGTTCGTGCGCACGTCGGCGAACCAGTGCGCCAGGGGCATCGCGCGCAGGTCGGGGTCGCGCAGCGTCTCGACCGGGAAGTCCGGCACGCCGCGCAGCTTGTCGGCCTTGCTCAGCACGACCGCGGTGGCCACGTCGTCCACGTGCGCGTCGAGCGGCAGGCTGCGGGCGGCGCGCAGCACGTTGGCCAGGTTGACCACCATCTGGGTGTGCCGGGCCAGGCCCATCGAGTCCTCGCCGGGGTCGGCCACCGCGCGCAGCCGCGGGAAGACACCGGGGGAGAGGACGACGAGCAGGGACGTCGCCGCGTAGAGGAACCGGCCGTAGAGCCCCATGTCCTCGCTGCGGTACAGCTGCTCGCCGGAGGCGTCGAAGAACACCAGGTTGACCGCGCGCTCGGCGCCGTTCCGGCCGGTGCCGCGCAGCACCAGCATGAACGGGTCCGGGGAGCTGCCCTCGCCCAGCAGTGGCAGGGTCAGCGGCAGCTGCTGGCGCTGCACCAGCAGCCGGTAGCGGTGGTCGTCGAAGCGGGCGGCGGACTCCTCGTCCATCTCGACGGAGACGCCGAGCGAGGCCAGCGCGCCCTCGTGCAGCAGGTCGATGAGCACCGTCAGGTAGGTGCTCTTGGACGCGCCGGTCAGCCCCACCAGGCCGACCACGACCGTCGGCCGGTCGAGGTACTCCGGCGGCAGCCGGTGCCCGCGCGGGCAGGTGGGCACCACGTTGGCCGCGGCCGCGCCGGCGGCGTCCCGGGCGGTGGGCACCGGCAGCGGGTCGGTGCGCAGCGGGTCGAGCAGCCGCTGCCAGCGGGTGCGGCGCTCGACCGGCGGCCGGGTGGGCGCACCGGTGGCGTCGCGCCACACGGGCGCGGTCAGGGACTCCAGGCAGCGGGGGCAGACGCGGCGGCGCATCGTCAGCGGACGAACAGCGCGAAGAAGACGACGGTGGTGACGGCCAGGACGGCCAGCAGCACCCGCTGGCGCTCCCGGAACCGCTGGCGGCGCGCGTCGAGCCGCTGCTGGGCCAGTGCGCGCTCGTACAAGCCGGACACGGTGCTCCTCCTCGAGGGGTGGGGGCTCAGGAGACGACGGATCTCAGAAGACGACGTGGTACAGGACGGCGAGCAGCAGCCCGGCGACGACGCCGAGCAGCACCATCGCCACGGCGGCCACGGCGAAGCCGGTCCAGGTGTCGGCGACCGCCCGTTCCAGCCGGGCCAGCTCGTAGCGGGCCGCCTCGGTGACCGCGCCGAGGGAGCGCAGGTCGCGCATCGTCGTCCGCGGGTCGGGGATCTGCGAGGTCTCGCCCAGCCAGCGGGTGCGCTGCTCCACCTGGCGGGCCAGCTGGGCCACGGTCGGGCGGCGCTCGGGGTTGAACCGCAGCGCCTTCTCCACGCTGTCGAGCAGGTTGGCCGGCACCCCGGTCAGGTCCAGCCGGCCGGCCCGCAGCGCCAGGTAGTAGTCGGAGTCCGGCATCGTGTCGTCGGGGTCGACCGGGTGCACCGCGCCGGCCGCGTAGGCGATCACCATGCCCCAGCTGTAGACGTCGCTGGCCTCGGTGAGCACCGCCCCGGCCAGCTGCTCGGGGCTGGCGAACAGCTTCGTGCCGAGCGCCGCCATCCCGGTGGTCGCGGTGCCCGACGGCGGCTCGGGGCCGATGTAGCGGCTGATGCCGAAGTCGACCAGCCACACGTCGTCCCCGGAGATGATGATGTTCCCCGGCTTGACGTCCCGGTGGACGACGCCCGCGGCGTGCACGTCGCGCAGCGCGCGCAGCAGCCCGATGGCGACGCGGCGCAGCTCCTCGGCGTTCAGCCCGCCGGAGCGGTGCGCCATGAACTCGTCCAGCGGCGTCCCGGAGACGTACTGCTGCACGTAGTAGGGCGCCTCGGCCTCGAGGTCCTGGTCGACGATGCTGGCGACCCGGGAGCTCTTCACCCGGGCGGCGTTCTCCACCTCCCGGGCCAGCCGCTTGCGGGCCAGCTCCGGCGCCCCCTCGGGCAGCCGCTTGATGACGACCAGCGCGCCGTCCGCCCCGGCCGACCCGACGAAGACGTCGGCGCCCTGGCCGCCGCGCGGCAGCCGGCACAGCAGGTCGTAGGGACCGATGCGGTCCGGGTCGCCGGGCTCCAGCAGGCCGATCCGGCGGGTGCCGGCCAGGTCGGCGACCGCTCCGGCGGGGTTCAGCGCCTCGTCCACGGTGCTGCGTCCCTCCCTGTCGGCGGCAGGTGGAGACCCGACCGTAGAGGACCTCCCTGTGCACCGGCTGGGAGTCGCGCGCGGCTGCGGAACACCGGGCCGGGGCCGGCGCGTTCGCCCCGGGAGGCCAGAGGGAGTCGACGGGGGAGAGGTGTCATGGGCGGCGCGCGTACCGGGGTGCGACCCGGGTCCCCGGTGCCCGGGCACCCCGGCCGCCACCGCCGTCCCCCGCGGCGGACCGGCCGGTGGGTGCTGCTGGCCGGTGCGGTGGCGCTGCTGGTGCTGGTGGCGGCGGTCGTCGTCCCCCGGCTGGGCGGTGGGCCCGCCTCCGGGCCGTCCGCGGCACCGGTGGACACCGGTGACCTCACCGCTCCGGCCAAGCGCGACGTGGCCATGCAGCTGATCGCCAGCGCGGAGAACCCCACGCTGGACTGGCGCGGCCAGTACGGCTACATCGAGTGGGACGTCGAGGGCGTCCCGGCGGAGAACCGCGGCTACACCGCCGGCCTGGTCGGCTTCTGCAGCGGCTGCGGCGACATGACCCGGGTGGTCGAGCGCTACGCCGAGCTGGCACCCGGCAACGACCTGCAGCAGTACCTGCCCGCGATCCAGCGGCAGGCCGAGCTCGGTATCGGCGACGTGACGCAGGAGGGCCTGGGCGAGCCCTTCGTCGACGACTGGCGGGCCGCTGCCGGGGACCGGCTGTTCCGCCAGGCGCAGGACGACGTCCTCGCGGCGCAGTACTTCGACCCGGCGGTGGCGCAGGGGCTCGAGGACGGCGTCTCGGCGCTCGGCCAGTTCGTCTACTACGACGCCCTGGTGATGCACGGCCCCGGCGAGCAGGCCGGCGCGTTCGGCGGGATCCGGGCGGACGCGCTGGAGGAGGCCGCCCCGCCGTCCCGGGGCGGCGACGAGACGGCGTGGCTGCACGCCTTCCTCGACGCCCGGGTGGCGGCCATGCGCACCGAGCAGGCGCACCAGGACACCAGCCGGGTCGACACCGCGCAGCGGTCCTTCCTCGAGGCCGGCAACCTGCACCTGGTCCCGCCGCTGCGCTGGTCGGTCTACGGCGACCCCTACGCGATCGGCTGACCGCCCGCGGCGAGCAGTCCCGACTCCCGGCGGACCAGCCGGCCGGCCTCCAGCGCCCCGGTGAGCGCGGCCTGCAACAGCGGGGCCAGGGACGGCGTCCGGCGGCGGTAGCCGAAGACCTCGGCGGTGCGCACCAGCAGGTCGTCCTCGGCCAGCTCGCCGGCGGCCCGGCACAGCGCCGCCATGGCGTTGCCGACCTCCTCCGGCGCGACGTGCTCCAGCGGCCGGTCGGCGCCGGCGGTCTGCCGGCGGAAGCCGGTCCAGCCGGCGCGGTCCAGCGACTCGGGCCAGGCGAACTCGCCGTCGACGACGCCGTCGGGCAGCAGCCGCAGCAGCGCGTCGCGGCGGGCCTCGCTGACCCGGGACAGCCCGAAGGCGCCCGCGGCGATCCGCACCAGCCGGTCGCGGTGCACCGGACCCTCGGCCTTCAGCCCGGCGGCCAGCACGCGCCGGACCGTGCGGGCGGCCCGCGGGTCGTCCAGCGAGTCCAGCGCCTTGCGCTCCAGGCCGCCCTTCGGGTTCCAGGGCGTGAACGCCGTCTCGCCGTCCAGCAGCGGGGCGGCGGCCCTGCGCGGCGTCCGCCGGGCCGGCCGGGACGCCGGTGCGGGCGTCGGCTCCGGCTCCACGACGGCGTTTTCCGCGGAAATGGCCACCGTCTCGACGGCGGTCCCCGCGGGGACGGCCGGGGCCTGCTCGGCGTTTTCCGCGGAAATGGCCACCACGGGCTCCACGACGGCGGGCGGCGCGGACCGCAGGGGCACGATCGCGCGCACCTCGGGCGCCGGCGGCTCGGCGGGCGCGGGCACCGGGGGTCCCGGGACGGCGGTTTCCGCGGAAAACGCCGGACTCTCGACGACGGGCGCCGGCGGAGTGGCCGCGGGCACCGCCTCGACGGCGGCGACCAGCCGGTCGAGCACGGCCTCGCGGTCGCGCAGCCAGGTCGGCAGCCAGACCCGCTCGACGGCGGGCCAGCCGAGCATCCCCGACAGCACCTCGACCGGCAGGCCGTCGCGGTCGCCGACGGTCCGCCGCCGGGCCCACGCTGGGCCGTCGAGCAGCACGGCCATTCCCGGCTCGTCCGGCGTCTCGGTGCGCGCGACCGAGAGGTCGACGCGGAACTCCGAGAGGCCGACGTCGGTGCGCACGCTCAGCCCCCGGTCGCGCAGCGCCGCCGCGATCTCCTCGCGGTGCCGGTCCGGGACGGCGACCGGCCGGGCGTCCCGCGGCAGCGCGTCGGTGCCGAGTGCGGCCAGGTCCAGGTAGGCGCGCAGGTGCTTCACGCCGACCGAGGAGGTCTGCTCGGCGCGCAGCTGCGCGGGGTCGAACGAGGAGAGGACGACGACCTGCCGGCGGGCGCGGGTGACCGCCACGTTGAGCCGCCGCTCGCCGCCGACCCGGTTGAGCGGGCCGAAGTTCAACGGCAGCACGCCGCGGTCGTCGACGCTGAAGCCGGTGGAGAAGAGGATGATGTCGCGCTCGTCGCCCTGCACGTTCTCCAGGTTCTTGACGAACAGCCCCTCGCCGTCGGTGCGGTCCAGCGCCTCGACCAGCCGCTCGTCGCCGGCGTCGCGCAGCAGGCCCTCGATGTAGGACCGCTGCTGGGCGTTGAAGGTGACCACGCCGATCGAGGGCAGCGCGGACGGACCTGCACCGAGAGGCACGGCGTCGAAGCGGCGGAGCACCTCGGCGACGACCGCCTTGGCCTCCATCGGGTTGGTGCGCAGCAGCCGGCCGGCGCCGGTGCGGTGGAAGGTGCCGTTGACCCGGACCAGCGAGATGCCGCGGCCGTCGACGTCCGCCGACGGCCGGCCGTGCGTCGGCGCCGGGAACGAGGAGAGCCGGTTGTCGTAGTAGTTGGCGTTGCTGAACGCGATGAGCGACTCGTCCTGGCTGCGGTAGTGCCAGGACAGCCACTGCCGCGGCACCCGCGCCTGCACGCACTCGGAGAGGATCGACTCCTCGTCCTCGACCGAGGTGCCCAGCAGCTCGACCGCGTCGTCCTCCGCGGCCCCGTAGGTCGGCTCGGCGAACGACGTCGGCGGCATCTGCCGGCTGTCGCCCACGACGACCGCCGCCTTCGCCCGGCCCAGCGCGCCGACCGCGTCGGCCACCCGGATCTGCGAGGCCTCGTCGAAGACCACGAGGTCGAACAGGCCGGCCTCGGCGGGGAAGAACCGCGCCACGGAGTCCGGGCTGACCAGCACGCACGGCATCACGGTGGTGACCAGCCGGCCGTGGCGGGCCAGCAGCGCGCGCACGCCCAGCCCGCGGCGGGCCTTGGCCAGCTCCCGCCGCAGCGCGCCGACCTCGCCGTCGCCGCCGGCGGCGTCGAACGGCCGGGCGGCGAGCACCGAGGCGGGCAGCGCCGAGCGCAGGTGCGCGCGCACCGCGCGCGAGGCGTCGGTGAACCGGCTGATCGCCCGCTCGTGCGCGTCGGCGTCGAAGTCGTCGAGGCCGGCGGCGTCGCGGCGCTCGGCGACCGAGGCCCGCGCCAGACCGCGCTCGAAGGCCCGGACGGCGTCCTCGGCGGGCAGCTCGCCGGTGACCAGCAGCGCCCGCGCCTCGTGCAGGCCGGCGACGCGTAGCGGCTCCAGGGTGTCGACGAGGTCGGCCCAGCGGCGCAGCGACATCAGCCCGGTGTGCTCGACGCCGCGCTCGGGCCGGGTCATCTGCCAGCGCAGCACCAGGCCGTCGTCCCCGGCCCACTCGGCCAGCCGCCGCGGGTTGCTGCGGCACACCCGCAGCAGCGCGGTGACCGCGTCGCGCAGCTGGGCGACGGCGGTGCCGGCGGCCGGGTCGGGCCCCTCGCCCTGCACGACCCAGCGGCGCAGCGCGACGGCGAACTCGCTGGCGCTGTCGGTGGCGGCGCCGGCCCGCTCCAGCCACTCGACCTGGCCGACGAGCAGCTCGGGCTCGGCCAGCGGGTTCCAGGTGGGCGGCACGACGAGGCCGGGGATCACCGAGGCGCGGGCCACGATGCCCTGCGCGGCGGTCTGCAGCCGCCACAGCTGGGCGACGAGCTCGGGGACGTCGCCGAGGCTGACCTTCACGTCCGGCCGCAGCACCGGCGCCAGCCGGTCGCGGACGGCGCGCAGCCCGGCCCGGCGGGCCATGAACCGGCCGGCCTGCGCGGTCTGCGCGGCGACGTAGAGGTCGGCCAGCGGCAGCTCCAGGGCGGCCGGCGTGGCCCGCTCCATCCCCGGGTGGACGGCGCCGGAGAACGCGGCGACCTCGCCGAGCACGGTCGTCGTCGCCACGTTCCAGCGCTCGGTCGGCACCTCGTCGAGGACGTCGAGCGTCGTCGCCGGGCCGCCGAGCAGGTGGGCCAGCGCGTCGAGGTCCGCCGGCGTGCGGACCTCGCGCAGCACCCGGGCCAGGTGCGGCTCGGGAGGCAGGTCACGGACGGCCCGGTCGACGGCGGCCGCAGTCTGCTGGGCGGCGAGCAGGTCGACCTGCGCGGTGTCCACGAACGCCCAGGCGTGCCGCGGCGAGGGTCGCACCAGGTCGGCGATGTCCGGGAAGAGCGCGAGCGCGTGACGCACCGCGGTGAGCGTCTCGGTCGACGCGGCGGCCACGAACGCGGGGGAGACCGGCAGGGTCGGGACGCCGTCCCGCCGGGCCAGGGTCGCCGTCCGTGCCGTGTAGTACGACAGCCCGGCGGCGTTCTCGGCGTGCAGCCGCTCGGCGTAGCGGGCCAGGGTGCGGCGGGCCGAGCGGAGGTCCTCGGCGTCGGCGGTCATGCCCTCGTCGTCGACGGCGACCGCGTGCTCCAGCGCGGCCTGCACCTGGGCGCGCACCACCGAGGCCTTGGCGCCCTTGTCGTGCAGGTCGAGCGCGAACGGGCCCATGCCGACGGCCTCGAGCCGCCGCGCGACGACGTCCAGGGCCGCGCGCTTCTCGGCGACGAACAGCACCCGCTTGCCGTCGGCGACCGCGCGGGTGAGCAGGTTGGTGATGGTCTGGGACTTGCCGGTGCCGGGCGGGCCCTCGAGCACGAAGGTGCGCCCGGCGCCGGCCTCGGCGACCGCGCGCAGCTGCGTGGCGTCGGCGGGCACCGGGCAGCGGGCGGCCAGCTCGTCGAGGTCGGTGGCGCCCGCGGTGTCCGCGACCGGGTCGACGAAGGCCTCCGTGGGCCGGTGCACGAGGTGGTGCACCAGCGGGTTGGCGGTGAGATCGGCCCAGTGCTCGTCGAGGTCCTTCCAGAGCCGGTACTTGGCGAACTGGAGGACGGCGAGGTCGGCGGTCGCCTCGACCCGGTGCGGCAGCCCGGCGTCGGCCAGCGCCTGGCGCATCGCCTGCAGCGCCCGGTCCAGGTCGATGCCCGCGCCGTCCTCGCTCGGCTCGGTGAGCCCGGGGACGGCGAGGCCGTGCACCTGCCGCAGCTTCTCCAGCAGGCAGTAGTTCGGAGTGCTCGACCCGGTGTCGTCGAGCGCGAGCCGGTAGACGCCGTTGCGGCTGGTCGGGGTGAGCGTGACCGGCACCAGCACCAGCGGGGAGCGCAGCGGCCGCCCGTCGAGCTCCCACACCAGGCTGCCCAGGGCCAGGTAGAGGTTGTTGGCGCCGGTCTCCTCGCGCACCGTCTTGGCCTTGTAGGCCAGGTGGCGCAGCCGCGGCAGGTACCCGCCCTCGCTGACCGCGGCGTGCACCGCGCGGCGCTCCACCAGCACCTCGGCCAGCTGGGCGTCGGGCAGGTCGCGCGCGGTGGCCAGGCCGCGCTCGCGGTGCACGGCGGCGATCCGGTCGTCGGGCAGCAGCTGCACGGCGGTGCCCTCGTGCAGCAGGTCCTCGAGCACGGCCAGGTGCGAGGTCGGCACGGTCAGCGGCAGGCCGGCCCGCTCGCTGTAGTTGATCAGCCGGTTGCGCAGCGAGAGGTCCAGCAGGCTGTTCTTCCACTGCTGCACGCGGGCCGGGATCTCCGGGCGGCCCGACTGTGCCGACGCGACCGGCGTCCGCTCGACCGGCCGGGCCGCGACGCTGTGCACCGTCGGGCGGTACTCGACGACCTGCACCGCGCCGTCCCGGCCGCGGGTGCGGGCCGGCAGCGGCACGATGCCGTCGCGCCGGGCCCGGTGGACGTCGGTGACGCCGAGGACCCGGTCGAGGTCGCCGGCGCCGGCCAGCCAGGCGCTGTAGGCGGGGGCGTGCAGGTCGGCGCCGGCCGAGCCGCGGCTGGTGAGCAGCGTGGTCTCGACCAGCCGGACGAGGCCGAGGTCGACGAGGTTGACCAGCGGCGCGACGTCGGTGGTGGCGACGCTCTCGGCGCTGCGCTCCTCGCGCCAGTAGCCGAGGAAGGCGTGGCCCTCGGCCACCCACAGCAACGGCCGGATGCCGGCCTGCTCCAGCGCGGCGGCCAGGGTGACGACGGTGTCCAGGCAGGTGCCGACCCGCCCGTCGAGGACGTCGCCGGGGGTGCGCACCTTCTGCCCGACGTCGGCCCAGCCGGCCGGGGGCTCGGTGTAGCGGATGGCGCGGCGCTGCATCGCCTCGGTGAGCGCGGCGACGATCTCGTCCACCCGCTCGGGGCCGGACTGGTAGCCCTGCACCGACCCGCTGCCGGTGCGCGCCTCGAGCAGGTCGGCGGCCTCCCCGATGAGCGTGGTGACGCTCGGGTGGTTGGGCAGCACGTGCGCGGCGAGCATCTCCAGCGCCAGCGGCACGGGAGCGGCCAGCCACTGGTTGGCGGCCAGCACCTGCACCGGGACGGCGGTGCCGCCGACGTCCTCGCCGTCCACCAGCAGGTCGATCTCGATCGAGCCGGGCCGCTGCTCCTCGATCTGCAGCATCGCGGCGGGGTCCATGACCAGGCCGACGTCGCTGAGCACGGTGGTCTGGCCGGCGTCGAGGTCGACGAGCAGCTCCACCGGGCTGCCGATCGGGCCCTCGGCGTCGCGCACGCCGAGCCGCACGGTGGCCCCGTGCACCGCGGCGCCGTGGTTGGTGAACGCGAGGCGGGAGACGACCGGGACGCGGTTGTGCGCCAGCGCGTAGCTGAGCACCGGCGTGGAGGTCGCCTGGATCGCGACGGCCGGCCGGGTGCTGGGGTCGGAGGGCCGGACGTCCGTGGTGCTCATGGCGTCCTGTCTACCGGTCCGGACGGACCGGTCCCCTCAGGCCGCCGAGGCGTCTGGGGCGGCTGTGACCGGTGGGGCGGGACTGACTCCGGATCCGGCCGCGGGCACCTGCGGAGGGTCACGACGCCGCGCCCGCACGCCGATGACGGCCGCTGGTAATCCGGGTCCAATCAGTACCGGATTGCTGGTGCGGGCCGTGTGGCTCGTCTCCCTCGACTCTGGAGGAACCACGTGTCTCAGCCCTCGTACGACACATCGGGCCAATTCCCTACCGCGCCGCTACCTCCGACTCCGGGCAAGAGGCCCTTCCACAAGCGTCCGGTTGTGTGGGCGGTGGCCGCTGCGCTGGTGGTCGGCGTGGGCATCGGCAACGCCGGGGGCGAGACCGAGGAGGCGTCGTCGAGTGCGGCGGCAGCCTCCTCCTCGTCCGCGCCGAGCCCGGCCGACGGCACTCCCATCCCTGCTCCTGTGACGGTGACGGTCACCGAGACGCCAGCCCCGGTCACGTCATCGGCTCCGCCTCCGGCCACGGCGACCGCCCCCGTCGTCGATTTCGCCATGCCGGATCTGGTGGGGCTCGATCTGCAGACCGCGCAGAACACCATCCAGGCCGACGGTGTCTTCTTGAGCCGCTCCCACGACCTCCTGGGGATGCGCAACCAGGTCCTCGACTCCAACTGGGTGGTCTGCACGCAGAACATCCCGGTCGGTCAGCAGGTGACCGGGGACGCCGAGGGGCTGATCGACCTCGGCGTCGTGCAGCGCGAGGAGTCGTGCCCCTGAGCCAGCTGCAGTGATGTGCGGCTGGAGCGCGTCTCCTGGTTGAGATGCGCCCCCAGCCGCACATCACCGGCCAGGCCGTGCCCGGGGATCGCAATCTGGAGGTGGTGTCCGTGGGCCGTCCGTGGTCGGCTGTCGGCGGCCGGTGCGAGGGCCCGGCGGACCTGCGTGTGACACCAGGAGCGACGAAGGCATGAGCCTCACGGCCACCCCCGCGGACAGCGACACCGGCCGCGACCGGGCCCTGCGCGAGATCGAGGACCGCGTCCTCTGGCTGGCCACCGCGATCGTCGACCACGCCAACCGGGTGCGGCCCAACCCGGGCGGCCTCAAGGTCGGCGGGCACCAGGCGTCCAGCGCCTCGATGGTGACGATCATGACCTCGCTGTGGCTGGAGCAGCTGCAGGCGGAGGACCGGGTGTCGGTCAAGCCGCACGCCTCGCCGGTGCTGCACGCGCTGGAGTACCTGCTCGGCCAGCTCGACGGGCAGTACCTGACGACGCTGCGCGAGTTCGGCGGCCTGCAGAGCTACCCCAGCCGGCTCAAGGACCCGGTCCCGGCCGACTACTCGACCGGCAGCGTCGGCATCGGCGCGACCGCGCCGATCTGGGGCGCGATCGCCCGCCGCTACGTCAACACCCAGCTCGGCGCCGGCGGCACCGGCCGGCAGTGGTCGCTGGTCGGGGACGCCGAACTCGACGAGGGGGCGGTCTGGGAGGCCGTGCTCGACCCGATGGTCGCCGAGCTCGGCGAGGTGGTCTGGGTCGTCGACCTCAACCGGCAGTCGCTGGACCGCGTCGTCCCGATGATGGGCGCCACCCGGCTGCAGGGCATGTTCGCCGCGGCCGGCTGGCAGGTGCTCACCGTCAAGTACGGCCGGCTGCTCGAGGAGCTGTTCGCCCGGCCCGGCGGCGCGGCGCTGCGCGACCGGATCGACGCGATGTCCAACCCCGAGTACCAGCGGCTGCTGCGCCACGACCCCGCCGAGATGCGCCGGCTGCTGCCGGGGGAGGAGCCGGGGGCGGCCGGGATCGCCGCGCTGATCGCCGACCTGCCCGACGCCGACCTGCGCGCCGCGGTGCGCAACCTGGGCGGGCACGACCTCGCCGCGCTCCGGGCCGCCTTCGCGCAGATCGACGACACCCGCCCGACCGTCGTCCTCGCCTACACGCTCAAGGGGTACGGGCTGGCCACCGAGGGCCACCCGCAGAACCACTCCGCGCTGCTCACCGAGGCCCAGCTGCACGAGCTCGCCGCCCGGGTGGGCGCCGACCCCGCCGACCCCTGGGCCGGCCTGCCCGCCGACGGCGAGGCGGCCCGCCTGCTGGCCGACGCGGCGCAGCGGCTGCGCCGCCGCACGTACGAGGCGCAGGCCGCCCCGCCGGTGCCCACGGACCTGGGCCGCACGCCGTCGGGGACGGCGACCACGCAGGCGGCGCTGGGCCGCACGCTGCTCGACCTCAACCGGGCCGCCCCCGAGGTGGGCCGGCGGGTGGTCACCGTCAGCCCCGACGTCAGCTCCTCGACCAACCTCGGCGGCTGGGTCAACAAGGTGGGCGTGTGGTCGCACGAGGACCGGCGCAACTGGTTCGCCGACGACGCCGAGACGATCCTGCACTGGCGCGAGCGCCCCTCCGGCCAGCACATCGAGCTGGGCATCGCCGAGACCAACCTGGTCGGTGCGATCGGCGAGCTCGGGGCGACCTGGAGCCGCTGGGGGCAGCCGCTGCTGCCCATCGGGGTGCTCTACGACCCGTTCGTCGAGCGGGCGCTGGAGCCCTGGTCGTTCGGCATCTACGCGGGCGGCCAGTCGATCCTGGTCGGGACGCCGTCCGGCGTGACGCTGGCCCCGGAGGGCGGCGCCCACCAGTCGATCACCACGCCGTCCCTCGGGCTGGAGCAGCCCGGCTGCGTGAGCTTCGAGCCGGCGTTCGCGCTGGACACCGAGTGGTGCCTGCTCGCCGCGCTCTCCCGGCTGGGCCGGCCCGGTGGCTCCTCGGCCTACCTGCGGCTGTCCACCCGCCCGGTGGACCAGGCCCTGGCCGCCGTCCCGGCCGACCCGGCCGCCCGCGAGCGGCGGCGCCGGCAGGTCGTCGCCGGGGCCTACCCGCTGCGCCGGTCCGCCCGGCCGGTGGTGACCCTCGTGGCCATGGGCGCCGTGGTGCCCGAGGCGCTCGCGGCCGCCGAGCGCCTGGACGCGCTCGGGCTGGGGGCCGACGTGGTGTGCGTGACCAGCCCCGGCCTGCTGTTCCGGGCGCTGCAGGGCCGCCGCGGCCTCGACGAGGCCCCCGGCTGGGTGCTCGACAGCGTCTTCCCGGCCGAGCGGGCGGCGCCGGTGGTGACCGTCCTCGACGGGCACCCCCACACGCTGGCGTTCCTGGCCGGCGTCCGCGGCGTGCCGGCCACCCACCTGGGCGTCACGGTCTTCGGGCAGAGCGGTGACCTCGAGAGCGTCCATCGGCACCACGGCCTCGACGCCGACTCGATCGTCGGTGCCGCCCTGGACCTGGTCGACTGAGAGGCTTGCGGCATGGGGAACGCGCAGCGCCGGGAGTCGGGACTGGTCGTCGAGGAGCGGGGGCACGTCCGCGTGCTGACCCTGGACCGGCCCGAGCGCCGCAACGCGCTGTCCAGCGCGCTGCAGGCCGACCTGGTCGAGGAGCTGCTGCGCTGCGGGGAGGACGGCGACGTCCGCGCGGTCGTCCTCGCCGCCAACGGGCCGGCCTTCTGCGCCGGCTTCGACCTCGACGAGATCCGCGAGCTCGACCGCCGCGGCGAGCGCTTCCGCCCGCCCATGGACCGGCCCACCCGTGCCCTGTTCGAGGTGGTGACCGAGGTGCCGGTACCGGTCGTCGCGGCGATCGCCGGGGCCGCGGTGGCGGGCGGGTTCGAGCTGGCGCTGGCCTGCGACCTGCGGGTCGTCGCGCCGGGCGTCCGCATGGGGCTGCCCGAGGCCAAGATCGGCATGGGCGCCAACTTCGGCTCCGTCGTCCTCCCCAAGCGCATCCCGATGGGCATCGCCCTGGAACTGCTCTACACCGGCGAGTACGTGACCAGCGAGGTCGCCGAGCGGTGGGGGCTGGTCAACCGCCTCGTCCCGGCGGACGACGTCCTGCCGACCGCGCTCGGGCTGGCCGACGCGATCGCCGCCAACGCCCCGCTGTCGGTGCGCCGGATGAAGGCGACCGCGGTCAAGGGCCTGGAGCTGCCGCTGTGGCAGGCGCTGCGGCTGGACGTCGGCCCGAACCCGTACCTGTCCGAGGACCACAAGGAGGGCATCGCCGCGCAGCGCGAGAAGCGCGCGCCCCGCTGGACCGGGCGGTGAGCACCGCCCTCCGCGTCCCCGGCGTGCGCAACCCGCTGGCGTACGCGGAGGGCCTGCTGCTCGACGAGCGGATCGTCCCCGGGTCGGTCACCGCGCGCACGCCCGGCTGGACGAGCCGCACGTCGCCGACCTGAACCGGTGGGCCCGCGACGTCGCGACGGCCGAGCGGCGCCGGGTGCCGTCCTTCGACCCGGAGTCCGGAGGGACCGGCGCCCGGGTGCTGGTGCTCCCGCAGGACCCCTCCGAGGTCGCCGCACACGGCTCCCGGCTGATCAGCCGGCACGACGACGACCTGACCGCGTTCCACACGCACCGCACCTCTACCGACGTCGGGCTGCCGTACGCCGCGACCGTGCACTGGAACGTCGTCCCGTGGTGGGTCGCGGACCCGGCCGTCCCCGCGGTGGAGCGGCTGGGGCTGACCGCGGCCGCGCACCGCGCCCGGCCGCACCTCGGCGCCCTGCTGGACCTGCTGCCGCAGGCACGGGTCGTGGTCCTGCTCGGCCGGCATGCCCAGCGCGCCTGGGACGCCGTCGGCCTGCGCCCCGGCGACCGGGAGGTGTTGCGGGCGCCGCACCCCTCGCCCCAGGCGATCCACCAGACCGACCGGTCGACCGGCCGCCGCAACGGCGACCTGCTGAGGGCGGTCCTGGCCGACGCGGCCGCGCGCGTGGGCGGCTGAGCGGTACGGGGTCCGCCTCGAGAGCTCCCCCGCTCCGTGGGCCGGGGGAGGGGAGTGGGGCGGCTGGGACGGGAGGCGCGGCCGGGACGGTCCGTGCCCGGATCGGTGCACGCCGGTCGCGCGTCCGCCGGGGTGCGGCCGGGGAGCGTGGCGAGTCTCTGCGGGACCCCTGACAGCCGCACCCACGGGAGCGACCATGACCTCCACCGACCCGGGCACCGGCTCCGTCGGTCCCCGGCCCGACCC